>DAOLIU010000129.1:6426-9394 GCA_035328385.1 Nitrospira sp. | reverse complement strand
GAGGCAGATGCAGGCCTGCGTGGCCGGGGAGTGCAAGGTCGAGCGGGACGAACAAGCGGCGCGGGAGCAGCGTATCGTGCCGCAGGCGCCGAAACGGCCCGGTCTCACACCCTACACGCCGACGAGCATCGAATGGCTGGCGTTGGTGGCAAATGCGCAGCTGCAGGAACAGCCGAGCGGTGATCGGCTGTATTCGCTCCATGTCGTTGAAGCGGATCCCGAGACGCTGGCGATTGTCGTGCGGCATCAGCCCGGCGCAAACAGGGAACAGATGGTCCGCAGTATCGCGGCGGCGCGGCAAGTCATCATGAGCTCGGCGAAGCGTCATGGATGGGATGCCTGGGTCAAGATTCAGGAGCGGGTCGAGCTGTCTCCAATCAAGCCATGAAGTGGAGCCGTGCCAGATCAGTGAGACTTGTTTGCTGCATTGCTTTGCGTGTGGCCGACTATCTTGAATCTTCGACTTGCGAATCTGCCGGTCGTGATTCAGGCTCCTCTTGCGTCATGCTCGCGAATGCGGACATCCACTCCTCGATCACGACTCCATGCTGAGGAGAAGGCCTTGCCTGGATTCCCGCCTTCGCGGGAATGACACACTTCCGTGGGTCTGATGGCAAACTGACCCGCTACCAATCTGCCAGTTGACTCCACCTACGGTCGGTGGGATCGTAGCGGAAGCGAATCCATGAAGGGCGGTCATGTTTCGTCGTCCCCGCCTTATCCTTGCCCGGCTGGCACTTTCTGCCTGCTCGATCGCAGGCCCGGTCATTCTTGGTCCCGTTTCCGCGGGAGCCGACGAATTGGAGGCGGGACGTTGGACAGGCGGCGCCGGGATGGGCTTTTTAGGAAACACGCCTGATGGAGCCGCTGAATTCGCGTTCAACGGTCATGCGGATTATTTCGTGACTCACGCCTTTTCCGTGGGGCCGTTGGCGCAGTATGCCGGAGTGGGAAACGATTTTCTCTTCGGCCTGTCCGCGCAAGCCAAGTATTGGTGGAATATTCCAAACACCGGCAATCTGGCCAAGCTCGTGGTCCAGGGCGGCGTTGGATTCGTCCGGGCAGGCATCAAAGATACCGACAGCGGAACGGCCAATACCTACGGCTCGTTCTTGATTCCGCTCGGCGTGGGGGTGGACTATGCCGTGACGGAGCGGCTCGCGATTACCGCGGACTTTCTGCTCAACGTGACGTCGCTTGGCGAGACTGTCCGCTCCGGCGGGCGGGATTTCGATCTCCACACGAACATCATGCCGGGATTTTATCTGGGAGTCCGTTTCTGAGCGATGTGGAAGGAATTACAGCTGCAGCCCGTGCTGCGTAACGGCTGTCTCGTTCACAGAGCCGTCGAATCAGCGTCGTCGACATTCAAGATTGCGGCGCACTGTTGGCACCTGAGGTTTTCTGGGCGCAGGACTCCACGATCAGCCACACGCGGCGGGCAAGGGAACGGCCGTCCGAGGCGCCCTCGCGCAGCTCGACGAGGGACCCATCGTTGAAGGCGACGAGGAAAAGGTCGAAGCCGATGAGCGGCTCCTGGGCCAGGCTGCCGGCGTTGCGGGTGGCGGTGACGTAGTATTCCTTTTGGTCGGGGCTCGTGACGAGGCTGGACTGATAGGGCGACGCGATCGGCTCGACATTCTGCTGAACGCAGGCGGCCAAGGCAGCCGGCGGCGTCGGGAACGTTCCCGACTGCTTCGGCGCGGTCTTCCGGATGTCGGCCAAATTGGCCGCGCATCCGCACAGGAGAACTATGAGACTGTAGGCGAGTACTCTATGCATGGCCGCACTATGACAGAATCCGACGGTTCGGGACAACCGGCAAAGTGGTGATGCGTGGAATGGTTGTGCATTGTGGTAGAGTGAGCCGGAACATTCCCGTGTCGCGGCGCATCGGCTTGAAGGAGATCGGCCGGCAATGAGCTTCGATGTGTGTTGCCTGTGCGAAGAGGTGCCGACGTGAGTGATTCAATCGAAAGCATCGCGGCTTTGGAGGCCTGCATCGGCAAGGGGCCCAAAGCGATCGACCTGAAAGTCATCGATCATCTCGACGATGGCGCACGGCGATGGATCGCCTCTTCGCCGCTGCTGTTTGCGGCGTTTGGCGACGGCCGCAACGTCGGCATGACGCTCGGCGGGGGCGAGCGGGGTTTTGTACAGGTCTTGGATACGTCCCGACTGAGATTGCCATTGACGGCGCTGGATGAGCCCCGTCTCGCCCGCGAAGGACTGGGATTCGGTGCGCTGTTCCTGACGCCCAGCATCGGCGAGACGTTGCGCGTCGGTGGCCGTGTCGCTTCCGTCGGCGGCGGCGAGGCCGAGATCGTCGTAGACGAATGTTACGTCCATTGCGCCAAGGCGCTGATCCGTTCGAATTTTTGGGAGGCACCCGTTTCCAGTGAGATTCCGGATGACGCGCCGGCCTTTCTGGCTGCGAGCCGCTTCATGGCGCTTGCGACCGTCGATGCGCAGGGTCATGCCGATGTGAGCCCCAAAGGCGATCCCCGGGACATGCTGCTCCGCCTGCAACAGGGCTGTGCTTGGTATGCCGACCGTCCGGGGAATCGCCGCGCGGACAGCTTTCGGAACATTCTGACCCAGCCGCGCGTTGCAGCAGCCCTGCTGATACCGGGCTGTACGAAGGTCGCCATGCTGTCCGGTACGGCGCGGATCACGACCGATGCCGCAATGCGGGCCGGTTTTTCCGTGGCCGGGAAAACGCCGGTGCTCGTAACCTGCATCGAGCAGCCGGCCTTGACCGTTCGCGAAAGCGCGGCGGTGGGACGGGCAGGGCTCTGGCCGGCCAAGCCGCGCGCGGAGGGCATCGATCCCGCGGCGATGTTCGTGGCCCATATCAAACACAGCAAGGCGCGCGGTCTGCAGGCCAAGCTGGTGCGTGCGGCGGTGTCGGTTCCCGGCCTCATGGAAAAAGGCCTGCAGCGCGACTACCGGGATAATTTGTACTGAA
>DAOLIU010000129.1:0-6326 GCA_035328385.1 Nitrospira sp. | reverse complement strand
TTCTTATTTCCCGCCGAGCCCTCCCAACAAAGGCATCAGCGCACTCTCGCCAGGTCCGTTGCCGGTCTGCATGTCTGATTGAATTTCTTCCATCAGCCGATTGGCTTCCGGTCCAAGGCCGCGGATGGTCTGCTCCAGCCGTCCGGACATGAGTTCCTGCTGAACCTGCGCGTCGGTCAGCTTGCCTGCCTTGATGTTCTGGTCGAGCAATTGAGCCAATCGTTCCAATTTCATGTAAAGATCCGGAGGGAGAGCGTTCAGGATGCCGGCGGCATTGGCCGGCGGATGGTTTCCGGGCGCTTGCGCCGATGTCGGTACGGCTGCGAGCAGACTGACTATAACGACCATCCAGATTGCCAGGTGTGACATACATCCTCCTCCTTCTCGTTCCGGACAGTATCGCAAGAGTTCGTCGTTCGAGACAGGGAAATGTGTGTCTGGACCTTGTCGATGGAGTCGGGGATGGCGGCGGATATCGTCTCGCCGGCCTGCCGCATCGGGAAGTCAAGATCTCCTTGGGTTTCTGAAGGGGAGTGGTATGCTGGATTCGTTTGATCGCTTCTAAAGCCTTTGCTTGACGCCTTTTTGCGCGATGTGTTCGAGGGAGCGCGGTGGGAGACGGATACGTCAGCCTCGAAGTGACGATGTATGTCCTGGCAATTGCCGCGTTGCTGGGACTGTGGCTGTTCCACCAGGCCCAAGTTCGGGCCGGACGCATCCTCGCAGTCGACTTATTCGATCGATCGCTGGTCCGCATGTATGTCTACGCTGCTCCGCACGGAACCGCTCTGTGCAAGGTCTGCGGGCCGGCGCAGGGCCGAGTCTTTCTCTCGACGAAGGCGGACAAGAAAGGGTTCTCTCCTACCGACGGACCCTGCGAGGCCAAGGGGCATTGCCAGGGCTATTTGGTCGGCCTGTACGGCGGATGGGCGGAAGCGAGAGAAATCGTGGCGCGGTTGCAGCGATCGTCCAAGAAGACCGTCGTCTGCTTGTCGTCCGAGGAGTTGTGCTCGTTGGTGAAGGGAGAGTGGGAAAAGAGCGTCAGCGCCAATACGGACCGCATCAGCGTGCACATGCTTGAAGGGCTCTGTCTCGAGACGGCCGATACCGATCGCGCCGTGGCCGGTTACCGGCATGTGATCGAGCGTGCCACGGATTCCCGACATCTTGGGTTCGTCGTGCCGGCGTATCTTCGGCTCATCGACCTGCTGGCTCGAACCGGCCGCGAGGACGAAGCGTCGAAAGCGATCGAGCAATTTGAACGCCGGTTTCCCGCGCATCTGCAAGACGCTCACGTGCCGTCCGTCTTTCAGCGAAGGATTCTGGACGAAGAAAAGTCTTTGCTCTGGACGAGACGCTCCCTGAAAGTCTCCGCCTGACAACCTGCTGAAAGAGACTGCCTTTCACGCCTATTCGTTGAAGGGTGACGGTGGTGGGTCAGCTTGCCATCAGAACTACTGCCGTGTGTCATTCCCGCGGAAGCGGGAATCCAGGCGAGACTTTCTCCTCAGCATGGAGTCTGGATGAGAGATGGATGCCCGCTCCCCGCTTAAAACATGCGGGGACAAGCTTCGTGGGCATGACAGAAGAGGAAACGGACCCACTACCCTCTGGCAACTCGGCTTGAAGGGACCGATACTTTATGACAGTATTTGCCCATTAGGTTTATTGCCTGAGGAGAGTGATAGACAAACTGTCGAACTAGTTCGAACAGAGAAATTCGTCTGAAACCACAAAATCCAATAGCCCATCTCGGTTGTGCCATATGCTGTGGTGCACTATTAATGCAAGGTTGTACGGTAATAGGGAATGAGCATCGCAGTGTATTGGAACTTCCCCTCGGTAAGGATTCCAACACCGTTGTCTTGGATGCTACAAGCGTCACAGTAAGCCCTCAGAACAGTAAGTTTTTTGGGTTTATGGGCCCCTTTATCCCTATCATTCCGTTCTGGCAATCAAATGCCAAGACGAATTTTTGGTTTGTGATTTCTCTGTTGCCCCAAAATGGAAGCATCGCGTTTGACCCAATGAAGGCTGCTCTGGACGCGGGGCAAGGCAATAAGTTACTCGCAAAAGGCTTCACCGGGCCCATAAAACTTGAGCACATCGGGTCCGAGACCTGGACCGACATTGTAAACCCTGCGTACGCAAATGCTTCGGTTGGTCCTTTGCTAGTTTCCTCCGAAGTATTTTTTGGTGTCGCGTTCGATGTAGCCACGATTAGTCCCGATCAACGCTTTACGCTGCTTCTCGAGGGGCTTGAGGGAGAAGATGGTCCTATTGACGTGCCCCGGCTGGTCTTCAAGATGGAGAAAATAAGGCACCTTGTTTTCCTTACATTTGACCCGCTAAATGTCCGCAAGCAATGGGTGGTGAGCGATCGTTAGAGCTGATTACGGCGATCGACTTCTGTTGTGGGTGGGACTGTCAATAGTTGGATTCGAGGCTGGACGGCGTCTTGTTCAGGACCGTGGCGGCGGCGCGCGAGAGGGCCGCGTCGTGCTCATGGTCGTGGGAGTAGATGCGGAACTGGACCAGACGGGTCGGCAGGAGATCCAGGAATTCTTCCAGCGGTTCCACCGAGACCTGTTTCGTGCCGGGGTCGTAGACGTAGAGGGGATTGCCGCGCCGGTCCTTGGGATCGGGACGAGGGTCCAGCGGGGCCATGTCGACGCGGAACTCGATTTTCTGAAGCGCCGTCGGCAATTCTTTTCTGATCTGCCTGGCGAAGTGTTCGTCGCTGGGGAAGTCCATCCCCCGCTCCTGCCCCTTTTCTTTCAACACGGTGCTGTAGGCCATTTTCCACTTCACGTTTCGGTCGAGGATTCGCGCCCATTCCTCGCCGAGGCGCCGTTCCTCGCTCTGCCGGGATTTCCGCCAGCTGCGCGCCTGTTCGAGCAGCGACCAATCGGTCAGCGTGAGGTAGTCGTCCATCTTCTTCCGGGGGTCGTGCGGGAAGATGAGCTTCATCGTGTCGCCGAAGATGTCCCGCAGGTGGATGTCGATCGCCCTGGTCGTCCGGTGGAAGTACACGTTGGAGTAGAGATACATCCGCGTGTTCAGGAACATCTGGAGTGCCGGCAGGCCCGTCTTGTGGATCGTGAAACCCTTGTCGGTGATGATCGTATAGTGGATCAGCCTGGTCAGGTCGACCGGTCCCACCGCCACGCCGCACATGTAGGAGTCCCGGAGCACGTAGTCCAGATTGTCCGCCGTGTAGCTGCCGCCGATCACCGGCTGCAACACGTTGAGCCAGCGCGGCAGGCGCGAATTGTCCTTCCCTTTTTCCTTGAGGATCACGTGCGCGATCTGATCGGGATCGAGTTCCTCGCCCTTCAGAAACGGCCCGGACGGGCTGCGGCGGATTTTCCGGATGATCGGCCCGAGATGATCCCGGATGATGATCTGGCCCAGCCGTTCGTGGCTCGCATTGAAGGTGTGGAGAAAATTGTCGTCGAAGAAATGGCAGAACGGCCCGTGTCCGATGTCGTGCGCGAGCGCGGTCACGCGGAGGAACGATTCGACATAGTGCGGGGACGGTACGTCGGGCGCAACCTTCTTCAAGAAGGGGTAGAGATGCCTGGCGAACTGTCCCGCTACGTGCATGGTGCCGAGCGAGTGCACGAAACGAGTATGCTCCGCAGCGGGATAGACCCAACGGGCGCTCTGCAACTGATAGATGTAGCGGAGCCGCTGGACCCATGGCGAATCGATCAGATCCTTTTCGGTCCGCTCGTGGTGGTCGGATTGCGCGTAGGGGACGGTGAAGGAGACGTACTTATGAATGGGATCGGCGATCAACGCCGAGCCATCGTAGGGAGCGTTGGATTGGCGCGGAAAATCCGGCGGCGTCATAGGACGCTTTCATCTTAGCCCAGCGGATCGCGGGGCGGCAATGGTTCGGGGCCGGACGCTCTCAAGTGCGCCTGAACGGCGGCCGGCTGGATGGACCGGGGTTCCGGTCCATGGCCCGACCGGCGGTACTTGCTGATCAGACGGTAGGCCATCGGATAGGCCAGCAGCGCACCGGCCAGGCTGAGGACGGTTCCTCCAAGCGCGAAGGGGACGGCATAGGGCAATACTTGTTGATAGACCGCCATGAAGCTCAGGTCATGCCAATCGAAGGTGGGCGCTTCTGTGCCGCCTAGGATGAGCGCGCCGGTCCAGTAGGTGGCGCCGAGGACCGGGACGAGTGTCCAGGGATTGTTGATCAGGGCGCCGGCCATCAACGCGACGAAATTCAGTCCGAAGGCCCAGGTACAGAAGACGACCAGCACCGTGTGGAGGCCGTAGAGCGGGCAAAAGGCGATGGCGACGCCGACGGCAAAGGCCACGGCGGTGCGCTCGGGCGATTCCTGCAGGTGAAGGAGCTGGCGCAAGAGCGAGCGGAGGCGTGCCATGATTTTCAGGATTCTCCGCGCGGTGATTGAAAGTGCCGGTAGCTCGTGACGGGGAGCGGTTTCAATCCGCCGGCCCATCGAGCCTGAACGCCGAATCGCGCCGGCTTGATCGTCCCGATCTTCGTCAGATGGAACCCCTTTCGCCGGGCCGCTCGTTCGAGTCTCCCGCACAGCCGAACCGGCGTCGTGAACAAGAGTTCGTAGTCTTCGCCTCCGGTGAGCGCCATCTTGGCCGGATCCGACCCGGTGGCTTCCGCATAGGCCAGACCGGCCTGCGACAAGGGGAGGGACGCCGTGTCGATCTCCGCGCCGGCCCGGCTTTCTTCACAGAGATGCCGGATGTCCCCGGAAAGACCGTCCGACAGGTCGATGGCCGAGGTCGCGAGCCGTTCCCGGACCAACCAACGGCCGACGGTCACGCGGGCGTCGGGCCGCAGATGCCGCTTGAGCAGAAACCGCCGCTGGCGTGCCGGCAGGATCGCGGTTCGCGGGAGTCGGCCGGCGCGACCGATACGTTCGTTTGCCAGCGCCAGGCCCGCCAGCGAATCTCCGAGCGTGCCCGTGACATAGATCGCGTCGCCCACCCTCGCGCCGCTGCGGAGCAGCGCCCGCCCCCGTTCCACCGTCCCCACGGCGGTCACGCCGATGAACCAGCCGCCGGCTGAAGCGGAGACGTCTCCTCCGATCACCAGCACGTGGTGCGGCCGGCAGGCCGCCATCATGCCTCGATACAACCCGCGTACTTGCCGGGCCGTCGCGCTGTTCGGAAGGGCCAAGGCGATCAGCAGATACTTCGGCTCGCCGCCCATCGCCGCGATGTCGCTCAAGTTGGCGGCGGCGCTGCGGAAACCGATGTCGGGGAAATCGGCCGTTCGTCGGTCGAAGTGGACCTGTTCGGCAAGCAGGTCGGTCGTCAGCAGGAGGTCGAGGCCGGGAGGACCGGCGGTCACGGCCGTGTCGTCGCCGATGCCCCGCCGCACCGATGCATCGCGGCCTGCACAGAGCCGACGCAGCGAACGGATCAGGTCGAACTCTCGAAGCGGAGGGCGGGCCCTGTGCCCGATCGGCGACGCCATATAGCGCGCATTATCCATGAACGTTTCTGCCGCGATTGAGGAGCCGCTGCTGCGACGAGTCTGTGTGCGGAGTTTCGGTGCGCAGCCGGGCGGGCTCGCCGGTCGGTCGGTCAACATACTGTCTGGGGGCTGGCTCCGTCGTTTGCGACAGTGCCTGTCCCGGTTCGGACAGGGGCAGACACCACGCGCACATACGGAGAAGGGTGTCAGTCCCCGAGCTCCATGTGCGGCTCCACGCGTCCGTCTCGCAATGCGACTCCGCAATTTCGCGACGAACCGTCATGAATAGTGCGCTAGCGCTGAGATCGTCGCGGTTCGGCTGAGACGCTGGCGTGGACGCCGACCGACCGGCCGGCCCGTTTGTGGGTGATCGCACGGACCTGCGGCTTGTGCGGCCGCTCACCCGGCGACTGGGGTTTCTTCGACGTGCGCGCGACCTTCACCGGCTTGCGCAGCGCGACCTTCATGACCTCGTCCATCGTGTCGGCGAAGACCAGCTGGATGCCCTTCAGAATGTGCTTGGGAATTTCGTCCAGGTCCTTCCGGTTCCGCTTCGGCAGGATGACGGTCATGAGCTTGGCCCGCTTGGCCGCGAGAATTTTCTCCTTGAGCCCCCCGATCGGCAGGACGCGGCCGCGCAGGGTGATTTCGCCTGTCATGGCTATGTCATTTCGAACTGGAGTTCCCTTCAAGGCAGAAACTATTCCTGTTACGATAGTCACACCTGCGGAAGGTCCCTCTTTTGGTACTGCCATCATTGTTGCGAGAACAGCAACATCAAAGTTATCGCGCCAGTCCGATGGGACACCAATATCCTTGTTATGTGCGCGTATATATTGAGCAGCAGCTT
>DAOLIU010000128.1:0-9586 GCA_035328385.1 Nitrospira sp. | reverse complement strand
CCCACCGAGGCCACCATCGCAAGCAGCTACTACACGGTTCCCGCTTGTCCGGTCGACGACTGTACTCCGATTCCGATCGGCTCGGCCTGTGACGGAGAAGAACTGCTGGTGCTTGACGACGCGCTCGATCCGACCCCCATCGGACAAGTCGGAAATCTCTATATCGGCGGAGTCGGACTGAGTCCGGGATATTGGAACGATCCGCAAAAAACCGAATCCGTGTTTGTCTCCTTTCCGGCACGTTCCGGCAGCCGTATCTACAAGACGGGAGATCTGGCCAGCGTGGGATCGGACGGGCTGGTGTATTTTCACGGCCGGGCCGACACCCAGGTGAAAAGCCGAGGGTATCGCATTGAGCTGGGCGAGATAGAGGCGGCGTTGCACGCCCTGCCATCGCTGCGGGAAAGCGCCGTCGTGGCCGTGGAGAAGGGCGGCTTCGAAGGGATTGCGATCTGCTGTGCATATGTCCCGATCGACGGCCAGACCGTCACATCGCAAGACCTCAAACAATCTCTGGGGCGTGCGGTTCCGTCGTACATGGTCCCGTCCCAGTATCTTGCTTGCGACGTGCTGCCAAAGAACCCGAGCGGCAAGATCGATCGTCCGCAGTTACGTGAGAAGTTCAAACAGCTCTCGACGAGGCATTCATCATGAATATCATCGGCATCAGCGGTTTGGAGCAATCTGCACCGTTCAAGATGGCTCAATGGCCCGGATTGGATGAACGTGAATACCGGATGAGCCAGGGATTCGAAGCCGCCGCCGCGCTCGTCGTGGACGGAGTCGTAGTGGCGGCTGCTGCGGAAGAGCGGTTCAACAGGAAGAAGCACTCCGCGGCCTTCCCGGTGCAGGCCATTCAGTATTGCCTGAAGGAGGCCGGCCTCTCGCTCGATCAGATCGACGAAATTGCGCATGCCTTCGATTACATGCCCTATAAGAATGCGTATGCCTTCGACCAGGTCGCCGCCAAGCGGTATCAGGAGGTGTATTCGCGGGACGTCTTTGCCTCCCAGGTGAGCCGCAATCTTCCCGGCTTTGCCATTGACCGGGTGCGACACGTGAACCACCATCTTGCGCATGCGGCGAGCGCCTTTTTCACGTCCGGGTGGGAGGAATGTCTGGTCGTCGTGATCGACGGGATGGGTGAGGTCGACGGAGCGTCCGTCTATCTCGGCGATCACGGCCGTCTCACTCCGATTCACCACCTTTCGGCCTACGATTCGATCGGCATGTTCTATTCACTTCTGACGCTCCATCTGGGTTTCGACTTCAATTCGGACGAGTACAAGATCATGGGCCTCGCACCGTACGGAAATCCGTCGCGGTTCCGATCGTTTTTCGACGATGCGGTCCGATTCGGGGACGACGGCTCGCTGCACATCCCTTCCCTGCGTTTGAATAAGACGCGGGACGAACGGGAGAATTTCCTGGCCACCCGGCGCTACTTCACCGAACACCTGATCCCGGCACGAAAGCCGGAAGAAGATATTACCGACGATCATCGTGATGTGGCTGCGGGTTTGCAGGACTGCCTGGACCGCACGCTTCAGGAGTTCTGCGGCCATTTCGGCGCCAAGACCGGTTTGAGACGATTGGCGCTGGCCGGCGGAGTGGCGCTCAATTGCACCGCCAACGGCCGATTGTTGCAGGCCAACCTGTTCGACGAGATCTATGTGCAGCCGGCTGCGGGCGACGACGGCGCCGCCCTTGGGGCCGCGCTCTATCGGGCCTCGCACAGAGGGCCGGTCTCCAATCGGCGTTCACCGGTCCCATTCTTTGGGCCGGCCTATTCCCACAGCGAAATCGACCGAGCTCTCACTGCGTTCGCGGAGAGGATCAAAGTCGTCCGTTTCGACGATGTCGCCAAGACGTGCGAGGCGGCGGCCGCCTGCATCGCACAGGGAGAGGTTGTCGGATGGTACCAGGGTCGTATGGAATTCGGCCCTCGGGCCTTGGGACATCGAAGCATTCTTGCGGACCCCGGCCATCCCGAGATGCGGGATCGCATCAACGCCATGGTCAAGATGCGGGAAGCGTTCAGACCATTCGCGCCGGCCGTGACGGTCGAGCAGGGGCATTATTGGTTCGACATGCCGCCCCTGACGCAGATGCCGTACATGATCATGACCGTGGATGTGAGGATACGACATCGCCCGACATTGCCGGCCATCACCCATGTGAACGGCTCGGCCCGCGTCCAAACGGTCTCAGCCGAATCGGACGAGGTCTTTCATACGCTCTTGCGCCGCGTGGGAAAGTTCACCGGGCGGGAAATGGTTCTGAATACGAGCTTCAATGTGAAGGGACAACCGATCGTCAACACACCGAAGGAAGCGGTGGAAACATTTCTGGCCACCGGCATCGATGTGTTGTTCATCGGGAACACTATGGTTCGGAGAGCCTCCGATACAAGGAGCGTGTCGCATGGCGAGTAATATCGGGGTTCGAGACAGGCTGATGGAGGTATTCAAGCAGAAGCTTGAAATAGACGTGCCGTCCGTCGATACCGATCTCATGGGAACGGGGTTGATCGACAGTCTGATTTTCGTCGAATTGCTGTTCCACATCGAAAATGAGTTCGGTATCGCCATCTCCATGGATAAGTTGGAGCTCGAATACTTTCGATCGGTCGCCAGCATCGTTCAATTTATCGAACGGCGTGAAGGTGTTTCGCTCGATGATTTCAGGCGGGCCTTCATGACGGAAGCTGAACCCCACGTAGCGCCGCCGCCGCAGAACGAACGAACGTCGGGTAACGGCGCAGTGCATCTCGAGTGAAGGCTGGATCACTGTAGCGCATGGACGTGGTCGAGTCCGAAGGAAGAAATGAAGAAGAAGCTCCTCATCGTCGGCGCAGGCGGCCTGGGCAGAGAGGTGGTCGATATGCTTCCACCGTTCCTGAACGGTGGAAGACAGAGGCATGATGTGGCGTTCCTGGACGACTCCCTTCCTGCAGGCACGAGAGTCCACGGCATCGACGTGCTCGGAGACCGGACTCTATTGCGGGATTTCTCAAGAGAAGACACAGAGGTCTGTGTTGCGATCGGCAGCCCCCAGGTCCGGAAGAAGGTGATCGAAGAGATTCAAGCGCTGGGCTTCTCGTTTGCGACGATCGTCGATCCCACGTCGGTGGTTCGTTCGTCCGCCGTTCTGGGAACCGGGGTGATCGTCGGCGCCCGGACCTTTCTCAGCTGCAACACTATCGTCGGGGCCCATGCCGTTCTCAACCCGGGTGCAATCGTGGGGCATGACGTCGTCATCGGTCCGTATGTGGTCGTCGGGGGCGGCGCCAATATATCCGGCGGGGCAAGAATCGGCGAAGGTTCGTTGGTCGGCGCGGGGGCCTGCATCCTCGCCCAAACTTCTATAGGAAATTGGTGCAAGGTCGGAATGGGCGCCGCGGTTTACGCCACCGTACCGGACGGGCTTACGGTAGTGGGGAACCCCGCGAGGCCGCTGCCGGTTCCGTCGAAACCATCCGGTGAATCCGGACTGCGGCATGAGGTTCCCGTCAAGCTCTCGCCGTAGGCTTCGATCCACGTCCCGCAGGTAGAAAACCGCGATCATTCCCGTCCAGGACTGCAGCCTGCCGGAGAGCACACATGAAATCGGTGGTCGTGTTGTATGCCTCGAGCCACGGGTCTACGCGCAGAGTCGTCAAACGTCTCGGCGACATGATCGAGTTCCCATTCGACCTGTACGACGTCAAAACACTCGGCGACGCCAGCGATCTCAGCAGGTACGACGTATTCGTATTCTTCTCTCCGACTTACGGCAACGAGGAACTGCAGCTGGATATGGAGCGGTTCCTGTTGAATTTCAAGCTCGATATGTCGTCGAAGCATTATGCGATTTGTGAGCTCGGCAACTATTACGGGTATGAAAACGATTTCGGCGCGATGCGAATCATGCGGTTTCATCTGAAGCGGTTGAGCGGCAATGAGTTGCTCAGCCCCCTGTCGATGGACAGTCTGCCGAAGAAGGACTGGAAGGCGCTGTCCGCCTGGTGCGACGAGCTCAACCGGCGTTTGCGTGACATCCATGCGTGATCACGACCTGATCGAGAGCCTGAAGCGCAAGGTCGGTGTTCCGTTCACCTGCCGGTTCGAGGGCGAGCGGTGCGTGGAAATCGATCTCACGTCGCGCGAGCATATTTTCCACGGCCTGATCCGGCACCACACGCAAGCCGAAAAGGCGGAGATCCTCTTCCTGATCGCCGGCCTGAGCCATCTGCAGCGGCTCAATCTGCGCAGCAACTTGCTTCAAACGGTACCGGACATCTTCGGTAATTTGACGCAGCTGCGGCATCTCGACTTGAGCTCCAATCAACTGGGGAAGGTGCCCCTGTGGATCGCCGAGTTGGAGAACCTGGGCTATCTCAACCTCTCGGCAAACGACATTCAGGATCTTCCCGTATTCCTGCGCAAATTTACCGACCTCAAAACCCTGCGCCTGCACAAGAACAGCTTCAAGACCTATCCGGACGACTACGGAGCCTTTACGGCCCTCGAATCCCTGAATGTTTACAGCTGCCCGTTGCGCCACTTTCCCCCCGTGATCTACGGCTACGGCAGCCTCAAAGTCCTGGGGCTGGGCGTGACTCCGATCACCGAAGTGTCGGCGGATATCCAGCGGCTGCAAAATCTGGAGCACCTGCTTCTGCAATGCAATCGGCTCACCGCCGTCCCCGACGCCATCTGTGAGCTTCGGCGGCTCAAAGGATTGATGCTCCTTCAAAACAAGCTCGCGGCGTTGCCGGAATACATCGGCAACCTGGAGGGATTGGAGCACGTGACCCTGTATCAGAACGAGCTCCGCCGCTTGCCTGCATCGTTTGAAAACCTGAGACGCCTCAAGAAACTGAACCTGGCCTGGAATCAATTCGAAGAGGTGCCCGCGGTCGTCCTCGGCCTGCCGGACCTTGAATGGTTCGCGTTCTTTCACAATCCTGTGCGTGGAGAGTTGCCCCGGCTGGATCACATTCGGGAACTCATTCTGGAAAAGTAGGCGTTGTGCGCCCGGCGCCGGGAGCGAGAGTTATGCAAAAAGATGTTCAGCAGTTTGTCGTGTTCGACGCGTCCGTTCAGGACGAGCGGGCGCAATGGCTTGCGCTCTGGCAGACGTGGCCGCAACGGGACGTCGTCGCCCATCCGGGCTATGCCGAGTTGTTCGCCCGTCCCGGCGACCGGACCGTCTGTGCCGCTCAAATAACCGACAACGGCGGGATTCTCTTCCCGTTCATCGTCCGGCCGCTCCGCACGGAAAGTTGGGCGGGGGATACCGAGGCCTGCGACCTCGTGTCTCCCTATGGCTACGGCGGGCCGTTCGGCTGGGGTGGTCACTCTGCGGAGGCTTTTTGGGCCGGATTCGACAAATGGGCCTGCGCCGTGAGGGCCGTGTCGCTCTTCGCGCGATTTTCCCTCTTCAAAGATCGTTTGATCCCGTTCTACGGCGACACGTTGGTGAAAGGGCCGGCCGTGGTCGTTCTGCTCGACCGGACGCCGGAAGCGATCCTCGCCAGCTACGACAAAGACGCCCGCAAGAACGTTCGTCAGGCCGAACGGGCGGGCGTGACCATCGAACCGGATCCCGATTGCCGCCGGTTGAACGAGTTTCTGGACATCTACTACGAGACGATGGATCGGCTGGAAGCACGGTCCATGTATTATTTCCCCAAAGAATTCTTCGAATCGTTGATTGCCAACGCGCAGGGGCAGGTCATGTTGTTCCATGCCTTGCACGGCGGCCGGGTCGTGTCCACGGAAATGCTGTTGGTTTCCGCCGATTATCTCTATGCGTTCCTGACCGGCACAGTCGAGGAAGGGATGCAAGTCCGCGCCAATCCATTGTTGCGCCATGCGGTGAACGTCTGGGGGCAGGCGCACGGCAAGCGCTATCTGGTGCTGGGCGGGGGGTACGAGTCGGCCGTGGACAGCCTCTATCGGTACAAACTCCGATACGCGCCGGATTCCCAGGCCTCGTTCAGCGTGGGCACGCGGGTGCTCGATGGCCCCTCGTATCAGAAACTGATCGATCAGCGCGCCGCGTGGGAGTCGGAGCAGGGACGCGACTGGTCACCGGCCGCCGGCTTCTTCCCGGCCTATCGGGGATAGACCGCTTCGATTGTCCGTCATGTGTCCGTCATCCGTGCCCGCGCAGAAAGGCCTGGCCATGGTCGCGGAATTCATCTCCTCCGAGGATCCCAGATGGTCGCGGTTTCTGGCTCGCCACTGGCACGATTTCTATCATTTCCCCAAGTATGTGCGGTTGTGTGCTCGGCATGAGGGCAGTATTCCGGTCGCCTTCTATGCCGAATCACAGGGAGCCTCGTTTCTGGCGCCCCTTACGGTTCGACAGCTTCCGTCGAATCTGAATGTCGGACGCGGCTGGAGCGACAGCGTGTCTCCCTACGGGTATTCCAGTCCGCTGGTCGCGCCGACTCAGACGCTGCTTCCGACCTTCCTTGAGGCGTTTCTCGGTGCGGCTCGAGAGCACCGAATCGTGTCGGTGTTCTTCCGCCTCCATCCGTTCTCCGAGCTCAACAAAGAAGATCTGGGGCGATTCGGCAAGATCGTTCATCAAGGGCAGACGGTCTACATCGACTTGAGTCTGCCGGATGAAACGTTCTGGTCGCAAGTACGCAGAAATCACAAGCAGAATATCCAGCGGCTCAAGGAAATGAATTTCCGGGTCACTCTCGATGACTGGAGCCTGCTGCCGGATTTCACGGAACTCTATCGCCAAACCATGTCGCGCGTGGGCGCCACGACTTGCCTATATGACCAGGAGTATTTCGACGACCTGAGGACGATTCTGGATGAGTCGATGCATCTCTGCTGCGTGCTTTCGAGGGAGGGGCATGTGGTGGCAGGTGGAGTGTTCGTGGAGACGCACGGGATCGTCCACTATCACTTATCGGCGACGGCCGACGAGTATCTACGGCTGGGACCGAACAAACTCATCATTCCGTACATGCGCGCCTGGGCGAAGGCGCAGCAGCACAAGATTTTGCACATCGGCGGCGGCGTCGGTGGAGCGGTCGATTCTCTGTTTCACTTCAAGGCGGGATTTTCGGACGCCCGAGCGGATTTCTACACCTACCGTATGATCGTCGATCAATCGCTCTATGAAGCGCTGACCCGGGCGTCCAACGTCCGAACCTCGGACCGTGCCAACATTGCCAATTATTTCCCCGCTTACCGCCACGCGAACGCGGAGCCCGCGCCGGAGGAAAGTCCGTGTCCGACCGATGAACCCTCTTCCGACATGGAACTGCGGACGGAGTAACGCGCATTCGATTGAGGACTTCTCGATGTCATCCCTATTCCTGATCAGACCTCCGGTTCCGGAGGAGGGGGCGATCGTGGCGTCCATCATGCGGTCCGCGGCGACGCCGCTCATGTTGCATACCACGGTCATCGGGTGCGTCGGATTGGGAGAATTCTTCCGGGATCAAATTGCCGCCGGCCACCCCAACCGGTTCCTGGTGGCGGAGCGGGATGGCGCTCTCGTCGGTATGTCGTCCTGGCGCCGCCACGGAGAGTCTTTGCATCTCAATTATCTCTATGTGAGTCCCCCGGCACAGGGGGCGGGGATCGGAACGGCCTTGTTGGAAGCCGGACTGGCGTTCCGCGAATCTTCCGATGTGGAATGGTTGGCGGTGGACGTGCATGACGACAATCAGCGGGCCAGAGGATGGTATGACGAAATGGGGTTGACGCTGACCGAGCGGCGGCTGGTGCTGGAGGTACCGACTCTTGCATCGAGTCCAGAAGAACGGCGCGAATGGTCGTCGACGTTTCATGAAGAGGGCGTCCGCGAGCATACACGCTACGGATTTTCGTCCTTCACTCTCAAGACTCCGGACAACTCCTATGTCGTCGGTCGATTGGGAGATTCTCTCTTCCGCGTGACGAGCGGCGCAATCGTCCATGACGCCGCCGCCATGGAAGCGCTCCACAGTTTGGACAGTCGACGCGCCCTGCTCTGTTTCTGCACCCCCGAAGAACTCGGGACCGATCTGGAAAACCGTGGTCGTGTCTTGGGCATGACCGAGCGTTTGATTGGATCGATCGACTGTGTCGCCGACCGGCTGCGTGCGTGCGGGAGAATCAACCTGTGATGACGATGGCCTGACTCGGGCCGCTCGCTATATAGGCTGGTGCTCATGAACACCACCGACAAGAAGCACGCGCTCCGCATGTTCACCAACGGCGTCTACATCCTCACGTCGCGAAGCGACGAGACCATCGGCGCCGCGACCGTCACCTGGGTTTCCCAGGCGTCCTTCAGTCCGCCGCTGCTCTCGGTCGCCGTTCGACCGACGAACAGCGTCTTCCGATGCCTGGCGAAGAGTTCCGTGGCCGCCCTGCATGTGCTGAGCACCGATCAATGCGATCTCGCTCGCAGGTTTTTCTCTCCGACCGCGGTGTCCGACGGCACGATCAACGGGGAGCCGTTCGTGGACGGAGCGACACGCGCGCCCATTCTTCAGAATGCGCCGGCCTATCTGGAATGCAGTGTCCGGCAGATTGTCGATCAAGGCAGCGATCATGCCGTGGTCATCCTCGAAGTGGTTGAAGCTGTGTGCCGCGAACGAGTCAAGCCGCTGACCATGGCGGATACGCCGTGGGAGTACGGCGGATAAGACGAGTCGGCGCAACGCGGTCTGCCGCCGTGCGCGTGCCTGTGTCGGGCCAAGACCCAACCTCCGGATCCGTTTGAAACTCAACACCACGTTCCGTTGAAACGACGCCCGGGCCGTCGCGTCCGGCGCAGTTCTCCTTCCTCGTCTTGCCTGCGAACGAAGACCGTCTCGCGCTTTTACCCGAATCGAGTGAACAAGCCGTCGTCCGTATCACTAAATCTTTAAGGAGGGCGTCATGACTACTATGCCGATCATCAGACCCACGCTTCCTGCCTTGGAAGACATCCTCGACATGATGCGCGCGGGGTGGGAATCCGGGATCGTGACGGTCGGGCCGACCGTGCGGACTCTCGAAGAAACCGCCTGCCGGGAAACCGGCGCGCGCTATGCCGTGGCGCTTTCCTCCTGCACCGCCGGTCTCATGCTCGTACCGCAGGCGCTTGGGCTGAAGCCGGGGACGGAAGTCATCGTGCCGTCGTTCACGTTTGCGGCGACGGCGCAGGCGCTCCTGTGGAATCGCCTCGTACCCGTCTTCTGCGACTGCCTTCCCGGAACCTGCACGCTCGATCCGGAGGACGTGGAGCGCAACATCACGCCGCAGACCGGAGCGATTTGCGGTGTGACCGTCTACGGTCTGCCGCCCGACGTCGACGCGATCCTGGATATCGGCCGCCGGCACGGCATTCCTGTCTATTTCGACAGCGCGCAAGGGCTGGGGGCGACCTACAAGGGCCAACCGTTGGGCCAGTTCGGTGTCTGCGAAGTGTTCTCTCTCAGCCCGACGAAGGTCGTGACGGGGATCGAAGCCGGTCTGTTGACCACGAACGATCCCGGCATCGCGGAGCGGGTGCGTTCGATGCGCGACTACGGGAAAGACTTGGAACGGGGAGAGGAGATGATCCATCTCGGCCTGTCCGCCCGGATGAGCGAGCTCCATGC
>DAOLIU010000127.1:0-9681 GCA_035328385.1 Nitrospira sp. | reverse complement strand
GCCGGCATGAACGTCTCGGGAAACCCGGACGACCGGCGGTTTGAGAAGAAAGAAGTCTTTCACGAAAGGTCTTCATCCGCGCGCAAGTGACGAAAACCGAAATGACCGCGCGGCTCGAGCGAACAAGACCAGAAAAAACACCTCGCTGGAGGTGTATCCCATCGCCACAATCTTGAGGCTCCGGGTCGAACAAGCTTGGTTGCAGCCACCAACACTTAAGGTGTTTATCCGCACGCGTCAAAACGATACAGCGATAACAAGCGTGCGGCACGAGCGAGCTTGGTTTGGTCGGGGCGAGAGGATTTGAACCTCCGACCCCTGCGTCCCGAACGCAGTGCGCTACCGGGCTGCGCTACGCCCCGACCCCGTCAGGCATACGGCTCAGCGAAACGAAGGGCGATTGTCTTATATCAGGGGGGTGAAACGCAAGCCGTGAGCTTCGGCTACGGCCGGGCAGGTCACATCACCATTGTAGAGGTTCACGCCCTTGCGGAATCCCGCGTCGGATCGTATGACCGATTCGACGCCGTCCGTCGCCAGCCTGAGCACGTAGGGAAGCGTGACATTCGTGAGTGCGCCGGTCGACGTGCGGGGGACGATACCCGGCATGTTCGCGACACAATAATGAAGCACCCCGTCCACCAGATACACGGGATCCGAGTGGGTCGTGGGTTTCGTGGTCTCGATACATCCTCCTTGATCCACGGCGACGTCGACGATCACGGCGCCCTTCCTCATGCGCCCGACCAGCGACCGCGAGACTAATTTCGGGGCGCGGGCGCCTGCCACCAGCACCGCGCCGATCAGCAGGTCGGCCGTCGGTACCGTTTCCTCGATGGCGTCCTGGGCGGCGGCACGCGTCACGATGCGCCCCTGATACTGTTCGTCCAAGATGCGAAGACGTTCAAGGTCGAGATTGATGACGGTGACGCGGGCGCCCATGCCGGCCGCAATCCTGACCGCCGCGCTGCCGACGACTCCCGCCCCCAGCACGACCACATGCGCCGGCTCCACGCCGGGCATCCCGGACAGCAACAGGCCCCGGCCTCCCTGAGTCTTTTCCAGATAGCGCGCGCCGATCTGGACGGACATGCGGCCGGCGATGTCACTCATGGGTCGGAGCATGGGGAGCATACCGTCCTTGGCTTCGACCGTCTCGTAAGCGATCGCCGTGACGCGGTTCTCCATCAGTTTCTTGGTCAGTTCGGCCGAGGACGCGAGATGGAGGTAGGTGAACAGAATGTGACCGGCGCGCAGCAGACGGCATTCCGACAGGAGCGGTTCCTTGACCTTGACGATGAGTCCGGCGCGTTCGAAGACTTCCGCTGCGGACTGTATGATGGAAGCGCCGGCCTGTCGATAGTCGCCATCCGCGTATCCACTGCCTTCGCCGGCGGAAGATTCGACCAAGACTTCGTGGCCTGCCTGGCGCAATGCCCGTGCTCCGTCCGGCGTCAGGCCGACTCGGTACTCGTGATCCTTGATCTCCCTCGGCACACCGACGATCATGCCCCCCTCCATCGTGCAGGTAGACAAAGGCGAGAGCCCATCCGATGCGCCGATCTGCCGGCGCATTCCTTCTGCATTGTACTCAGAGGTCGCAAAAATTTACACTGCCTTGCGGGACCCGGCGCAGGACGCGGTCATTCGATAGAACGGCCGGTAGGGGTATGCACGGGAAAACGAAACCCCGTTCGGTTCGAGGGCGATGCGCCGGCGTTCGTTCGCGCGGAAGCGCAAAAGACGTGACGCGTTTCGGCAGGTGTGAGAATATTCCTTCGTCGGGACGGTTTGAGCGGTCCCGGCGCCCGTTCCGGTGACATCCTTCATGACCGATCCAACTGAACCGGCAACGGTCCGAGCAACGATCTCCGTGGCGGGGAGGGTGCAAGGCGTGGGATATCGGGCGTTCGCCGTGCGAGTCGCCGCTGCGCGCGAACTCCGTGGGACGGTGCGGAATCTTGACGACGGCCGCGTCGAACTGGACGTGGAAGGACCGAAGGACCGGATCGAGTCTCTCATCAACGATCTTCGCACGGGACCCCCCGCGGCGCGGGTGACCGACGTGAGCGTCGAATGGGGGCGCGCGACGGGACGATTCTCGGATTTCCGGATCAGCTACGAGGGCGGGGCGTAGGGGTAGGGACGGCATGGCCAGGGGACAGGACGAATTCGAGAACGAAAGCGAAGCGCGCCGGCATCATGCCGAGCGGAACGAAGAGTTTACCGACCGCGAAGAGGGAGGAGACGGCGAAGAGGAAAAGAGCGGCCGCCGGTCCGAAGGGCTGGACACGCTGAAAAGTTATCTCCGGGAAATCCGTCGCTCCAGCCTGCTCACGTTTAAAGAGGAACAGCAACTGGGCAAGCGCGTCATGGCCGGCGACGAGCAAGCCCGCCAGCAGATGATCGAATCCAACCTCCGCCTCGTGATCAGCATCGGCAAGCGATACATGCACCGCGGCTTTCCCTTCTCCGACATCGTGGAAGAGGGCAATATCGGCCTCATCAAGGCGGTCGAGAAATTCAACTACAAGCGCGGTTTCCGGTTCAGCACCTATGCATCCTGGTGGATCCGTCAGTACATCGAGCGCGCCATCATCAATCAAGGTAAGTTGGTGCGTCTGCCGGTCCATGTCGTCGAGCGGCTCAATCGTTACCTCAACCGCAGCGAGGCCCTCGTCCGGACGTTGGGACGGGAACCGACCGCAGCCGAGGTGGCGGCCAAGCTGAAGACGACGGAAGAGGAGGTATTGGACCTCAAGCAGGCCATTCGCACAACCTGCTCGTTGGACAGCCCCATCAACGACCAGGCCGACACGTTCCTGCGCGACGTCATCGAGGATCCGACCTGCCCTTCCCCCGCGGACACCGCCGAAGGCGTGCTGCGCCGTGCGGAGATGATGGCTTGGGTGAAAGAGTTGCCTGAAAAGGAGCAAACTGTTATTGTGTCGCGGTTCGGGTTGGACGGCAGCGAAGCCAAAACGCTGGAAGAGATCGGCACGGAAATGGGCCTCACCCGCGAGCGGGTCCGGCAGATCGAAATGGCCGCCTTGAACCGCCTGCGCCATACCATCGAACGCAAGACGCTGACACAATCGGACCTGCTCTGAGTCAATGACCGTCGATCAGTACCGCTCGCTCATCCGCGAAGTCCCCGATTTTCCCCGTCCCGGCATTCTCTTTTACGACATCACGACCCTTCTCAAGGATCCGTCCGCATTCGCCGCGATCGCGGACGAATTGACTGCGTACTACCAAGGTCAAGGCATCACCAAAGTCGTCGGCATCGAATCACGCGGGTTCATCTATGGAGGGACCCTGGCTCAGCGTCTCAAGGCGGGGTTTGTCCCCGTCCGCAAACCCGGGAAGCTTCCGGCGGCGATCTATGAGGTGAACTACGAATTGGAGTATGGATCCAATTCGCTGGCGATTCATCGCGACGCCATCGTCAAAGGAGAGCGGGTGCTCATCGTGGACGACTTGCTGGCGACCGGAGGCACGGCGGCCGCCACGGTCTCGCTCATCAGACAGCTGGGCGGCGAGATTGCCGGGTTGGATTTTTTGGTGGAGCTTCAGGGTCTGAACGGGCGAGATAAACTGACCGGCTATCCCGTACACAGCACCATCCTCTATCCATAGGGCACGCGTTCCTTTTCGTCCACTACCCCTTGTCAACGTCCCGGTGCCCGTGCTATGAATGCCGAACTTTTTCCCGGCCAATCGACGTGCATCAAGAGAGGACGACGTCAATGGCAACCAAAACCCCCGCGAAAAAGAAGCCACCTATGAAAAGCAAACCGACAGTAAAACCGGTCGCCAAGTCGCAGAACAGTGACCCCCCCGCAACCGTCATCGAGAAGCCTGAAGCCGCGGAAAAGCCGTCGACCGTCGCCGTTTCTCCACTTGCGGCCAAACCGAAGGAGTCCGCCAAGGAACGGGAAGCGCGCGAGCGGCGCCGCGATGCGCTGCAGAAAATGCTCATGCGGAAGCGGCAGGAGATTCTCAAGGAGATCGAGGGGAGCCTGGGCCAATCGCTGACGGAAGATCAACAGCGGCGGTTGGAGTCCGCCCGCGACGTTGGCGATCAGGCGTTGATGGATCTCGACCGTGAATTGGGCATTTCCTTGATGGAAATGCGTAACCGACGCCGTCAGGCCATCGACGAAGCGTTGGTGCGCTTGTCCGAAGGGACCTACGGCATCTGCGCGGAATGCGGCGTCGAGATCAGCGAGCGCCGGCTGGAGGCGGTGCCGTTCGCCAAGCTCTGCGTCGAGTGCCAGTCGAGAGAAGAGCTGCTCGAAAAGATCGAAAAAGAAGAAGAACGCGACTGACGGCCTCGCGTCAGCCCCGCCTCGTTGAACGTTCCGCTGAAGCTCGCTCCGATCAGTATTCCGCGCGGAAGCCCCCGTGGCCGACGGCGTGCACTCGCGCCCGTCTTCTCTCAACCGCGACGACCACCAGGAGGCGCCATGTCAGGTGTGAGCGGTCCCCGCGCCGTCGTTCTGGCAAGCGGAGGGCTCGATTCAGCCGTGACGGCGGCCATCGCGCGTCGGGACGGGCAGGACCTCTATTTTCTTACGTTCGACTATGGCCAACGTCATGCCGTAGAAGTTCGTCAGGCGCGGCGGCTGGCGGAAGCGATGGCGGTGGCGCACCATCTCGTCTGTTCGGTCGATCTCCGCGCGATCGGCGGATCGGCCCTCACCGGCGATCTGGCGGTGCCTAGAGATTTCGACCGTCCGGGACGGACATCGGAGATTCCCGTGACCTATGTCCCGGGACGGAATCTCATTTTTCTGTCGCTGGCCGCGGCCTATGCCGAGACGATCGGGGCCGAGTCCGTCTACTTCGGGGCCAACGTGCTCGACTATTCCGGGTATCCGGACTGCCGTCCGGAGTTCATCCGGGCGTTCGAAAACGCCGTGAAAGAAGGCACCAAAGCCGGGGTCGAGGGACGGGCTTTGCGGGTGAGGGCGCCATTGCTCGCGCTGTCGAAGGCCGAAATCATTCGGGAAGGTGTGGCGCTCGGCGTGCCGCTCGCGCTCACGCACAGCTGCTATGATCCGGTCGGTGATTTGGCCTGCGGACGATGCGACAGTTGCCGCATCCGGCGCGATGGATTTCGGACGGCCGGGGTTGTAGATCCCACACGATATGCGATAACGTAGCCGAATGTCGCCGGAAGAATTCTTCATGTATCTGACGATCGCGTTGATCGTCATCGCTCCCATTGGCGCCAGACTCTATCGCCGCATGACCTTACGCCGCACGCAAGCCATGCTTCGCGAACAATTCGGCCGCGCCGACGCGCCCGAGCGTGGACCCGGTACCGGCCGATGAGGCGGAATCGCACAGCCGGCTTTCGATGGTCGTGGGGATTGGGCGCTGTTCTCCTCGTCGTGGCGGCCTGCGATCCGCCACAACCGACTCCCGCAGCCGGCGGCGCCGCGCTCCCAGCGGAACTGCAGGCGGGCGAGGCCAAGTTCAATGCCAATTGTTCCGTCTGCCATGGAAAACAGGGAACCGGTACCGCGCAAGGCCCGGCCCTGGTCCATAAGATCTATGAACCCAATCACCATGGCGACGCGGCCTTTCAGCGGGCTGCGGCCAACGGTGTGCGGGCTCACCACTGGGAATTCGGCAACATGCCGAAAATCGACGCAGTCACCCCGGCCGACGTCGATCAGATCATTCAGTACGTGCGCTGGCTTCAGAAGCAAGCCGGTATCTTCTAACCCCGTCACATCTACTCGTCTTTTTCACGCCGTCTGATCCTTATCGACAACGCCCGGTTGACCTCGCCGCTCGTTTGACTTTGTTTCAGTTCGCTACGTAAGGTGTATCCTCTCTAATGTGAGAGCCTGGCCGACCGCGACCTGCGCGGCCCGCAATGTCGAATGGGCCCGTCATAAACAACAGGAGGCTTGCCATGAGGGGATCAGTCTGTCGTGTGGGGGGGGCCGGTGTGGCACTGGTTGCCATGCTCGCCACGAGCGGATGTGTAGCGATCGAAGCGGGACACGAAGGCGTCATGGTCGAGCAGCCGTTCTTCTTCGGGCACGGCGGAGTCGATCCGGTTCCCAGCAAGACCGGACGGGTCTGGGTGGCTCCGACGACGAAAGTGGTCGACGTCGATGTGAGGCCGGTCCAATATTCCGAGCACTTCGACATTATTTCGGCCGAGAACGCGCCGGTGTCCTTCGATGCCTTCTTGATCGCCAACGTCGTCGAAGGCCGCTCGCCGGAGATCATTTCCCGCTACGGGCCGAATTGGTATCAGAACAATGTGAAAGAAGCGTTTCGTACGTTCGTCCGGGAGGAAGTGCAGAAGTACCCGCTCTTCCAGTTGACGACTGATCCGACCACCCGGACCAAGCTGCAAGAAGCGATTGCCCGGGAAGTCCAGATCAAACTCATTGAAAAGCAAAACATTCCTGTCCGGCTCAACCGGGTCGTTGTCGGCAGCATCCTGCCCCCGAAGGGCGTGGTGGAACAAACGACCCAGACGATTGTGCAGGAGCAGCGCAAAATTACGATGGTGGAATTTCAGAAAGCGGAGGAAGCTCGCGAGAAAGCAGAGAAACAGCGCGGCATTGCCGATCGGGCCTATCGGGAATCCTTGGGCCTGACCGCGCCGGAGTTCGTAGATCTTCGGCGGATCGAAGTCCAGAAGGAAATCGTGCAACATTCCCCTTCGGCTCTGACCGTGATCATGGGGTTGGAACGCTTTGGCATCAACTTGCCGCCGATCGCGGCGGAAAAATAGAGGCGTCAGGGGGAATGCCCGGTTGATTTGTCAGATACCGGTCACAGGCGGAAAAATCTTCGGTATCCACTATATTACGGGTCAACCGATAGGGTATTATGGCCTCATAATACGAAGATTAGAGAAGCCGCATCACGAAAAGAGGCCCCTCATGCATAGCAACGTTCAGCCCTTGCGAACTGTGTCGGGAACCGGCTCCGAAGCCGGTGCCGTCGGGTCGTCGACGTCCCAGGGCGATGTCGGGCAACGTCCCGTCGTGTCGGGACTTCGCCTGCGGGTATTGCTGGTGGACGATAACGAAAGAGATCGCCACCTGCTGAAGGTCCTGTTGGAGGAACATGAGGGGATCGAAGTCGTAGGGGAGGCATCGAACGCGGAAGAAGCTCAGATCCTCGCGGAGCAACAGCAGCCGGACATCATCCTTATGGATATCCGGCTCCCACGGGCGACCGGCGTCGAGGCGACACGCCAGATCAACAGACGCCTCCCCGAGGTCACGATCATCGGCGTCTCCAACCTGTATACGCCCCATGACTACAACGCCATGATCACGGCCGGCGCGGTCGCCTTCGTTCGGAAAGAAGACGCGGTGGAAGCGCTGTACAAGACCATCCACTACTCCACGCGGCAGTACCGCCGTGACCGACCGATAAATACGGGACGCAATACACAGCGAGTCAATTAGTTCCTCGGCTCATAGTTCTCTCGGCTCAGTCGAGCCTGTCGTTCCGGATCATTTCCCCTTGTTCCAACTTGCCCGATGCCGCCGCTTCACGCGGCGGTCGAGTCTGTTCACATTCTCCCTTGATAGGCGATAAGCCCAAATAAGTCCAAGATTCGTAAGGTGATCGTGCATGAATCGGCGGCTCGTTCAGCCGCTATGTTCATGTCAGGGTCTGACCGATTCGATACCGGGGAAATCCCCAGGCAACGGCAGCCGGCCGATCAAGTAAGGCTACCCAAGGAACAGAGTGAATCCGCGTGTGAACAATAGGATCATGATCATGTCAGGCGTCAAAACGGCATATGCGCTGCGCATCGTGTTATGGTTCGTCCTATTCGGCTCCCCCGTCGCATATGGCGTCGAGCCGCCGGGAGACAATCCTTCATCCGTTCCGAACGGCTCCTCGGGCGTTTCGCTCACTCCCGCCGATGTGGATGAGTTGCGGGACAAGCGCGGAAAGGCCGAGCAGGATCTCAAGACGCTGTCCTCTTCCATCCCCGCCAAGAATGCGGCCGCGCTCGAATCGGAAACGCACCAAGAACGGCTAGCCTTTTTGCGGCAGGTCATTCGGGGCTATGACGAACAGATTGACGAAGCCGACCGGCTGCAGGAATCGGCAAAGCGGCTCAAAGAAGTCGAACAGGCGAATGCCGAATGGGAGGGCTTCCAAGACCCTCCGCCCTATTCCATCCTCTTCGTCGATCAACTGTGGAGCTCCACCGTTGCCCTCCGTCTGACCGTCGAGGGGCTTCAGTCTCAATTGAGTTTGATCGCGTTGCGGGCGGACCGTGCCAGGGGGGCCTTGCAAGCCGCAGAGGAGCAGCTTCGGAAGAACTCGGAGCGATCGGAGGCGGCCGTCGATTCCACCCAGCTCTCCCATGTACGAACCCAGCGCGGACTGGACGAATTGCGCAAGCGCGCCCGTGCCGTGAGAGTTGCGGCCGTGGAAGCCTCAAAGCAGCGCGTCGAACAGGAACTGGCTGAAACCAGGGCGCGATTGGCATTCGTCGAACGGCAACTCGCAGCGGCCGAGCAGCACGTGAGCTTCGAAGACAAAGATCTCGACCAGGTCCGCAAGCGCAACCAGCAGGAGCGGCAACAACTCGAAGACGAACTCGAACGGACCGCCTCGGAACGGAGTGCCCAGGCCCAGGCGCTCCAGGCCGATGTGCGACAGGAGGAGCAAGCGTCGGCGCGTCCGTCTTCCAGGACTTCGAAGCCGCAAGACCTCCGTCGGGCCGAACTGGCCAGGCAGACGATCGAACTCCAGCGGGCGCGGCTCGATAATCTGGCGGTGCGAGGGGATCTGCTCAAACAGTTGCTGGACGTCGTGGAGGGAGAACGGCAACTGTGGGAAAGCCGCTTCGCCATGGCGCGCGATCCGGAGCCGGGTCTGGCGCGGCGCGCGTACGCCAGGTTTGCCCCGCTGTTCGCCAATTTCAGCGCGTCACGCGACCACCTGCGGCAACAGCTGCTGGTGGCGTCCGGACAGGTCGGCGAGCTGGACAACAGGCTCGCCCATGCGCCGAAGGCGCAGGAGCGCCGCCACGTACAGGAACTGCTCCGAATCCATCGCCAGCGGGAGGCGGACTACAATCGCTCCCTCCAGCGGATGGACGATACGGCCCGGCTCTTCGAGCGTTGGCGGTCGCAGGTCAAAGACCAGCGCAACGAGCTGCCGCTGTCGGCGAAAATCGACGATTGGCTTCGTCATGCGTGGAGCGGCCTGCGGACCGCGTGGGGCGTCGAGATCTTCTCCGCAGAGGACACGATCGAGGTGGAGGGCAAGAAGATCACCGGCTACCGGAGCGTGACCCTGGGAAAGATCGTCAGCGCCCTCGTGATGCTCCTGGTCGGATACTGGCTGTGTCTCTACGTGGCGCGGCTGATCGGTCGAATGGCCGTGACGAGGTTCGGCCTGTCGGCCGGCGTCGCCAATTTGATCCGCCAATGGAGTCAGGCGTTCCTCATCACCATGGTGATCGTCATCAGCCTCGTCTCGGTCAAGATCCCGCTGACGATCTTCGCGTTCCTGGGCGGCGCCTTCGCCATCGGCGTGGGCTTCGGCGCGCAGAACCTCCTCAAGAACGTCATCAGCGGCATCCTCGTGTTGATCGAGCGGCCGCTGCGGGTCGGCGATCTCATCGAGGTCGATCAGGTGCGGGGCCGGGTCACCACCATCGGACTGCGC
>DAOLIU010000126.1:0-9710 GCA_035328385.1 Nitrospira sp. | reverse complement strand
CAGGGAGGGCGTGATGGGAACAGAGGTTCCTCCTCGACATCCGCTTCGGCAGCTTTTCGGAGCATTGACCGAGAAGAGCTTTACGGAACACCTGGGTTGGCCCGACCTGAACGTGACCGCCTACCTGTCGAATCTCCTCGTCGATTTCGCGAGCACGGATCAGCTGTACAAAGTGCGCAACCAGCAAGGCAAACCTCTCGATACCGTGGTCGAGCTCCTGTATGAATCCGAAGTGCTGTACGGAGCGCAGTCCATGGAGCGGGAGCGGGACGTCCATCAGCATATCGGAGACTTCACCCTGTTCATGGCCGGACTCTTTCCGGAGTATCTGCGCCGATTGAAAACCGCCGGCCTGATCTATCATCAGGACTTTCTCGTCGATTATGTCAAAGCGGGAAAGCGCTCCTACGGCATCGTGGCCGAAATGGCCCGCCATCCTGGACCCGATGAACCCCCGCTGTTCAGGAAACTCTCCGAGAACTTCGAACTCTGTGTGACGGGATTGGGGTTTGTGCGCTCCGATCTGGATCGCCTGCGCGATCCGGCCCATCGTCACGCCCGGGACCTGCTGCTCAATTGACACGTCCTCGTCCTCTTCTGCTCGTCCACGGCGGCGCGGGCCGCCGTCCGATGACTCCACAACAAGCCGAAAGCCTCAGGCTGGCGCTCAAGACCGGATATGAGATCCTCGAACGAGGCAGACCGTCCCTGGTCGCCGTCGAACGTGCGATCGGCATCTTGGAAGAGAGCGGTGCGTTCAACGCCGGTCGCGGGGCCTATCGCCAACTCGACGGTGCGCGGCGGATGGATGCGTCCATCATGGAGGGAAAGGGCTTGCGGGCCGGCGCGGTCGCCTCCGTCGAGGGCATTGTTCATCCGATCACCGCGGCCAGATTGGTCATGGAGGAAACGGATCACGTGTTGTTGGTCGGTCCGTCGGCCACCAAATTCGCCCGGCACTTCAAGTTGCAACGGCTTCCGTTGACGCGGGCTCGTCCGGGGCCGTCGTATGATCGCATGCTCGCCCGCAAGTCCGTGACAGGCGAGCGACACGGGACGGTCGGGGCCGTCGCCTTGGATCGAACAGGTACGGTGTCGGCGGGAGCCTCGACGGGCGGCATCAAGCGCATGTTGCCCGGCCGGGTGGGCGATACCCCGTTGATCGGCTGCGGCGTCTACGCCGACAATCGGTCCGGCGCGGTGTCGATGACGGGTGTCGGTGAAGGCATCATCCGTCTCGCCGTGGCGGGGACCGTCTGCGAGCGGCTGGCCGAGGGTGAAAGCCCGGCGACCGCCGCTCGGGAGATCTTGAACCAGTTGGTCTCGCGGATTCAGGGAGCGGCTGGTATGTTAATTGTGACGCCGGATGGGCGGTTTACCATCGCCCATGTCACCCCTCGGATGGCTGCAGGCTGGTGGGGCGGCACAGGCAGTCCGGCCGTAAAGGATCGTTGGACGTGAACGAAGTTCTGTTTCATCTGGCCTTTCCCATTCACGACCGTCAGGCCGCCAAGCGGTTCTATGTCGACGGGTTGGGCTGTACGCTCGGTCGCGAATCGGAGCGCGCCGTGACGTTCGGGCTTGCCGGCCATCAGCTCGTGGCCCATCTTGTGGATGCGCCGCAGCCGCAGCGCGGCATCTACCCGCGGCATTTTGGCCTGATCTTCCTGTCGAAAACGCAGTGGCAGGAATTTGCGGATCGTGCCAGGTCCAGAGGACTCTCGTTCTACCAGCAGCCTCGAGTGCGGTTTCCCGGGACCAGGATCGAACACCACACCTATTTCCTCCAAGATCCTTCCGACAATCTGCTGGAGTTCAAATACTATACGCACGAATCCGCCATCTTCGGGGAACGGGACGTCCCGGAAGTCGGGGACGCCCACGAGCCGCGATAGCCTGTTGAACCATGTTCTTCCAAGAGTCGATCGCACCTGATTTCGCCCCATATGGGTGATCGCGCCGTTCGACGGTCGGCCCGTGCGGTGACTCCCGCCGCTCTGACTACGGACCTATCGTGTAACCGGCCTCGTCGAGACGTTGCTCATACGTCGCAGGATGCGTTCGTGGCGACGGGTTAGGGCGGTGGTTTTTCTGATCGGGTCATATCGGCGTGGAGCGGGCAACATGGCCGCGAGCCAAGCCGCTTCATCGGCCGACAAGTCGCGGGCCGGCTTCATGAAATGGTGACGGGAAGCAGCCTCGGCTCCATAGACTCCGTTTCCCCATTCGGCCACGTTCAAATACAGTTCGAGAATCCGGTCCTTCGACAGATGTTGTTCGAGGGATCGCGTGATCAATGCCTCGTGAGCCTTCCGGAGCAGGGAGCGCTCCGAAGACAGATAGAGGTTCTTGGCCAGCTGTTGAGTAATCGTACTGCCTCCGCGCTTCAGCTCGCCCTTTTCCAGGTCGTAAAGGGCGGCGTCCTTCAAGCCTTCCCAATCGAATCCTTCATGCGAGAAGAACGATGCGTCCTCCGCCGCGACGACGGCCTGGCGGAGATACGGCGAGATGCGGGAGAGCGGCACCCAGATCCAGTGGCGTCCGACGGAACGACCCTGCTCCTTGGCCTGGGCTTGCCGCGCCTCGATGAGGGCCGTGATTGACGGATTCGCCGTGCGGAGCGCGGCTACGTCGGGCATGGCGAGCAGCCAAAAGAGCCCAAATGCCGCCAAGCCGGTCGCGGCGCACAGCAGAAGCCCCGCGACCAGACGCATTCGTCGACGTGGTGTTGACTTCCGCACGGAGGCTGCCTATGACGATGGTGACAAGATGAAGATTCTGACCGCAGAGTTTATCAGAAGTTGCGTCCGACCCGAACAGTTTCCGAACGGCGGTCTGCCGGAGATCGCTTTCGTCGGCCGTTCGAACGTCGGCAAGTCCTCGCTGATCAACTCCCTGCTGCAACGGAAAAGCTTGGCGAAGGTGAGCCGAACGCCCGGGAAGACCAGGGCCGTCAATGTCTTTTCCGTCGTCACCGCCGATGCGCAGCTCTCGCGCTTTGTGATCGTGGATCTGCCGGGGTACGGATACGCCAAGGTTTCGAAGTCGATCCGCGCACAATGGGGTCCGCTACTCGAGGCGTACCTGACCGGCCGGGAAGAGGTCCGGATCGTCGTGCTGCTGGTGGAGAGCCGGGTGCCTGCCGCTCAGGATCGGGAAACGATCGAATGGCTCCTCTCCATCGGCCATCTCCCGGTCGTCGTGGCGACGAAAGTGGACAAGCTCAAGCCGAGCGAGCGGGTCGCCGGCTTGCGCCGCTTGGAGGCCGAACTCGGTCTGGACGACCGCTTACCGGTCATCGCGTATTCGTCGACAACGGGCGAGGGGAGGGATCGCCTTTGGGCGGTGCTGAAGGAGCGGACTCGAATTTGATCTCGATATACGATTTGTTCTTGAGGTCCGCCAGCCAATCCTGGAACATGTCCTCGCTCTTTTGCTGGTACACGAGCGACTGAATTTCCAACCGCACTTCGTCGTAAGGGCGGAACTGCTTGGGCTTTTTGTCGTCCAGTCGGACGATGTGGAATCCTTCCGGCGACTGGATCACATCGGAAATTCCGCCCGGCACCAGGGTCGATACGCCCCGCTCGATGGCTGGCAGCAATTCCCCCTGGCGCACGAGACCCAGCCGCCCCCCTCGGGAAGCGTTGGCTCCGTCCGAATAGCGAAGCGCGAGATCTTCGAATGACTCCCCTTGCTTGAGTAAGTTCACGACCGTTTGCGCCTTTTCAGCCGCGTCAGACAGGTCGTCGGCCGAGCGGGGCCGGATAAGGATCTGGCTGAGCGTGTATTCTTCGGGAAGCGAGAAGCGGTCGCGGTGCTCGTTGTAATAGCGCTTCATTTCGGGGTCAGCGACCATCACGCCGCTGCGGACTTCCCGGTCGACCACTTTGAGGAGCGTCAGCTGTTCTCTGACCGCCTTCATGTTCGCGGGGTCCGTCTCGTCCAGTTTTTCGCCCTGCTGCTTGAGTTGGTGGACCGCCTGCTTCACTTCCTGGTCGGTCACTTCGACCGAACGGGCTTTGGCCTCCTGCAGCTGCAGGCGGCGTTCGATCATGGCGGTCAGCGTCATGGATTGGGCGATCGAAAGTTGCCGGGTCAGCTCCGCGCCCCGGTACTGCTTTTGAATCCGCTCTTTTTCCGGCTTGAGCTCCCGGTTCATCTCCGACAGCATGATGAGGTCGGTGTTCACGATCGCGACGATGCGGTCTTCAACGTGCGCCGCCTGCGCGGGAGGCCGATCAGGCAGCAATGCCAAGGCCACGCATGCGGCGCCCGCGACGAGCCGTATGATCAATGAGGTCGGGTGGATCATCGCGTAGGAACGAGCAATGGCCAAGTCCTGTACGGCCGAGCAGGCGGGCTATGTCGCTTCATAATCCGTCAATTCTACAGGAGACGGGCCTGATTGAGGAAGGGCAGTCCGAAGGCCTAGAGGGCCGGTGGGATGCCGCAGGGGTCAGGAAAGCTCTGAGCGCATGTCAGCGGTTGGCCAGGTCCCCGGCGCCGAACCGGGACACGTCGGCGATTTTGACGACCGCCTTGGCGCGAATGTCGGCGATCACGTCGTCAAAACGCTTCTGGCGCTTTTCGTTCAACAGTTCTTGTCTGAGTCGTTCCCTGGTTGCCAAATCCGCCTGGATGATCTCGGGGTCGAGTGCCGTAATCCTGACCAGATAGTAACCGGCCTCGGTCTTGATGGGGGCGCTCGTCATCCCCGGCTTCAGCTGATGAATGACTTCGTCCACTTCCGGGGGGACCAGGTCCTTGCGATAGGGGCCCAGGTCCCCTCCGTTGGCTTTGGTCTTGGTATCGACGGAGTAGCGCTGGGCGAACTTACCGAAGTCGCCGCCCAGATTCACCTGCTTCTCGAGATCCTTCGCGGCGGGATAGTTCGGAAGGAGCATCACGGCCACCCTGACTTTCAACGGGGTCAGCAATTGGCGGGCGTGCTTGTCATAGTATGCGTCCAACTCTTCCTTGGTCAGTTCGATTTTGGTCTTGATGCGGTCTTTCAACAGTTCGTCCAGCATCAACCGTTCCTTGTACCGGCGGGCTCGGTCCCTGATCTGATCGTTCTGGTCCAATCCCTGCCTGCGTGCCTCCTGCAGCAAGAGTTCGCGGGTAATCAATTCGCTGAGCAAGCGTGGTTTGCCGCCTTCTTTTTCGTATCGGGCCCGGGTCGCCTCCGGAAGCTCGTTCCATTCGTTTTCGAACTCCATCTGCGAGATGGGCCGTCCGTTGACGAAGGCGACGATCCGCTCCTCCGAGGGCGGCTGCGTGCAACCGACCAGCAGCAGCAACAAACCGCTGCAAGCCAGGCGCAATCGGCGGTCAAAGCGGGATCCGGACGGACTTGCGGAACGAAATGGTCTGAAAACCATGCGACGATGAACCCTCGTTGCGTCGTTTGACGATCACGTCTTCGTTGAAGTGGTGGTATCACAGACTTCCAGGCTTTGCAACATTGCGGCGAGTTCTCGAAAGATGGAAGGCCAGTCCTGATGCGACATTTGGAGTTCGAACGACGTCGGTGAAAGAAAACGCACGCGGTTCTTGTATCGATCCATCAATTGCTGGACGGCCGTCGGGGTGATCCGGCTCTTCGCACCCCAGACCACCGCGACCGACTGGGCCTTCCATTCGATCGAGTCGAGGCGCAGCACCTTGGCGTGAAGACGGATCTGCATGACTTCAAAGAGGCGCTCGACAGGATCGGGGGGAAGGCCGTAGCGGTCCTGAAGCTCTCCGTGAAGCAACGCCAGCTCGCCCACTTGCTGACAGGAGGAGAGCCGCTTGTAGAACGACAGGCGCTGATGCGGGTCCGAGACGTAGTCTTCGGGAATATAGGCGGACACGTTCAGCCGGAGCGTGGGATCGGGCTCTTCTTCCACGACGAGGCCTTTGAGCCGTTGCACCGCCTGCTCGACCATCTGCATGTAGAGGTCGAGGCCGACGGCCGCGATATGGCCGGACTGCTGTTTGCCGAGCAGATTGCCGGCGCCTCGGATTTCGAGGTCGGCGGCGGCGATGCGAAAACCGGATCCCAACTCCGTGAACTGCTGAATGGCGATCAATCGTTTCTGCGCGTCTCCGGTCAGCGTGCCTTCATCGGGAATCAAAAAATAGGCGTAAGCCTGATCGCCGCCGCGGCCGACCCGCCCGCGTAACTGGTACAGTTGCGCCAAGCCGAACGTGTCAGCCCGATTGACGATGATCGTGTTGGCGTTCGGCACGTCCAACCCCGATTGAATGATCGCGGAGGCGATCAGTATGTCCGCTTCCCGGTGGAAGAATTTCAGCATGACCGCTTCCAACGGCTTCGCATCCATCTGTCCGTGGGCCATGACGATGCGGGCTTCCGGGACGATCTGCTGCAGCCAGGCTCCGGTCCGTTCCATCGTCTCGACGCGGTTGTGGACGAAATAGACCTGCCCGCCGCGCCCCAGCTCGCGGAGAACGGCTTCGCGGATCAGCTTGTCGCTGCCGCGGACGACTTGCGTGCGGATCGACAGCCGGCCGGCCGGCGGCGTGTCGATGATCGAGAGGTCGCGCACGCTGGCCATGGCCATTTGCAGGGTCCGGGGAATCGGCGTGGCGGTGAGCGTCAAGACGTCAACCTGCGTGCGCAGCGTCTTGAGCCGTTCCTTGTGTTTGACGCCGAACCATTGCTCTTCGTCGATGATGACCAGGCCCAGGTTCCGGAACGTCACGTCCTTCTGCAACAGACGATGGGTGCCGATGACCACGTCGACGATTCCCGCCGCCAGGTCCTTCAAGATGGCCTTGGTTTCTTTGGGCGACTGGAATCGTGACAGCAACGCCACCTTGGTGGGAAAGGGAGCGAACCGCTCGGCAAAATTATCGTAGTGCTGATGCGCCAAGAGCGTGGTCGGCACCAGCACGGCCACCTGGCGATTGTCCTCCACCGCCTTGAAGGCCGCCCGCATCGCCACTTCGGTCTTGCCGTAACCCACGTCGCCGCAGACCAGCCGGTCCATCGGCCTGCTCGACTCCATATCGCGGGTAATGTCTTCGATCGCTTTGAGCTGGTCGGGCGTCTCCTCGAATTCGAACGCCGCCTCGAATTCATGGTACAGCGTGCTGTCCGATCCGTAGGCATGGCGCGAGGCGAGCTCCCGATTGGCGTACAGGTCGATCAGGTCCTGAGCCATCTCCTCGATGTCCTTCTTGACGCGCGCCGTGGTCTTGGCCCAGGCGGTGCCGCCCAGGCGGTCCAACCGGGGCACGTGCCCGTCGGCGCCGCTGTACCGCTGCACCTGATTGAGCCGGTCCAGGGGCACGTAGAGCTTGTCTCCGCCGAAAAACTCCAGGATGAGGTAGTCGCTGTCGAACTCCGTGACCGTCAGGCGCTTGAGTCCCTGGTACTTGGCGATGCCATGCTGGACGTGCACGACGTAGTCGCCCACGTTGAGGTCCTCCAGGGACGACAGGAAGGTCGCGGCTTTGCTCTTGGCTTGCGGCTTGTGGCGCGTCCCCTTGGCGAAGAGCTCTTCCTCCGTCAAGACGGTCAGGCGCAGCTCCGTGGAGAGAAATCCCGCCGAGAGTTCCCCTTGCAGGACGTAAAACGGCGCTTTGGCCTGCCCGGAACCTTTCCAATGCGCGGGGGTCCATTCGACCGCGGGGACATCGTGCTCGCGGAGCAAGGCCAGGAGGCGTTCGACCTGGCCGCGGCTCCTCGCGACGAGCGCCACCCGGCCTGCCTCGCGCAGGCGATCCAGGATCGAGAGGGTTTGGGTGAACGAGGTGCCCCGTACTCCGAGCCCGGCGCTGGCGGGAAGCTGTGCCGGGAAGGCCTGGACCGGATCCCACGACGAATCGCCGGCCGCCAGCGGCTCCAATGCGAGTTGGGGCCGATCCTCCGTGGCGGTCATCACCTCGTGCCACGTCAGAAACAATCGTTCCGGCGAGGGATAGGGGGATACACCGTCCCGTTCGCTGTTGCGCAGGTACCCGTCGCCGATCCGCTCCCAGAGGTCGGCGGCTGCGTCTGCCAAGGCGGCGGGCTGATCCAGGACCACCAGCGGCGGCTCAGAAAAATAATCGAACAGCGTATCCATGCGGGGATAGAGATCCGGCGCCCGCCACTCCGCGTCGGCCTGAATCGGGGCCAGCGCCTCGGTGGCCGCATCGAGCCGCACGTATTCACGCGCCGGCAAGACGACGGCGCGATCCAGCTTCCGGGTCGATTTCTGGGTGGACGGATCGAAAAGGCGCAGGGAATCGATGGTTTCGCCGAGGAATTCCGCCCGCAAGGGATCGCCGTACGCGGTCGAGAAGATGTCGATGATGCCGCCGCGGATGCTGAATTCGCCGGGGATTTCCACCACCGACACGCGCCGGTACCCCAACCGCAACAATCCTCCGGTCAACGTGTCGCGCTCGATGGAGCCGCCGACGTCGAGCCTGAGCAGCGAGCGGACGAACGTCTCCGCCGGCATCAGTCGCTGAATCAAGGCGGCGACCGAGGTCACGACCCGCGCGGCCGGGGCGCCGTGGATCCCGTGCAGGGCGTTCATGCGACGGGCCACCAATCCGACGTGGGGCGCGGTCGCTTCATAGGGCAACGTCTCCCATGGGGGGAAGAGCGTCAGCGAGTCGGTCGTCCGGCCGGTCAGCCGGTGAAAAAACAGGAGATCGTCGTAGAGACGCTCCGCGGCCTCATCGGTGCCGGTGACGATCAGCCACGGCTTGCCGGAAAGAGAGCCGGCTCCCGGCTGCCACAGTTCCGTCAGCGCGAAACCCGCTGAGGAGCCGTGCAGACCGGTCAGGCAGGCGCGGCTGCGAGGCGCGGTCAGGGCCGTCGCGACCGGGGTGATCCATTGAGCGGCTGAAGAAGCGGACGAATTCGACAAGGTGCTGGTTCCTCGATCGTCAGGATGGCGTGTGAAACGACCGGATGACGTTTCCGCGTCGGCGGCCGGCCTGGCCGGAATGAAAACCGGCTCGGGAGGGTTGGCTCTGTCGCGACGATGAGACGGCTTGGCGTTCGCGGATCATGCGATTCGGCAGTTTGGCGGTTGAGGCGGTTAGATGGAACGGATCCGTTGAATGATCGACGTCGTCGACGCGCCGGGAACGAGCGGGATGGTTTTTACGACTCCCCCGTGCCGCTCCACGACGTCGCGCCCGACGATGCGGTCGACCGGCCAGTCTCCGCCTTTGACCAGGACGTCCGGCTGGACCGCCGTGATCAGATTCAGCGGATCCGGTTCGCTGAAAATGACCACGTAGTCGACCGACTCGAGCGCGGCCAGGACTTCGGCCCGTTGGGCGTCCTGGACCACGGGACGCCCGGGCGCCTTGTTCAACGCGCGCACCGAGTCGTCGCTGTTGACGCCGACGACCAACAGATCGCCGAGTTGTTTGGCCGCTGCGAGATAGCGGGTATGGCCGACGTGCATGAGGTCGAAGCAGCCGTTCGTGAACACGACCCGTTTGTCCGAGGCGCGGGCGCGCTGCAGGACGGGAACCAGTTCGCCCACGGTCAATACTTTCGTAGACATGCCGCCTATCATAATACCGGCTCCGCCTCCCGGATGGAACCGGCTTGGTTATTCGTCGTCCGTCCGGGAGACGCCGCCGAGTCCCATCACGCCCGACCCGTGCCGGGCGATGATGGCATCCATCGTCTCGATGGCCTTGCTGCGCCGTCCGTCGAAAAGTCCGGAGGGCGCGGGAACCAGCGA
>DAOLIU010000125.1:0-9796 GCA_035328385.1 Nitrospira sp. | reverse complement strand
CGGACCACCGGGCCGGCGGGCTTCCGTTTTCGGTCCGAAACAGTCATCCTGCCCCAATGCCCCGTCTCCTGAGCCGCCTCCGACCAGTTCGGGACATAGTTCCATGAGGATCCGGCTGCCCACATCCCCTGTCAGCGCGCTGCTCAAACGAGTACTCGGGCGAGCGATCGGAGTTGCGGAAGGCGGGGCTGCCGTCAAACGGGCGGTTGGCAGGCGCGGCGACGTGCTGACGATCGCATCCCGTCGGTTCGACCTTCGACGATACGAACGGGTGGTCGTGCTCGGGGCGGGGAAGGCCGCGGCGTCGATGGCCCGCGCGTTGGAGTCGTTGCTGGGCAGCCGGTTGCAGGGCGGGCTCGTGGTCGTCAAGTACGGCCATGTGATGCCGACGCGGCGCATCACGGTCTGGGAAGCCGGCCATCCCTATCCGGACCGTGCCGGCTTCTACGCCGCACGTCGGTTCATGCGCATGGCATCCGCGCTGTCCGAACGGGATCTCTTGATCGTATTGCTCTCGGGCGGAGCCTCCAGTCTATTGCCGGCGCCAGTGCCCGGCGTCAGCTTGTCCGACAAGCAACGGGTGACCCGGCGACTGTTGAGAAGCGGAGCGGGCATCCAGGACATCAATGCCGTGCGCAAACACCTCTCGGCGCTCAAGGGAGGCAGACTCGCGGATATGACCTCCGCCAGGATCGTCGCCTTGATCCTTTCAGACGTGCTCGGCGACGACGTCAGCGCCATTGCTTCCGGTCCGACGGCTCCCGACCCCACCACGTTTCGCCAGGCGATCGTTTGTTTGAAGCGCCATCGACTCTGGTCCTCGTTGTCCGCCTCGATGCGCAAGCATCTGGACAGGGGCCGCCGCGGCCTGGAAATGGAAACGCCGAAACCCGGTGCACCCTGCTTCAGACGTGTACTCAACGTGCTGATCGGGAGCGGTGCCCTGGCCGTAGCGGAGGCGGTGCGTGCCGCTCGAGGGGCCGGTCTCAAGACTGTGATCCATTCAACCGGCTTGACCGGCGAGGCCCGACTGGCAGGAGCGAAATTCGGGGCCATGGCAAGGGACATCCGTCGATATACCAAGCCGGGTCGCAGACCCTGTTGTGTCATCGCCGGCGGAGAAACGACGGTAACCGTGAAGGGACAGGGACGGGGCGGACGAGCGCAGGAGTTTGCCGTGGCGGCGGCGCAGGCCATTGCCGGGCTTCCGGATGTATGGGTCGCGGCGGTTGGTACCGACGGGACCGACGGTCCGACCGACGCGGCGGGTGCGCTCGCGAGCGGACGGACCGCGGCACAGGCACGCCGAAAAGGCATCGATCTCGATGCGGCGCTGAAGCAGAATAATACCTATCCGGCGCTCAAGCGTCTGGGAGCTCACATCGTGACGGGCCCCACGGGCACCAACGTCAACGATCTTTACGTGCTCCTCGTCTTATAGGTACTATTCCGGCGATGGAGCGTCCGCCGGTTCTTCCCCTTGCCGCCTGTACGGACTCCGCACTGGCCGGGGGTAAGGCCCGGGGCCTGGCGCGGCTGATCGCCGTCGGCGCCCGTGTTCCGCCCGGACTGTGCGCGACCACCGCCCTCTACCGGGAGTTCCTCAGACAAGCCGGTCTCACCGCGGATGTCGATGTGCTGCTCGCAGCTCGTCTGTCCGGGAACGATCGGCTCCCGCTTGCCCGCGACCTGCGATCTCGTATTCAAAAGGCTCCCTGGCCGAGAGAGCTTTACCATCAGCTTGAGACGGCCGTTCTGGGTCTCGGGTTCAACGACGCCACGTTGTGGGCGGTGCGATCCTCAGCGACGAACGAAGACGCGACGCAGGCGAGTTTCGCAGGCCTGTATCGGACGCATCTCGGAGTCCGGTTCTCCGGCATCTTCGCCGCAGTTCAGGACATTTGGTCCTCCCTCTGGGAAGAACGGGTGCTGGCGTATCCCCGGAAGACTGCTGTGGCGGCGTCGCCCCCGGAAATGGCCGTCGTCATCCAACCGATGCTCGATGCGACGGTGGCCGGCGTGGCCTATTCGATCGATCCCGTCACCGGCGAAAACCATGTCGTGGTAAATGCCCTGCCAGGTTTGGGGGCTCCGCTCGTCGATGGAACGGTGACGCCTGACCACTATGTCGTCCGTACGGATGCGTCCCTCGCGGCCGGCGCGGCAGTGGTCAAACGCAGCGTTGCGGCGAAGTCCTCGGCCCTGCGGCTGGGATCTGACGGCGTGCGGACCGAACCTCTGCCGCGCGACGCCGGCGCCTCTTCGTCGATGTCCGACCGTCAACTGACCGAACTCGCCGGCGTGACCAAACGGATCGAAACGCTGTTCGGATATCCCGTCGATGTCGAGTGGGCCGTCGATCGGCAGGGACTCTGGCTGCTCCAGGCCAGACCTGTGACAGTCGTCGTCCGGTCCGGCCAAACGTCGGCCGGCGGGTGGGAATGGTCGAGAGCCAACCTCAAGGAAACCATGCCGGAAGTGCCGAGTCCGATCGGAGTCTCGTTTCTCGAACGGTTCATGGACGTCTACATCATCGCCCACTATCGTCGTTTGGGGTGCCGAATTCCGGAAGGGGCTTTCGCCACCCGGACGTTCCACGGTCGCCCCTATATCAATTCCACGCTCTTCCACAGCCTCATTTTGCAGTTGGGAGGCGATCCTTCGTTGAACGCCGAGCAGATGGGCGGGGAGCCTGTCTTGGCAGTTCCGTCCGAACCGGTGCTTGGACCCCTCGTGCGTCTGCGTGCCGCCTGGCTGATGTGGCGTGAAATGAAACGCGCCGCCTCCGATGCCTCCCGCTCCTTTGCAGACATGAAGCAACAGGCGTTGCGCTATCAGCCGGACAAGATCCGGGACTGGGATCCGGGTGAACTTGATCGGCATCTGGAAGAACTCGGCCGCTGGCTTGATCGCTATGAAATGACCTTTGGGATCGTGCTCGGTGTCGGCCAATGTCTGCAGACTTTCAGCACGCTTTTGCCTGGGTGGCTGGGCGAAGATTGGCGAGGTGTGCTCAATTCGGCTTTGCAGGGTGAAGGTACGGTCATCAGCGCCCAGCAGATCCATCGGGTGGCGGAATTGGTTGAGGCCGCGCGGCAGGATGAGGCGTTGTCCCATGGGCTCCTGAGCGAGGGATGGGATCTGGCGAGGCTCCGGCACCATGCCCCGCGGTCGCCCTTCCTTGCATTGTTTGATCGGCATCTGGAGGAGTTCGGTCATCGTGGGACGGGAGAGTCCGACGTCATGTCTCCACGGTTTGCCGACCGGCCGGACATTGTGCTCGACGTCGTTCGAGTCCAGTTGAGTGGTCCTGTGGTTCGGCCGGAGGACGTCGTCGCTCGGCAGCGCGCGACGCGTGCCGCCGCCCTGGCGACGATCCGCGCCAGGCTGGGCTGGCGGCTGGATCGGCTGACTGTGTTTCTCTGGTGCTATCGTCGCCTCCGTCGATACCTCGCTCTACGCGAAGCCAACCGACACCATCTCATGTATTACTCCACGGCGGTCAGGAACCTATTATTGCGGTTCGGCGCCGGTCTGGCTGCGCGCGGGACGCTTGATGCACCCGACGACGTGTTTTACCTCACATTGGAAGAACGGGCGTTCATCCTGTCGGCCACCGAAGGCGACTGGAAAGAGACCGTGCGTACGCGCAAAGCGGATCGGGCGCGGTGGCTGGCGATGCAGGTCCCCGATACGATCCGCAGCAGCGAGGACAAGACCGGCCGGGGAGATCAGACCGCCGGGCCGGCCGACGGCTGCTTACGAGGCACTCCGATCAGCACAGGCACGGCGACGGGACCTGCCTGTCTGGTGCGGTCGATGGCGGATTGGCCCAAAGTCCGGCCCGGGGACATCATCGTGGCGCCGGTCATCGACCCCGGCCTGGCCCCGCTGTTCGGCATCGCGGCAGGACTTGTGGCGGAAATGGGCGGCACGTTGTCGCACGGAGCGATCATCGCGCGGGAGTATGGGCTCCCCGCCGTCGCCAACGTTCCCGGCGCCATAAGCCTGCTGAAGGATGGTCAACGGGTACGGCTGAACGGCGGTTCGGGACAGGTGCAAATAGATTCTGGTGCGGGAAGCTGATTGCCCCTATGGAATGCCGCTAGAGCCGAACGACTCTAGTCTCGCGCGCTTGACCTTTTATTCGGATTTCCGTACGCTCAAAAAGAACCTTCTGCACCATCACCACAACGCCCAAACTCGTCGTCGACTATTGCCCATGATGATCCCGCGGATCACGATCGATGATTGAGAGCACCCCTTTCAGCCTGGGCCTCGTCGCCGGAGCCGTTGTCGGATCTGTAGTCGTCGGGTTGGCGGTCTCCGCCAGGCTGCGGTCCCTCTTCCATACTCAACTGTCTTCAATGGGCGAGCGAGCCCAGCGCGCTGAAACTCTGTCGGAAGAGCTGCGCCGGCAGCTGGAGACCGAACAGAGCGAACACGTTCGGCTCAGACAGGAATTCCAGGACATGTCTCGGTCCTGCGCCATAGCGGAGACACGGGCCGCCGAGGCGGCCAAACATGCCGAAGAGCAGAGGACCCTGCTTTCCCAGGCCCGCCAGGAACTGGCGGAATCCTTCCGTGCGCTGTCCGGCGAAGCGCTCAAGCACAATAACGAAGCGTTCCTGAGCCTCGCCAAGGCGACCTACGAGACGCTGCAGACGGAGGCCAAGGGGGAACTGGCGCAGCGACAGCAGGCCATCGACGAACTCGTCAGGCCGTTGACGGAGTCGTTGCATCGCTACGACGAACAGTTGCGCGCGATGGAACAGTCCCGCCAGGCCGCGTACGGAGGTTTGGATCAACATCTGAAATTACTCGCGGAATCGCAGCAGCGCTTGAAGGAGGAAACGGAAAATCTCGTGAGCGCGCTGCGTGCGCCGGCCGTGCGGGGCCGTTGGGGGGAAATCACGCTCAAGCGCGTGGTAGAACTGGCTGGAATGGTCGCCCATTGCGATTTCACCGAACAAGAATCGGTGGTGGTGGAAGACGGGCGCCTCCGTCCCGACATGATCGTTCAGCTGCCGGGAGGGCGGCAAATCGTCGTCGATGCCAAGGCCGCGCTGAGCGGATATCTGGATGCGTACGAAGCCTCCGGCGAGGATCAGCGGCGCGAGGGGCTCCGGCGGCACGCCGCCCAAGTGCGCGCCCATATGAGCCAGTTGAGTCTCAAGGCCTATTGGAGCCAGTTCGCGCAGGCGCCGGAATTTGTCGTGCTCTTTCTTCCCGGCGAGCAGTTCCTCGGGGCGGCCCTCGAACAGGATCCGGGCCTCATCGAGGACGGATTCGCGCAAGGCGTGGTACTGGCGACTCCGACGACGTTGATGGCGCTGCTGCGGGCGGTCGCGTACGGGTGGCGCCAGGAGCGGCTTGCCGCTCACGCCGAAGAAGCGGGACGGCTGGGCAAGGATCTGTATGAGCGAATGGCCGTGCTGGCCGAGCACCTGAACGACGTCGGCCAGGCGTTGGGCCGGAGCGTCACGGCCTATAACAAGGCGGTCGGTTCGCTGGAAACGAGGATCCTTCCCGCCGCGCGGCGGTTCAAAGAACTGGGGGTTGCCTCCGACAAGGAGATCCCGCTGCTCGGGCCGATGGAAGTCGTGCCGCGCAGGACCTTACCTCATGATGAATAGGATAAATCCATGCACGATGCCCAAGCCATGGTGGAAGCGTTTCATCGCATGTTCGACATCGTGACCAATCCGGTGCCGACCGCGGTCGGCACCGCCACGCGGCAGTTGCGCCTTCGCCTGATTCAGGAAGAGTTCGATGAGCTGCGGGAGGCGCTGGAAGGCGACGACTTGCCGGCTGTCGCCAAAGAGTTGGCGGACCTGTTGTACGTCGTCTACGGCACCGCCGTGTCTTACGGCATCGACATGGAGCCGGTGTTTCGAGAGGTCCACCGGTCGAACATGAGCAAAGTTGGGGGCCACAAGCGTGAGGACGGAAAGTGGGTGAAGCCGCCTACGTATTCGCCTGCCCTCATCGGTCCGATCTTGGAGGATCTGAGAGCGGAGGGAAAGCTGCAATAACCGCACAATGACTGCCGAGGAAGCCGTCTAACCCGGGATGAAGTCTCTGCGCTGCCCAAATTGCGGGACACCGTTTGTTCGGGTCACTCCGCACGAAGGAGCGGTCGAACGTCTTCTGAGCCGGTTCAACATGTTTCCGTTCCGGTGCCAGCTGTGTACGAACCGGTTTCGCGCCTTTTATCCCGGCGCGCGACAGAATACTCAGACATTCGACCGTCGGCAATTCAAGCGCCTTTTTGCATCCATTGAGACGCAGGTCTTCGACGAGCGGCAGTCGCCCTTCTTCAACCGTATCACCGATATCTCAATGGCGGGCTGCACCCTCGTGGGAACCGGATTCGCCAAGGGCGCGTTCGTGGAATTGGTCCTCAAGCCGACGTCCGGGAGCGACGAGATCAGGATAGAAACGGCGATGGTCTGCTCGGTCCATCCCGCGTCGGTCGGCCTGCGGTTTCTCGAGGTGGACCAGGCCGACAAGGAGCGCCTCAGCCAGGTTGTGCTCGGGCTGTTGGTCAGTCAGACCAATCCGATCATGAACGCGTAACGGATCCTTGCGTCCGCCGGGTCGGTCTTGCCGACGGAACCGTGACCGTGACGTTGTCGATCAACCTGACTTGGCCGATCCTGGCCGCCCCCAACAGGATGGCCGAACCGGAGACCGTCTTCAGGGGTTCGAGCGACGCGGTATTGCAGACCGCCAGGTACTCCGGCCTCACGAGCCGTTCCTCCGCCAGCACCTGCCTCATGATGCGTTCAACGCGCCGACCGTCACGCAGGCCGTTCAGGACGGCCTGACGCCCCGCCGATAATGCCCGGTACAGGATCGGCGCGCGGCGGCGATGATCCGGCGACAGATAGACGTTGCGTGAACTCATGGCCAGTCCGTCCGGTTCCCGCACCGTAGGATGGACCTTGAGGTCAATGGTCAGGTTCAGGTCGGTGATGAGCCGCCGCACGAGCGCCGCCTGCTGGAAGTCTTTCTGGCCGAAGACCGCATGATGAGGACGGACGATGCTGAAGAGTTTCACCAGGACTGTGGCGACGCCTCCGAAGTGATGCGGGCGGGCCGCTCCTTCCCAGCGGCCGGCCAACTGCGGCACCGTGACCGAGGTTTGAAACCCCTCCGGATACATGTCCGATGGGGCCGGCTCGAAACAGACGTCTGCTCCCTCCGCTCGGCACACCCTACGATCCCGCGCGATCGGACGTGGGTAGCGCGACAGGTCTTCTTTCGGCCCGAACTGAGCCGGGTTCACGAAAATACTCACGACCAGGGCATCGCACCGCAACCTCGCGGCGCGGATCAAGGCCCGGTGTCCGTCGTGGAGCGCTCCCATCGTGGGGACGAATCCGATCGTCACTCCTTCACGGCGGAGGCGATCGCTCCACAGGGTCATCGCATGGGGAGAGCGGATGATCTTCATGAGCGTGGAGGCGGGCTGCACGAGGGGCGGGAGCCGTAGCGGGTGGACGGCTGAGGGAACAGCAGGCGGACGTCGGAAGAATCCGTAACGTCGGCCAGGAGCCGGCTGACGGTTTGTCCCATCGTCGGATGGACCAGAAGCGGATCGAGTTCGTTGAGCGGGATCAAGACGAACCGCCGCTGGTGAAGCCGCGGATGGGGAACCGTCAATCCCGGTTCGTCGATGACGCGGTCGCCGTAGAACAGCAGATCGAGATCAATGGTGCGGGGACCGGCCCGGTCGGACTCGTCGCGACCCAGTGCTTGCTCGATTTCCCGGAGGACGGAGAGCAGACTTTGGGGCGTGAGCTCCGTTTCAAGCTGCACGACTCCGTTCAAGAACCAGCCGTCTCCCGGATGCGCGCCGTCCTGCACCGGCTCGGTCTCGTACAGCAGGGACACGCCTGACAGGCGGCTGTGCGGCAACAGGCTCAACAGGGTCACGGCGCGGTCGCAAAAGTCGACCCGATCTCCGACATTCGATCCGAATCCGATGAAAGCCGTTTCTCCAGACATCTCCGTATGTCTTCCTCTCTCCCAAGGAGAAGGTCGAGCATAATGATGCGCAGCAGCCCTTACCTCGTCCTGCGCGTTTAGAACCCCGTTTTTTTAATTCGCTCGACCGCCTCCGCCAACCGTTCTTTCGACGTACAGACGGTCATCCGGATATACCCTTCCCCAGGAGCACCGAAGCCGTTTCCCGGCGTCGTGACAATCCCGGCTTTCTCCAACAGGTGGGCCGTGAACGATGTCGACGTGTACCCTTTCGGAACTGCGACCCAGACATAGAAGGCGGCGGGAGGTGGATCGACCTCGAGCCCGAGATTTTTCAAACCGGGAACCAGCGTGTCCCGACGCTCCTGATAGATTTTCCTGAGCCCGTCGGTGACGGTGTCGTCCAGTCCAAGCGCGGTGATGCCGGCCGCCTGCACCGCCTCGAAGACTCCGGAGTCCAGGTTGCTCTTCACCTTCCCGAGCCCCGCCAGGACATTCTTGTTGCCGACCGCAAATCCGATGCGCCAGCCGGTCATGTTATAAGTCTTGGAGAGCGAGTGAAATTCCACGCCGACGTCCTTCGCGCCGTCGACCTCGAGGAAGCTCGAGGGCCGTTTCCCGTCGTAGAAGATTTCCGAATAGGCCGCGTCGTGGCAGACGATCACGTGATGTTCCTGCGCAAACTCGACGACGCGCTTGAAATAGTCCTTGGTCATGATGACGGAGGTGGGATTGTTCGGGCTGTTCAGCCACATCAGCTTGGCCTTTTTGGCGACATCCTTGGGGATCGCATTCAGATCCGGGAGGAAGCCGTTGGCTTTCGTCAAGGGCATGATGTGCGAGACGCCGCCCGAGAAGCTGGTCCCGACCGGATAGACCGGATAGCCGGGGCTCGGCACGAGGACGATGTCGCCGGGATCGACGAACGCGAGATGGACGTGTCCGATGCCTTCCTTGGATCCGATCAGGGTCAGGACTTCGTCGGCCGGATCGAGTGAAACGTTGAATCGCCGTTTGTACCAATCTGCCACGGCTTTGCGAAAGGCCAACATGCCTTCATAGGAAGGATATTGGTGGTGCTTCGGATTCTTGGCGGCTTGCGCGAGGCTGTCGATGATGGGGCCGGGCGTCGGCAAGTCCGGATCGCCGATTCCCAGGTTGATGATGTCCACGCCGCGGGCAATCGCCTCTTGTTTCATCTTGTCGATGGCGGCAAAGAGATAGGGAGGGAGTGTCTTGATGCGATTGGCGACTTCGATCGGAAAACCGGCCATTGCTGATGCTCTCCTTTTCTAATCGAGAAATGGACAGGGCACGACGAAAAATGAGCCTCTTAGACTACTAGAGGAACGATCCGGCAATCAACGTTCGGGAGAGAGCACGGTGCCGATCAGATCGTCGGCGAACCGGTGCAGGGTAGGAAGGTGCGGCCACGCGGCCTCCGTGATCTGCCGGGCCGTCATCCCGGCCCTCGTCAGATCCGGGCGGCACTCACGGCACAGCTGATCGATTCCCGCCCGGTCCATCTCCAGGTGAAACAGGAGCCCGTACGCCCGCTTGCCGTACCGAAAGGCCTGGAGGGGGGCGATGTCGGAACCCGCCAACGGTGTACAGTCTTTCGGAAGTTCGAAGACCTCTCCGTGCCACTCGAAGACGTCAAACGAGTCCGGCAACGTGCTGAAGACGGGGTCGAATCTTGCTTCAGGCGTGAGTCGAACGGGCGTCATGCCGATTTCAAATGCGTTGCCGGCTCGTACCGCCGCTCTGAGCGCCTTGGCCATAAACTGGCTCCCCAGGCAGACGC
>DAOLIU010000124.1:0-9835 GCA_035328385.1 Nitrospira sp. | reverse complement strand
TTCTATTGACCGTCACGATCGGCGTGCTGCTGACCGGAGCCGCTTGGGCCAACCCCACCCACGACCTGGTGCAGCAAATGTCCGATTCGGACCGGAACGCCTACTTCACGAAGGTCCTGCAGGATGCGGGAGAGCGCTGCGACGCAGCGACCAAGACTATGTTTCAACGCCGAGGCAATTCTGGCGATGCCGTCTGGAACGTGGCCTGTCGCAACAAGAAATCGTACTCGATCGTGATTCACAGCGATACGAAGGGATCGACGATGATTACGGACTGCGCCACGCTCAAGGCCCTGCACGTCGAACGGTGCTTCAAGTAAGCATTCCGCGACCGTTGATGTCGCAAGATCCCTACAAAAGTAGCCATAGATCCTCGCACGGCGTTTTGGGCATGATGAGGGGGGAAGGATCGGGCCCGTCATGCAACGACTACTCTATCGTCCGCTCATCAGCCTGCTCGCGCTCGTCAGCCTGTTGACCCTCCACGGCTGCGGAGAACCGGAGCAGCCGACGACGCCGCAAACCAATTCCGCCGAAGGATTTTGGACGGGGAACACGAACACCAATCGCGCCTTGACCGGCGTGGTCCTCGACGACGGAAGCTATTACTTTTTCTATTCCGTCGCGGGCAATCCCGCTCAGGTCGCCGGCGTCATCCAAGGCACCGGCACGTCCAGCGACGGCACCTTCACCTCCGGCAACACGAGAGATTTCCGCATCGGCGCAAGCACTCTGAACGCGACGATCACGGCCACCTATGGGAACCGCAGCTTCTTGAATGCCACGATCACCTATGCGGGAGGCGCGATCGTGACGTTCACCAGCAGCTTCAACGCGGCATACGACAGCAACCCGACCCTGGCCGCCGTATCCGGGTTCTACACGGGCCAAGCCGGCAGTTCGGGCGGCGTGCAAGCGGCCAACATCAACGTCACCGGCGGCGGCCCCTTCACTGGAGCGGAAACGAACGGCTGCGCCTTTACCGGAACCGCCGCGCCGAGGATTCGCGGCAACGCCTTCAATCAGACGATCACATTCGGCGGAGCACCCTGCTTTTTCGCCGGCTCGACCTTCCAGGGGATCGCCCTCTTCGATCTGGCGACGCTTCGGTTGATGGCCGCCGCCCCCAATGGCACCAGGACGGATGCGGCCATTTTCTCCGGCCTCAGAATCCTCTGACGGGCCGGCGCCGTCCAGACAAGGGTTACTCAAACGAATCGCAAAAAAGCCGCCCCGATGGTCGTTAATAGGCGTTCCAGAACGACCGGCAGTACGACTGGGTCTGCCGACCACGACTCCGGGCTCCTTCCTTTCCGCGACCCCATCCATTAAGATACCTGCACATCTTTGGGTGGATTCCGTCCTGATGAAAGCCAAAACCGTGTTTTCCTGCCAGGCCTGCGGCCACCAATCGCCTCGGTGGTTGGGCCGCTGTCCCGATTGCGGCGGCTGGAACACCATGAAAGAGGAGCGGCAGGCTCCGACGGGCAAGGGCCGGCCGGCCGCGATGACCGCCGCCCCGGCCCGGGCGACGCCGATCGCCGACATCGAAGTGATCGGCGAAAACCGGCGACTGACCCGGATCGGCGAGTTCGATCGGGTGCTGGGCGGCGGCGTGATTCCCGGCGCCGTCATCCTGATCGGCGGGGATCCTGGTATCGGCAAAACCACGCTGCTGCTGCAAGCCTTGCCGAGGCTGGCGTCTTCCTCCCAACCGGTGCTGTACGTCTCCGGAGAGGAGTCCCCGCGCCAGATCAAGATGCGCGGACAGCGCTTGGGCGTGGAGCATCCGCACCTGTTGATCCTGGCGGAGACGTCCCTCGAGCAAATTTTGAAGACCGTTCAAGAGATCGGACCGGCGGCGGTGGTCGTCGATTCCATCCAGACGGTCTACACGGAGCAGATGACGTCGGCCCCCGGCAGCATCAGCCAAGTGCAGGAGGTCGCCGGCCAACTGATGTGGTTCGCAAAGCGCGCCGGCGTGCCGGTCTTCATCATCGGGCACGTCACGAAGGACGGGGCGATCGCCGGCCCGCGCCTGCTCGAACACATTGTCGACACGGTGTTGTATTTTGAAGGAGACAAGGGGCACAGCTATCGCATTCTCCGCGCCGTGAAGAACCGTTTCGGCTCCACCAACGAGATCGGCGTGTTCGAGATGAAAGATGCCGGCCTCGAAGAAGTGAGCAACCCCTCGGAGTTGTTCCTGGCCGAACGGCCGCAGCGCAGCACCGGCTCCGTGGTCGTATCGAGTCTCGAAGGCAGCAGGCCGATCCTGGTCGAGCTGCAGGCGCTCGTCTCGCCCACGAGTTACCCGATGCCCAAACGCATGACCAACGGCGTCGATCTCAACCGGGTCTCCCTGCTGCTGGCCGTAATGGACAAGCGGTTGGGCGTCCATCTATCGGGACAGGATGTCTACGTCAACGTCGTCGGCGGCATGCACGTCGACGAGCCCGCCATCGATTTGGGCATCGTCGGCGCCGTGACGTCGAGTCTGCGGGAAATACCGGTTGAGCCGGGGTTGCTCATCCTGGGCGAAGTGGGACTCGGCGGAGAAGTGCGGGCGATCAGCCAGGCGGAGCTGCGGATCCGGGAAGCGGCCAAGATGGGATTCAAACGGGCATTGGTGCCGGAGCGAAATTTGTCGAAATTGGACGGGGTGGACGGAATCGAACTCGTCGGCATCGCCGATGTACGAGAGGCGCTGGATGTCGTATTGGCGTAATCCGTCAAGGAGCGCGGCTCGTTCTTACCGGTCCCCCACTCCTCGCCTCGCCTCGGCGCTGGTACTGGCCCTCACCTCGATGCTCTTCGCCGGATGTACGCTGTGGGGAACGAAAGATACGCCACCCCTCAGGCAGGCCACGGCGGAGGAGTTGACCACGCTGCTGCGGCAGCGGGAAGCGGCTCTGCAGAGCTTGAAGGGGCTGTTCAGCGCCAAGGTCCGAGGCGGCATCCTGCCGATCACGACCCGCGTCGAGGGCACCCTCTATTATGAACGGCCGAACGCGCTTCGTCTGCGAGGATTCACTCCGATCGGCGGCGAACTGTTCGAATTTCTGCAGGCGGACGACCAATATACGCTGCGGCTGCCCACGATGGGGCGGGTGCTGTCCGGCAACGGTTCGGATACAAGCGAGATGGGAAAATTGGCGCGGCCATTTCAACTGAGCGTCTGGGCGATGAGCGGCGTGTTGGGAACCGACGCGGTGGCGCCGTTTGAAACGGTTACCCTGTCCGAGGACGGCGACCGCTACCGCTTGGATGTCTTCGGTCCGCTGACCAACGGCGGCAACGGCTTACGGCGCCGCCTGTGGTTCGACCGGCAACGGCTGTTGGTCGTCAAGGCGGAACGGCTCACGGATTCAGGCGGCGTCGACGCATCGATTCGCTACGACGATTTCCGTCCGGTGGGAACGGAGGCAAGACCGGTTGCTTCCTCTGCCTCTGCGGAGGACAGGCTGCTGCGCCCCTTCAAGATCTCGCTCGAAGACGGACGCGGAGAGGGGAGCGTGCAGATCACGTTTCACGAACTGATTCCCAATCAACCGCTCAAGCCGGCGGACCTGGGCCGAGGATGAATAATAATAAAAGGATACGCGGAGGCGGAACGGTCGGACCATGAAGATCCTGGCGGTGGACACGGCGACGGCATGGCAGAGCGTGGCGCTATTGGACGACCAGACGGTCTTGGCCCTGCAAGAACAGGACGCCCCCGCCTCCCATACGCGGCTGCTGCTGCCGGCCATCCGCCGACTCTTCGCACACACCGGATTATCCCTCACGCGGCTCGATGGTCTTGCCGTGTCTATCGGACCAGGCTCCTTTACCGGCCTGCGGGTCGGGCTGGCCACGCTGCTCGGGTTCAGAACGATCAGCGGGCTGCCCTTGGCGGTCGTGCCGACGCTCGAAGGCATGGCCTGGAATTTCCGCGGAGCCGACGTGCCTCTCTGTCCGATCGTCAACAGCAGGCGCGGTGAAGTCTACTGGGCGATATTTCGTTGGCGGAACGATCGGTTGGAACGACTCGTGGCCGAACGCACCGGGACGGCGGTCCAACTTGCCGCCTCTTTGAGCGAACGGACGATGCTGTACGGGGAAGGGTCGACCTTGGAAGGGGAGGCGATCCGAACCGCCTGTCCAGACAAGATCCGCGTCCTGATCGAGACCCCGAACCGGAACGTGACCCCCTCGGCTGTCTCCGTCGGCCTGGCCGGGATCGACAAACTGCGCCGGGGTGAACGGGCGGGTCTCGGCATCAGTCCGCTCTATGTGCAGCGGCCGGAAGCCGAAGTGAAGTACGATGAGTCTGGAGGCCTGTCTCCGCTGGCCCGCCGGCGGGCCAAATTGGCCCGTAAGCTGGCGCCACGATAAGGAAACCACCGCAGAAGACGACGCCGCCCATGACGGTTTTTCCATGCGAAATTCTCCCGGCTACAAATGCCGACCTGTCCGACATCCTGGCGATCGAAGAAGCTTGCTTCTCGGCCCCCTGGACGCGCAAAATGATGGAGGCGGAAATGAGCGGCAACCCCTTCGCTCATTTTCTCGTCGCCCGGCGGGCGACCGCCGAAGGAGGAACGCCGGCAGCCATTGTCGGGTACGTGTGTTTTTGGATCGTCTTTGAGGAAGTCCGGTTGATGAACCTCGCGGTCATTGAATCGATGCGGCGCCGGGGAATCGCCACCTCTCTGGTCACCGCAGCCCTTCAGGCCGGTGCACACCAATCAGCGGTGCGGGCAGTGCTCGAAGTCCGCGCATCAAACGGCGCGGCGCAAACTCTCTATCAGCATCTGGGATTTCGGCAGACCGGCCTCAGGCCACGCTACTATTCGGCACCGCTCGAAGATGCGGTGCTGATGGAGTTGGACCCGCTTGCGTCGGAAGCGGTGAACCGCTCCCATGCGGGGAATCGTACGGAAGGCCATCCATCCACGGAGCAGCCACTCAAACCAGGAGGTGCGACATGCTGACGGACAATGTGATCATGGAACGGCTCCGCCAATCCAACACAGAATTCCGTGAACTGGAGGAGTCCCACCACCGCCTCGACCTGGAGCTCAACGATCTGCAGAAACGCCATGTTCTGACCCCGTCGGAGGAACTGTCCAAGAAACAGCTGCAAAAGGAAAAGCTCGCCAAGAAAGACAAGATGGCCGAGATGATCCGCATGTACCGCGATCACGGTCTGCAGGCGACCGCCCATTAGCAGAGGCCCGTGACCGTCCGACGGACCGACTACGGCCGCAGAGTTCATACCTATGGCTCCCAGTATCCATCCGCTGGCCGCACACATTCAGACCGTCAAGAGGCGCCTGCTTATCATCGGCGCCACAATCCTGGTGGCACTGGCTGTCGCCTTTACGTTCTCGGCGGAGATGGTTGCGTGGCTGAATCGTCCCTTCCCCGATCAGTTGGTGTTTTACGGGCCGACGGAGGCGCTCTTTGCCTCGATCAAGGTCTCGTTTCTGGCGGCTGTGCTGGTCAGCCTCCCGGTTGTTTTCTACCAATTCTGGAAATTCGTCGAACCGGCGCTGCTCCCGAAGGAGCAGCGCTGGGGCGTTCCGATCTTCCTGCTGGCCGGCGCGCTCTTTGCGCTCGGCCTGATCTTCTGTAACCTGGTCATCCTGCCATTGGTCATCGATTTCTTCGTCAGCTTCGGAATGGACCGCGATATCACACCGCAGCTCAGCGTGGGCACCTATATCGACTTCAACGTCAAGTTCCTCTTGACCTTCGGATGCGCCTTCGAGCTGCCCTTGATCCTGACGATCCTGGCGCGGGTCGGCGTCGTGTCGGCGCAGGTTCTGGCAGCCTATCGCAAGCACGCCATTCTCAGCTCATTGATCATCTCCGCCATCGTGACTCCCGATGCCACCCTGTTTACCATGCTGCTCATGGCGGTGCCGCTCATGATACTGTATGAAGTCGGCATCATCGGCGCCAAGATCTTCGGACGTGCGCCGACGGACATGAACCTGCCGCTCGATCCGGATCTTCCCATCGGAACAGCCGGGCATCGCGTCCGCTAATGCAGGGAGCGTCATGACATTCACCGCTCGTCGTCTCTTGCGATTTCTCTGGTTCGTCATGCTCGCAGGGTTGGCGCTTCCGGCCGCGGCGCAACAGGGACAGCTGCCCGGCGGCCCGCACCAAGCCATCCCTGGACAGCAGGCGGCCAGCATCCAGGCGCTCACGGCAGCCGGGGGGCAGTCGTTGTATGCCGGCTCGTTTGGGCTCGGACTATTCCACAGCGGCGATCGCGGCGCGACGTGGGCCAAATCGGGGGACGGCGTGACCGACCCGTTCATCCTCTCCCTGGCGACCTCGAAAGACGGCACGGTGTATGCCGGCACGTTCCGCGGCGGGGTATTCCGGACACGCGATCACGGAAAAACCTGGCAGCCCGTCAACGACGGCCTCAAACGGCATGAGATCAAGACCCTGCTTCCGGTCGGAGATGTGCTGTACGCGGGAACCGCCGACGGGGCCTATCGTCTCGGTCGAGGCGAGGACCGATGGGTGGTCGTCACGGCGGGACTCGACGAAATTCTGGTCCACGCGCTGGCGCAATCGGCCGACGGCACGCTCTACGCCGGCACGTCCGGGAAGGGCGTGCTGCAGTTCAAGGCCAACTCGACCGGCTGGGTGCGCCTGCGTCAAGGGCTGAAAGACCATGAAGGCATGGTCGAGAATTTCATCCGGGTGTTGACCATCGACTCGGAAGGTGCGATCTATGCCGGAACGTTCGACGGCGGCGTCTTTCGGAGCGAGGACGGGGGCGCGACCTGGCGCCCGATCAGCAGAGCGTTGCCGAACGATTCGATTCGAGGGATCGTGTTCAACAATCGAGGCCTCTTTGTCGCCACCGGCCACGGCATCTTCAAGACCGTCGACAAGGGACGCCAGTGGACCCCGCTCAACAACGGACTGACCAGCATGTCCGTCCAGGTGCTGATCGAATCGGATTCCGGCTCGTTGTACGCCGGGACCAACGCCGGAGCGTTCCGCAGCGACGACGACGGAAAGACTTGGGCCGCGATCAATCACGGACTCGAGGGAGGGATGCCGCCGCCCCCCTTCCTCTTTCGCTAACACTATGGAAAGGATGCATGACGATGTCAGAGGCAACCGACAAGACCAGGGCCACAATTGCGGTCACGAGTAAGGGCCAGCCGATGGGAGAGATCGTGCTGCGGTTTTTCCCCCACGTCGCGCCCGGCCATGTGAAAAACTTCGTGGACCTGGCCAAGAAGGGGTTTTATGACGGCACCACATTCCACCGCGTCATTCCGGGTTTCATGATCCAGGGAGGCGACCCCAACAGTAAGAGCGCCGACCGGGCCTCGCACGGTACCGGTGGCCCCGGCTACCGCATCAAGGCGGAGTTCAACAGTACACCGCACAAGCGGGGAATTCTTTCCATGGCCCGCGCCAACGACCCAGACAGCGCCGGCTCCCAATTCTTCATCTGCGTCGCCGACGCCAACTTCCTCGACTGGCAATACACGGCATTCGGCGAAGTCGTCAGCGGCATGGACGTGGCGGATAAGGTCGTCAGCGTCAAGCGGGACGGCCGCGACAATCCGCTGGAGCGAATCGAAATGACGGTCACGATTTCGGAAGGTTGAGGCTTTGGGTTCAGGTTCAGATGACGATGCTGAGTTTCAACATCCGGTTCTTCTTAGCCTTCGCCGTGGTCTGCTTGAGCCTGTCGGGATGCACCATTCCACAGACGCCCTATCGCACCGTCTACGAAGACCCGGTCAATTACGTTCGTCTGGAATTGGACGACACGGTGTTGCCGGAATGGTCGCCGGGTCACCATTCACATCCCCGGACGTTCACCCTGGAGGAGGTGACCCGAATTCTCACCGGCATGAAGGTGCAGGAGCACCGCATCTGGCTGCAAAAGTGGATTCAGGGCGAAGCGCCGCTGGTACCCGCCTTTCGGGACGAGGAAGTGACGGTCCTCGCGCCGCAGATCAAGGAGGCCTTCGCCGCCGCGGCGTACAACGAACGCGTCACGTTTTATCTGAGCCAGCCGCAAACGTCGTCCAAACGGGTGATCACCACCGGCGGACTCTACGTGCGGGATTCGGAGATGCACGTGCTGTTGGGCAATTGGCAGATCGTTTACGGCATTCCCACGTATGGCATGATCTACGACCGGCGGTATCCCATGCGGCCCACCGCCGCCAAGGGCTTCGACCTCTTCTTCCAGCCGGCCGACGCCGTCATCATTCAGAACAGCAGTTTTCTCGATACCTTGCTCGCGAACGACAAGGACGAGCTCGTCATCAATATCGACCGTCTTCCCGCCGCGGTGGTCACAGCTTCCTCCCTTAGGTAAATCTGTTGGTTTCAGCGTCCGATCCGGCAGGAAGAACCTCCACGTATTCGGCTGATTTCATTGACAAGAAATGGGCTCGCTGTTAGCGTTTCCTGGTCACCCACACGGAGGTCCGTTTTGGGCATCGACCGCAGCAGGGTATTGCACAGCGCCCAACTGTTCGCGTCGAAAGGGCAGTTCGACGCCGCCATCAACGAATGGAGAAAGCTCTCGGTCGAATCACCGGCCGACGGGAGCATTTACAATTCCATCGGCGAGCTCCATCTGAAGCGGAACGCGTCCGGCGAAGCCGTCGCGGCGTTTCTGCAGGCGGCAAACGCGTTTCGGGCGGAAGGCGCCACCCTCAAGGCCATCGCCACCTACAAGAAGATTCTCAAGCTCGATCCGTCCCGCTACGACATCTACCGATACCTCGGCGACCTCAATGCCGAGCGAGGACTCCTGAGCAGCGCGGTGCAGGACTACCTGACGCTGGGCAAGTACTATCTCAAGGAACGCAAGACCAAGGAAGCGCTCGAAGTCTACAAAAAAATTGTTAGTCAGGACCCGTCGAATCTTGATGCGCAGCAACGGGTCGCCGAGTTGTGCGTGCAGGAGAACATGCAGGACGAGGCGACGAAGGTGTACCTGCAGCTCGGCCGCGAACGTTCCGCCCAGCAACGGTACAGCGAAGCCAAAGAAGCCTATCAATCGGTCTTGCGCATCGATCCGTCCAACAGCGAAGCCAGTCAGTTTATCGAGCATTTCGAGAAATCGGGCGGCGACCCAACCCGGTTCGACAGAAGCGGCACGGCGACCCCCGCGGCGGGAAAATCACTTGAACCGATGGATCTCCTGGCAGAAGCCAGGCGGCGCATCGAGGAGAAGCAATTTGCCGGGGCGGAAGCGATTCTCAACCAACTTCTTTCGAAAGAGCCGGGAAACCCCCAAGTCTGTCAGCTCCTGGCCCGATTGCATCTGCATCAGGGGCAGCTGCAGATCGCCCTCGGTGAATATCGGTTTCTGGCCGGCGCGGCGTTGCGGGCACAGGAATACCCGCAGGCGGAGGCGTTGATTCGTGAATTTCTGACCGTCGAGCCCAATTCCGTTCCGCTCCTGGAATTGCATGGGGAGCTGTACGAAGAGCAGGGAGATCTCGCCACGGCCGTCCTGCACTACGGTAAGGCGGTGGAAGTCCTGCTCGAGCATCCCGAGCCCGGCTTGCCCACGTTGCACGAGGAAATCTTCGAAAAGATCAAGCAACTCGCCCCGGATAGCCCGGTCGTTCAGCGGTTGGACGCGCTGCTTCACGGTGAGTCTCCCGCCACCGAATCCGCCGCCGCGCGAACGGACGAGGCCGCGCCGGCGACCGACACGTTCACCCTTGCCGGTGCGGAGCCGGACAATGCATGGGAAAAGACGCCCCGGCATTCCCGCGAACCGGAGTTTCGCTTCGCGTCCTCGGAAACAGCCGCTCCGGCCTCCGACGCTCCGCCAGTG
>DAOLIU010000123.1:0-10035 GCA_035328385.1 Nitrospira sp. | reverse complement strand
GAACCCCCTGAAGGGCGATATACCTGTGCCAGACCCCTGAAATGCCCTCATCGATGGATACGACCAATTCCAGCGGGATCCGGATGACCTGTCCGACGGGGCCATCAAGGTATTGGAGCACACCTTGGCTTTGCGAGGGGAAGAGGAACAGCACGAGGAGAAGAAGGGCGAAGCCTCCTAGCGCAAGACGTCGAGCATTATAGGGGGCACGCAACGTGGCCATCCACATGAGGGATGGAACCTTTATCGGAAGGTATTCGCCTGGGACATGACCGCAACCTTTGCCAACAGATCAAGCTCATCGAGGATCTTCCCCACGCCCAGCACGACGGACGTCAGGGGATCGTCCACGGTAATGATCGGCAAATTCGTTTCTTCCCGGAATCGCGTATCCATGCCCTTCAACAGCGAGCCGCCGCCGGTCAACACGATGCCGCGATCGATGATGTCACCGGCCAGTTCAGGCGGCGTGTTTTCCAAAGCGACTTTGATCGCATTGACGATCGTTCCGATTGGTTCCTGCAGGGCTTCCCTGATTTCGGCGTCGTCAACGACCAGCGTGCGCGGGATACCGGAGATCAGGTCACGGCCCTTGATCATCATGGTTTTACGTTCTTCAAATGGGTAGGCGGATCCGATCTCGAACTTGATCCGTTCCGCCATGTGTTCACCGATCAGGAGATTATATTTCTTCTTGATGTAGTTCATGATCGCATCATCCATGCGATCACCGGCGACTTTGACCGACTCACTGTAGACGATCCCCCCCAAGGAGATGACCGCGATGTCCGTCGTGCCGCCGCCGATGTCGACGACCATGTTCCCCGACGGCTCCGTAATCGGCAACCCAGCGCCGATCGCGGCCGCGACCGGCTCTTCGATCAGATAGACTTCCCGCGCGCCGGCCAGTTCCGCAGAATCCCGCACCGCGCGTTGCTCCACTTGGGTGATTCTCGACGGCACGCCGATGATGATACGGGGACGAACAAAGGCACTGCGGTTGTGCGCCTTTTGAATGAACCGTTTCAACATCTGCTCCGCCATCTCGAAATCGGCGATCACGCCTTCCTTCATCGGGCGAACCGCCACGATGTTGCCGGGCGTGCGGCCGAGCATCTTCTTGGCGTCCGCGCCGACCGCCAGTACTTTCTCCGTTTTCTTCTCGACGGCCACGACCGACGGCTCATTCAACACGATGCCCTTGCCGTGCACGTAGACAAGGGTCGTCGCCGTCCCGAGGTCGATCGCCAGATCGTTCGAGAACCATCCGAATATATCGCTCGCTAGGCCCACGAGGATTCTCCCTTTTCAAACTTGCGCGCCGACCGCCGGATCCGCCGCTTCAATCAGGCAGCGCGAACCGTCCGGCGTCCAACACTTGAGTACCTGCCAATTCGTCGCCGATGCGACGGCCCTGTTCATTCCCGATGATGAGGACGGCTTCAAATGCGATGATCACGGCCGAGAGGATCCATCCGACGTACGGGACCATGAACGCCATTTGCGCAACCGCGAACGGTACATTGCGAATGATCGATTCCCTGAATCCTGCCGTCACACGTGTATCGGGGAGGATCGTTTGGAGACCGATGAGTCGCTTTCCGATGCTACGGCCGCCGGCAAATCCGTCTCCCACCAGGACATACGCCAGTCCCGCAAGAAACCCGACGGGATCGATCAGGCTTGCCGCGCCTGCCACAATGAATAAGTCGATCAACTTGGCAATGAATCGATTGAGGACCTGCGCTTTCGGATACATCCCGGCACTGAAACCGAAGAGATGGACCTCGCCAGATTCGGCAGCCAAAGAATCTCCCTGCAATTCGTGGCAAAGTATAACAAATCCGACTACCTAGCACAAACGAAAGCACAAACCCCCACTTCCAAGAATCCACGGATCGCTGCGTCGTCCCGCCGCCGATTTCCAATGGGACCCGCGGTCTCCGTACTTGCCATCGACGAAACGGCTCGGTACAATTCATTTCTGCAAATTCACAGGAGCCGACATGATCAAGTTGATGAGAGAAGCCTCCCACAATTACCCCTGGTTGCTCAAATCGATCATGGGGATTCTGGCCATCGCCTTCGTCATCACGATGGGATGGTGGGGATTCGGAGAGCAGCGCGGCTCGGTCGTGGCGGCCGTCGGAGATCTCACGGTATCTCATGACGAGTTCAGGCGGGCCTATGAGAATTCGTACCGGTTCTACAAGGACAAGCTGCCTGGCGAGTTCAAGGACGAAACCATCAAACAGGTCGTGGTCGAGCAATTGATCGACAATCGCGTCTGGCTCGTGGCCGCCAAGAATATGGGACTGACCGTGAGCAACGAGGATCTGCGTGATGCGATTATGCAGATCCCGGAGTTTCAGAAGAACGGGGTCTTCGACCCCGACCTCTATCAACGCCTTCTGGCGGCCAATCACCTGACGCCTTCGCTCTTCGAGGCCATCGAGGCCAAGGAACTGCTTGGCAATCGGGCAAGGATGATGATCAGCGAAGCGGTCACCCTCACGCCGGCCGAGTTGGCTGAAGCGCAGGCGCTCATGATCAGACAACCTGAGTCCGATCCCGCCAAGGCGGCTGCGGCGAAAGATCGCGCGGTGCAGGACGTGTTGTTTCAAAAGCAGCAACGCGCGCTGATGGCATACACGCAATCCTTAAAGGCCACCATCCCCATCACGATTCATCGCGAGTTACTGTAACGGCACATCCTCCCGATACTTTCCGTCGCAACGAACCCTCTTCCTCGTCGATTTGGACGCCCTGTGGCGACAGGAGGCACAGCTCCCTAGGTCGTCAAAAACCCTGCAGGGCATGGCAGGGACATACGACCCTCTTAAACGAAACTGTAGCTATTTCAGTATCAGCATGGCGTCGCCATAACTGTAGAACCGGTATCGTTCGCGGACGGCCTCCTCGTAGGCTTGTCGCAGCAATGACGTTCCGGCAAAGGCCGACACCAGCATGAGCAGCGTCGTCTTGGGGAGATGAAAGTTGGTCATCAGAGCGTCCACGACTCGGAAGGAAAATCCGGGAGTGATGAACAGGCTTGTTTCTCCGCATTCTGGGCTCAATCTTCGCTGACGAGCCGCCGTTTCCAGCGCGCGCACGACGGTCGTGCCGACCGCCACGACCCTTCCGCCGCTCTCTTTGGCATGTTCGACGGCCCGGACGGTCTCCGATCCGACCTCGAACCATTCGGAACCCATCCGATGGTCTTCGACGTGATCCGCCGTGACGGGTTTAAACGTCCCGATGCCCACGTGCAGCGTCACCTTCGTCACTCCTATCCCCGCTTGGTTGAGTCGAACCAACAGCTCCGGCGTAAAGTGAAGACCGGCAGTCGGTGCCGCAATCGCTCCTTCCTCCTGAGCGAACACCGTTTGATACCATTCGCGATCCATGTCGCCGGGCGGCCGGTCGATGTATGGCGGGAGCGGCATCATGCCCCAGCGTGCAAACAATTCACGCGGCGACATGGCGCAATCGAGACGGACGACCGTCCGAAGCCGGTCCCGCGACTGAACCACGAGGACCCCGTCGCCGCCCAGCTCGATCTTCTGACCCGGCCGGAGCCGGCCTTTGATCAGCACTTCCCATAGCCCTTGTGCCACTTCACGGACGAACAGAATGTCGACCGCTTTCCCGGTTGGCTGCTTTCGGCCGGTCAGACGAACCGGCAAAACTTTGGTGTCATTGACGACGATCAGATCACCGGGAGCCAGGAGGTGAGGGAGATCCGAGACTCGACGATGCATCATCGAATGTGCCGAACCGTAGCTCGCAGGCAAGACCAATAGCCTTGCCTGATCCCGCGGAAGAACGGGTTCGGACGCAACGAGCATTGGATCAAAGGGAAAGTCGAACTCAGCGACCTGCATCAGGAAGAGGGAGGGATCGGCGCCTTCGTCAACGCCATGTCCTGCAGTTGTGTGTCTGGATAGTAATAGCTCAGGATAGTGGAGAAGGGATAGCCCAATTCGGCCAACTCTTTGGCGCCCCACTGACACATCCCAACCGCATGCCCTGCTCCATAACCGGACAGGACGATCTCGGGCCCGACGGATTCGACCGTAAACTGCGTGCTTGGAATCACCATGTAGCCGACCGCCTTTCGCAGCTCTTCGCCCCGTAGTATAAGCTCTCCTTCCGTATGGGCGACACGCAATGTGGCGACCCGCCCGCCTCGGCTGAACGACGAAGGAGTCAGCGCGGTGATCGTCCCGATGGGGAACCCCTGTTGGCGAAGGTTTTGCTCGAGCAGTTCTTTCCGAAACGAAGCCGTCCATTGGTAGTAGGGAGAAGCCAGATCAAAAGGACATTCGACTCCTTTGAGATAGGGATAGTCCTTTGACCACACATTGACCGCGTCTTCCGTCAGACCGGCAGCGGTCGAGGAAAAGGCCGCATAGATCGGTGCCTCCTGATACGTGAGTACGAGCCCTCGCGTCTCCTCGACAGCCTTCAATACGGCCCCATCGACGCCCTGTTTTCCACGATACACCTGGTCCTGCACGCTGGCTACGACATCATAGTCCCGGTTCGCGCTGAGCATCTGCTGGTAGAGCGCATAGGTCCTGGCCGCCACCGCCTGCGCTTTGAGCATTTCAGGATGCCAGGACGAGTTCACCTCTGCTGGAACGACGCCTTTGACATATTCTTCCAAATCGACCTGATTGATCACCAGGGCGCCCACGCCTCTGCGAACGACGTGGACAATGCCGCTGACCGGGACCGTGACGCGCTGGACCGTCGCGGTCTTGATCGCTCCTCGTCCGCCCGTACCTGCAATTCCATCAGCCTTGACAAAGGTGAGGGTCAATCCCTGTTCCCCTTGCAGGGTCAACTGCTCGCGCATCGTGCGAACGCCATTGACGACAAACCCCTTGCCGGCCGGCACGACTCGAACAGCCGGCCGGACTGCCCTTCCGTGGCGGCTGGAATCGGACACCCAGACCGAGCTATTCGACTGGACGTCGAGCTTTACCACATCCGAGGCAAGAAGAACGCGCAACGATTGCGCGGCCTGCAGCGACGTCGTATCAAGGGCCAGTACCATCCCCAACACAACCGCCATGCCCCATCGGCATACCGGGATCAACGGCGAAACATCCATGACAGGAGATAGAATACCAAACTTAGGAGAATACTGAGCACAAGGCTGGTACCGAGGGGAATATAGAGGCTGAAATTGTCGCGTTTGAAGGAGATATCTCCCGGCAAGCGGCCGAACAGGCTAAGAAGGCCGCCGAGGCCGGGAACGCGGTCTGAGAGCAGCAGGAGCAGCCCCACCAACGCGATGACTACGCCGATCCCCAGCAGGGCTTTCCCGAGGCTTGTCCATTCGACCATCAGTGTTCCATTAAACACTCGGCAATCTGCACGGCATTGAGAGCGGCCCCTTTTCGAAGATTATCGGACACCACCCAGAGATTCAATCCGTTGGGGGTCGATTCGTCTTCCCTGATACGTCCGACGAACACGTCGTCCTTCCCGGTGGCATCCAGCGGCATCGGGTAGAGCTTTTTGGACGGATCGTCATACACCAGCACCCCGGGCATTCCCGCCAGCGCGGCCCGCGCATCATGGGGCTTGAGAGGACGTTCCAGTTCCACATTGATCGCCTCTGAATGGCAACGCAACACCGGCACACGCACGGTCGTGGCGGTGAGACGCAGCGCGGGCGCTTCCAAGATTTTTCTCGTCTCCCGCATGATCTTGATTTCCTCGGAACAGTCGCCGCCCTCGTTGAACGATCCGATGTGCGGCAACAGATTGAAGGCGATCTGGTACGGATACACCTCCGCCTTGGCCTCACGAAAGGCCATGAGGTTTCTGGTTTGATCCATCAGCTCGTCCATTGCCGCTGCCCCGGTCCCGGAAACGGACTGGAACGTCGTGACCACAACCCGCTTGATTCCAGCAGCTTCCTGCAGCGGCCTCAACGCCATGACCAACGGTGTCGTCGTACAGTTCGGAATCGACACGATTCGGCGGGGCATCGACCTCAGCGCGTGCCGATTCACTTCCGGAACCACGAGCGGGACATCATCCTCCATGCGGAAGACTCCGCTGTCGTCGATGACCAGAACTCCGGCCGCGCTCAACCGGGCTCCATACTCGCGGCTGACGGCATCCGTCGCGGAAATCAAGGCGATATCCATTCCGGCGAAAGAGGCATCCGGCGTCAATTCCTCCACTTTCCATTCCCGCCCCTGGCACGACAAGACCTCACCGGCGGATCGTTTGGACGCAAACAGACGCAAGGATTCCAGCGGAAATTTTCGCTCATCGAGAATATCCAGGGTTTCCTTCCCCACAGCTCCCGTCGCACCGAAAATGCCCAGGACATACTTCGATTTCTTCTTCACCATGCACCCCGCCGGTTACAGGACAATTTCACGAATCCGATGGTTAAAGGTGTCGGCGACAAACAACCCTCCGCCTGCAGCCATGGCGATCCCGAACGGATAATTCAGGCTCGCGTCCAGCGCCGATCCCCCGTCACCGCCGTAGGCTGCCATCCCTACCCCAGCCAACCGATCCAGTCGGCCTGTCGCACGATCCCACCGCCGGATAAGATGGTTGTCTGAATCAGAAATGAAGAGATTGCCTTCGGCGTCCAGAGCAATTCCATATGGTCGGGCCAAGCTGCTGGAGGCAGGTTCCTCCGCTCCCTGATAGCGATAGGTCCCTCCGTCTCCCACGACGGTCTCGATCACTCCGGTACCGGGATCGACGGAGCGGATTCTCCCGTTGAACGTATCGGCGATGAACAGGACACCGTCCGCCCCGGCGGCGAGACCGCTGGGGCCCGCCAATGCAGCCTCGGCGGCAGGAATCCCGTCGCCATTGTATGCCGCCGCGCCTGTTCCCGCGACCGTCCGGATCAGGCCGGTACGCAGATCTATCGCTCTGACCCGATTGTTGTTCTGATCCGCCACGTAGAGTATCGACGAAGCGGTGATGGCAAGCGCGCTCGGTTCATTCAGACCCGCCTCCACGGCTGGTCCTCCGTCCCCGCTGAATCGAGGCTGCCCCACTCCCGCGATCGTGCTGATTCGACCCGACTCTGCATCGACCCTCCGGATCCGGTGGTTCATGGTATCGGCGATGTACAGATGGCCGGCCGCGTCGACGGCGGCTGCCGTGGGGAAATTCAGCAATGCCTTGATGGCCGGTCCGCCGTCGCCGCCGAATCGCGTAGACGGGCCGCCGCCGTTGATGATGTACCGGACGGTCCCGCTCAAATCAGTCTGATGCGCAAAGGCTTGCGCGCCCGAGGTCTGCTCAGCCAACGGGTCCTCATCGGCCAACGTCGCTCCGCTATCGGGCTGGACGGTCTCTTCTCGACGATGCACCGGTTCGGCGCAGCCTGCGACCGTCAAGATGACTCCGCTCAACCGGTCGACCTTGCGGATAACATGGTTCTCCGAATCTACGATGATGAGATTTCCATGGCCGTCGAAAGCCACCGACTTGGGTTCGTTCAGACAAGCCGCCACGGCGGGACCTCCATCGCCCGACATCGCTCCGTCCCCCGTCCCGGCAACCGTATTGATGACGCCGGTCCTTCGCTTCATCTCTGTACGCATCCAACAGCCTCGGATTACTTGAGGTTCCGAACGATGGCCTCGCCCATGTCTGTTGTTCCGACAAGCCGAGTGCCGGCGCTATGGATGTCCTTCGTGCGATAGCCGAGATCCAACGTCTTCACGATGGCATCCTCAACCGCTTGTGCCTCCCGGTCCAATTTGAACGCATACGACAGCAGCATGGCGGCCGATGCGATGGTCGCAATCGGATTCGCGATATTCTTGCCGGCAATGTCTGGCGCGCTGCCGTGGATGGGTTCAAAAAGGCCGACCTGTGCTCCGATGCTCGCCGACGGCAGCATGCCGATGGAGCCCGTCAACATGGCGGCTTCGTCGCTGAGAATGTCTCCGAACATGTTGTTGCAGAGCATGACGTCGAACTGCCTCGGGTTTCGGACCAGCTGCATCGCGGCATTGTCGACGTAGATGTGAGTCAGCTCCACGTCGGGAAAATCTTTGTGTACCGCGATCACCACCCGTCTCCAGAGTTCCGATGATTCCAGGACGTTGGCCTTGTCCACGGAGGTCACCTTCTTGCGCCGCCTGCGCGCCGCCTCGAATGCCACCCGGGCAATGCGACGAATTTCCTCCGTCGTATAGACTTCCGTGTTCACCCCGCGTTCGCCGCCGTTCGGCAGCGCCTCGATCCCTTTCGGTTTGCCGAAGTAGATCCCGCCGGTCAATTCACGGATCACCAAGATATCGATGCCCTCGATCACGTCCTTCTTGAGGGTCGATGCATCAGCCAGGACGTCATACAACTTGGCCGGACGAAGATTGGCAAACAGTCCAAGCTGTTCGCGAAGCCCAAGCAGGGCACGTTCGGGGCGCAGACTATACTCGAGCCCTTCCCATTTGGGGCCGCCCACGGCACCCAACAGCACCGCGTCACTTTGTTTGGCCGTGGCCAAGGTGTCCTGCGGCAGAGGCACTCCGACTTTGTCGATGGCCTGCCCTCCCACATCGCCATAGGCGAATTCGAACGCATGGCCGAATTTTTCCGCCACGACCTTCAGAACTTTGACCGCTTCGGGAACAATTTCACGACCGACACCGTCACCGGCGAGCACTGCAATCTTGGCTTTCACGTCATTCGACTCCTTTGGCTGGCAGGCGTTACTCCACCACCTGCTCGTCTTCCACTTTCCATGCCGGATCAACCAGGCACAAAAATTCGATTACATGATCCCCCGTGTTTTCCAGCGACTGCTCGCCGCCTGGCGGGACATACAGCGTCGTGCCTGCTTCGACCGGCACCTCCAGGTCATTGAGGAGAAATCGCCCTCTGCCGGCAATAAAGTAGTACACCTCGGACGACTTCAGGACGTGCCGCTTGGAGCGCTGGCCTGGTCCCAGGGTCCCGTGCGCGAGGCTATATCCCAGTTGCAGATGATGCTTGGCTGGGTGGAAGATTTCGCGAAGGCGGGTATGGTCTCCGGCCAAAAATTCCGGACGCTCCGAAAGCGTGACCTTCAACACGGACCACTCCCTTCTCCGCGGCAAGGCTCAGCGAGCCGATCACTCTACCGTGCGTCCCACGTCAAATCAAGTTCACTTTCTGCTCGCCCTGCACCTGCTTGGCCTGCAGATACGCCAGTTTATTCAAGGCGCTCAAGTACGCGCGGGCGGAGGCGGTAATGATATCGGTGTCCGCTCCGTGCCCTGATACGGTTCGGCCGTCTTCCTGCACGCGCACGGATACTTCTCCCTGAGCGTCGGTCCCGCCCGTAATGGCTTTGACCACGTACATCAATAACGTGCTCTTGGTCGACGTGATGGCGGCAATGGTCCGATAGACCGCGTCGACGGGCCCGTCGCCCGTGCCGGTCCGGGTGACCGCTTTCCCGTCGATTTCCAGTTCGACCGTCGCGGTCGGCACCTGATTGGTTCCACTTTCGACGCGAAACGATTTCAGCGTAATCCGATCGGCCATCTTGGCCAATTCTTCGGACACGATGACTTCGAGGTCTTCTTCGTAGATCTCCTTCTTTTGGTCCGCCAGCTTCTTGAACCGCTCGAAGGCGTGGTTGACCTCCTCATCCGTCAGCTTATACCCCAGCTCCTCGATCCGCTGACGAAACGCGTGCCGCCCCGATAGTTTCCCCATCACCATCTTGCTTTCGACCAAGCCGACCGATTCCGGCCTCATGATTTCGTACGTCGTCTTGTCCTTCAGCAGTCCGTCCTGATGAATGCCCGACGTGTGCGCGAAGGCATTTGCGCCGACGATGGCCTTGTTGGGTTGTACGACCATACCGGTGGTCTTGCTCACCAACCGGCTGGTCTTCGAGATCTCTTCCGTTCGGATTTGTGTATCAGCCCGATACCAATCTTTCCTCGTCCGCAATCCCATCACGACTTCCTCCAGTGACGTATTGCCGGCACGCTCACCGATGCCGTTGATCGTACATTCCACCTGACCGGCGCCTTCCATGAC
>DAOLIU010000122.1:0-10191 GCA_035328385.1 Nitrospira sp. | reverse complement strand
GAAAGGCCGTCCAGCAAGGCCGCAGCGAGTGAAGAGGCGAAGCGTACTCTGTCCCCGTACGTTGAGCCTCTGAGCGATGCGAGAACGCCGCTGGCGGACTTTGTCAACAGCCTGCTAGAGAGGGAGCTCGGAAAGACGCAGCGAATAGAGGTACTGGTAGAGTCCTTTGCGTTCCATCAATTCGTGATGGGTGCCGGTCTCGACCAGGGCGCCCTTGTTAAGCACCAGAATCCGGTCGGCCCGTTGGATCGTGGTCAGGCGATGCGCGACAACGAATGTCGTGCGCCCCGTCATCAGTCGCTCGAGGGCTTCTTGGACCAGACGCTCGGACTCGCTGTCGAGGGACGATGTCGCTTCATCCAACAGCAGAATACGAGGGTCTTTCAGAATCGCCCTGGCGATGGCGATCCGCTGCCGTTGTCCGCCTGACAGGTTGACGCCCTTCTCGCCCACCAGGGTCTGGTACGAGTCAGGAAGGCCGACGATGAAATCATGCGCGTGGGCGGCGTGACTGGCGGCCTGGACGGACCCGTCGTCGGCCTGAGGATTGCCATAGCGGATATTGTCGAGAATGGTCCCTCCGAACAGGATCGTTTCCTGCGGGACCAGGGACACCTGCCGATACCAGCTGTCCAAGGTGATGGCCCGCAGATCGACGCCGTCGACCGTGATCCGGCCTTCCGTCGGATCGTAGAACCGATGGATCAGGTTGATGAGAGTGGTTTTCCCCGCTCCTGTCGGTCCGACGATCGCGATGAGTTGCCCGGGCTGCGCTTCGAAGGAGAAATCTGTCAATACCGGTTGCCGGACATCATACGAAAATCCCACGTGCTCCACGCGAAGATGTCCCGTGACGCGATCGATGGAGCGGGCGGTCGGGGCGTCGTGGATGTCCGGCCGTGCCTCCAAAATTTCAAAGACGCGTTGAGTGGCGCCCTGCGCTTCCCGAACTTGCCCGAAGACTCTGGCGGCCGAGCTGAACGGACCGATCAGGATGCCCGCGAATAGGACGAAGGCGAACAGATCGCCGGGAGACACCGATCCGTCGATCACCTGCCGGCCTCCGTACCACAGCACGGCGGCGGCCGCGGAGAATGTCAGGAGACTGATGACGGGAATGAAGACGGCCATAATGCCGGCGCGCCGCATGCCGAGGGAGAGATTCCGTTCGATTTGCTCCGAGAACCGCCGCGTTTCTCTGTCCGTCTGTACGAAGGACTTCACAATGCGGATGCCGGAGAGAACTTCTTCGGTCAGCGTGCTCAAGGCCGCGGTATGGTCTTGGATCGACGTGGAAAGAGATTTGAGCTTGCGGCCGAAGAACCGCGCCACGAGAACGAGCAGCGGGAGGAGGAGCAAGATCAACAAGCACAGTCGCCAGTTCATGACGAGCAGGAAGATGATGCCGCCGATGAAGGTGACGAGCTGTTTGGCGGTGTCGATGGGGGTTTCGGTGGCGATGGATTGCATGACCGTGACATCGTTCATGAGGCGTGACAAGAGCTCGCCGGTCCGGCGACGGGCGAAGAACGAGACGGAAAGTGTCTGGAGGTGCGCGAAGAGGTGGGTTCGAAAATCGGCCACGATGCGCTGAGAGACCCACGCGGTCAAGTAGCTGTGCCCCATTGAACAAAATCCCTGAATGAGCACGAGCCCCAGAAACGCCGCGATCAGCTCGGTCATGCGCGCGGCATCGTGGCGGACGGTGATCACGTCCCAGAGGTTTCCGGCCAACCTCAGCAACGCGAGATTGATCGCTGCCACGATCATGACCAGCAGGCCGGCCGCGACCATGCGGGAAATGTACGGTTTGATGAATGGGAGCAATTTGCCGAGCGTAGGCATGAATCCGTCTCAGGGAGAGGAAACTGGGCGCGAAGAGCGACCGCCGGAATGAGCCGCCGCCGGCGCGTTGACGGACGCGAAGAGATGAACGTCAGATTTGGGCGATGGATTCGATGAGATTCTTGTTGACGGCCACAAACTCGGAACGATCCTTGTCGTTGATGACGACATCGGTGAGGTTGATGAAGAGCCGCTGCTCTTCGTTGATGGCATCGGAAACCCGATGCCGCATCGGGGGAATGAGAAAGTCCCCGACGTACACACAAGTGACCGTGCGAACGCGGATGCGAACTTTCTTGCCTTCCGGCACGCCGTCCTCCTCCCGGTCCGTTGGGTGGGATTAGCTCTTGCGTCGAAGGAATTTTTGGCGCCGGCGCAGTTTCTTGTACTTGTGCTTGCGCATTTTCTTCCGGCGTTTCTTGAGCACGCTAGCCATTCGGTTCCTCTCCTTCGCGGCGGAGTCTAAGGGCTTTGCTCTCAAAATGCAAGCCGTTGTACATCGGCTTGACCTCTTTTGCCGCCGATTTCTATACTGCCTCCACGACGATGATCTCACGAAACATTCGCAGTGCCATGGTCTGTGCGCTGGCGGCGGTTCTTGCGGCAGCCGGCTGTGGCGGGAAAACCGCTCAGTATCCGGAAGACCACGAGCGCTATCTCCGCATTGACAAAGCGATAGAATCGCTTCGCTCGGCCTATGTGCAGAAGGACGGTTCGGCGATGGGCTCGTTGATGGTGCCGACTGATCAGCTGGAGCTGCTTCAACGGGAAGCGGAGAACGATTTTGAAACGTTCCACAACATCGTCCTGGAGTTCAGAGTGGAGCGGATCATGATCGAGGGAGACGACATCGATGTTCATGTCCATTGGCAAGGCGTATGGAAAAAAGATGCCGAGGATCCCGGACAGCGCCAGCGAGGCCACACCCGCCTACAATGGGTGGGGACAAACTCCATACTGCTTCGGGGAGTCCAGGGCGATTCGCCGTTCGGTATGAGCCAGCGCCAAGCCGGCGCAGAACCCCTTGTCCCGTCGAGAAAGTGATGCATGCGGCGCCCACCGTCCTCTCCAACACAATCAGCTGATTTTCTCGTCATTGGCAGCGGCGTCGCCGGCCTTCGCGCGGCCCTGGAATTGAGCCGGGCCGGTCGTGTCCTCATGTTGACGAAAGGCCATCCCCTTCAAAGCAGCTCCATCCATGCACAGGGTGGAGTGGCTGTAGCCATGAGCGAGGAAGACGACGTCTCCATCCACTTGACCGACACCCTGAAGGCGGGCCACGGACTCTGCCGAAAAGAAGCCGTGCGCATCCTGGTCGAGGAAGGTCCTCACCGGATTCAGGAGCTCATCGAATGGGGAGCGAAGTTCGATAAGACGGGAGAGAAGTTCGCGTTTGCCCGTGAGGCCGCGCACAGCCGGAGTCGGATTCTGCGTGCCCAAGGGGACGCGACGGGCAACGAAATGGTGCGGGTCCTGATGGCCGAGGCCGTCAAGCATCCGCGCATCCGCCGGCTCGACTATCACTTTACGGTGGATCTGGTGATCGAAGGGGGGCGATGCTGCGGTGCGCTGGTCCTGGACGAGCATTCGGGGCATCGGCTTCTGATGCCGGCCAGGGCGGTCGTCTTGACGACCGGCGGGGCCGGCCAAGTGTATGCCCGCACGACGAATCCGCCCAATGCGACTGGCGATGGGATGGCCATGGCCCTGCGAGCCGGTGCGGTGCTGCAGGACATGGAATTCGTGCAATTCCATCCGACCGCCCTCTATCTTCCGTCAAGTCCCCCCTTCCTGCTGTCGGAAGCCATGCGTGGAGAAGGCGGACTGCTGCGCAACACGAAGGGCGAACTGTTCATGCATCGGTACCATCCAATGGGAGCATTGGCCCCCAGGGATATCGTATCTCGTGCCATTTGGGCGGAGATGGCCGCGACGAAGGCCCGGCACGTCTATCTGGATGTCACCCAACTGGGCGCGGACTTCATCCGGCGCCGCTTCCCCACGATCTATGCGACCTGTCTGCGGTATGACATCGACATCACCGAGGAATGGATCCCGGTTTCCCCCAGCGCGCATTACATGATGGGAGGGGTCTGGACCGATGTGAATGGCGCCACGTCGGTGCCGGGACTTTTTGCCGCGGGTGAGGTTGCCTGCAGCGGGGTTCACGGGGCCAATCGCTTGGCCAGCAATTCATTGCTTGAGGGATTGGTATTCGGCGCGCGCGCCGCAGGTGCCGCCGTGAAGTACGGCGATCGGCACGAGGTCCCATCCATGAACTCCCACGAGGCCGCGCTGAAGGTCGAGCACAGCGGATCGGTCGATGACGCGGAAAAGCTTCGCAGCTCGCTCAGGAGAATGATGTGGGGGCAAGTCGGGGTGATTCGTTCTGGAGAATCCCTCATTCGGGCTTGTGCGCAGCTTTCGCGATGGGCCCAGATGATGGGGCAGCCGCAGGGAAACCGAGCTTCGCTGGAAGTGAAAAATATGGTCCAGGTTGCCCAGTGCATCGCCGAAGCGGCGTTGTGGCGGGAAAACAGCATCGGGGCCCATTACCGATCGGATTTTCCTCAGACGAGACGGACGGGCTGGCAACAACACAGCCGCCTGTCGATTACCGAGGGAATCAGCGGGAAACAGGTTCGAAAGTCTCGGGGGTTGCTGCTGAACTCGGGGGGGCGTATCGGTTGAGCGGACGTTCCGTGATCACGCCGTCGCGCACGAGAAACGTTCGATAGTAGCGCAGCACCTTGCGGACGTATTGTCTGGTTTCGTCGATCGGCGGCAGTGCCTGATAGCGTTCCACGACATTTTCCCCGGCGTTATAGGCGGCCAGCGCAAGGGGAAGGTTCCCGTGAAACCGGTCGAGTAGTTGCCGCAGGTACTTGGTGCCTCCCGCCACATTCTCTTCAGGATCGTACAGATCTCGGACGTCCATCCGTACTGCAGTTTGAGGCATCAATTGCATGAGCCCGACAGCCCCTGCCCGGGAGACGGCGCGGGGGTCGAAATTCGACTCCGCTTTGATGACGGCACGAATAAGCGCAGGATGCAGCCGATGCTGAGACGAATGGCGCCGGATGAGCGGTTCCAATTCATGTTCCGGGAGTGCGGTGTGAAACTGCGCCGAATCAACGTCAACACGCCGGTAGCGGGAGTCCGACGGGACGTTGGTGAGGGAGATCGACCCGTTGGGACCGACGTACTGATAGATTTCGGCGGAGGAATGGCTCGGAGCCACTATGGCCAGCGAAGAGTAGGCAGCCAGTGCCGTCACGGCGATTCGAAACCGCATTCGATTTTGGGATGGTTCGCAATCGGATTGATTCATGGTATGCCCACAAACGATAGCAGCCTGGACTTGTCTGTCAAGAAAATGCAGAAGGCATGCCCCGGAAGTTTGGCTGGTTCGCTAGATAGAACAAGAGGATAGACGCATAAACCGCGATCAAGCCTGCAAAAATCGCGGTCGATTGGCGACAAAAATTTGATGCAGCCTGTGGGTGAGCGGACCCGGTTTGCCTGTTCCGAGTGGGTGTCGATTCAAGCTGGTGACCGGCATCACTTCCATGGTGGTGTTGGTCAGGAAACATTCATCGGCTTGGACGAGCTGATCGAGAGTATAGGTTCCCTCCTCGACCTGAATCCCTTCCTCGTGGGCCAATGACAGAATGATCCGGCGGGTAATGCCGTCGAGAATGCCGCAATCCAGCGACGGCGTGCGGAGACGGCCGTTCGTCACGAAGAAGAGATTGCTCACCGTGCATTCCGCGAGATGGGACTCCCAGTTCAACAATAGGCTGTCGAATGCCAGCGCCGCGATGGCCTCTCGCTTGGCCAGTATGTTGTTGAGAAAACTCGTCGACTTGATTTGGGGATCGAGCGCCCCCGGATAGTTGCGCCTAGTCCTGGCCACGATGAGATCGACCCCGCTCTGATATTGATGAGGCGGCGGCGGGGAAAGCGGTTTCGTCATGACGATCACGGTCGGCGTCGGGCAGAGGGCCGGATCCAGCCCGATGTCGCCGACGCCGCGTGAGATCGTGATTCGAATGTAGGCGTCGGTCCGCTCATTCCCGACGTCGTTGCGTTGCATCGCCTCGTTCAACAGCGCGGGCCAATCGTCCTCTGCCACCGGCACGCGCAATCCGATGGCGTCGGCGGACCGTCGCAGCCTGGCGAGATGCTGGTCCCGCATGAAGATCTTGTGGCCGTACGAACGGATGGTTTCGTATACGCCGTCGCCGTACAGCAGCCCGTGATCGAACACCGAGACCACGGCATTCGCGCCGTCGACAAATCGGTCATTCAAGTAGATCCACATGGATGTCCCCGTTTCAGCGCCGCAAAGAAGGCCTCTGCCTTGTGAAGCGTTTCATCATATTCGAGAGCGGGATCTGAATCGGCAACGATGCCGGCCCCGACCTGCAGATACCCGGTGTCTCCGGACAAGACCAATGTCCGGATAATGATGTTGAGGTCCACGTCGCCGTTCCATCCGATGTAGCCGAACGACCCGGTATAGGGTCCGCGGCGGACGGGTTCCAACTCGTCGATGATCTCCATGCAGCGGATCTTGGGAACCCCGGTGACGGTGCCGCCGGGGAACACGGCCCTGATCACGTCGAACGGCGCAACATCCGGTCGAAGACGGCCGCTGACGTTCGACACGATATGGCTCACATGGGAATACTGCTCTACCGCCATGAACTCGTCCACGTGCACACTTCCGAATTCACAGACGCGGCCGAGGTCGTTTCGTTCAAGGTCGACGAGCATCACGTGCTCCGCCCGTTCTTTTTCGGTGCCGAGGAGTTCGGCAACCAGCCGACGATCCTCCTCAGGATCCCGGCCGCGCGGTCTGGTGCCGGCGATGGGTCTGGTGTCGGCCCGTCCGTCACGGACTCGGACGAGGCGTTCGGGTGAGGCGCTGATCAAGGTCATGTCGTCGAAATGCAGCAAACCCGAAAAGGGCGAAGGATTCACGCTCGAAAGCCGTCGATACAAGGCCTGTTCATATCGGAGACGTTCCGGCCGTGTCCGATAGCAGTCGGGAATGTAAAAGTTGAAACGATGGGAGAGATTGGCCTGGTAGATGTCTCCGGCGGAGATGTAGCGCTGGCATCGGCCCACGCGGTCGAGATAGGCATCCCGAGATTGCTCGGGAACGAACGAGATGGTCGGAACGACCGGATCCGACTGTGTCTCCGATTGCGACGCGATGTAATCCGCTTCACAGCCTGCGATTTTGTCCAATCCTTCCCGAAGGAGCTTGCTTCGGTCCTCTCCGAGAAAGCGCTTTGCCGACGGACAGAACATGATGTGGATTCGGTTTTCGTCATGATCGACGGCGGTCACCAAATCAAACAAGGCGAACTGCAGGTCGGGAAGAGGAAGATCGATCGGAACGGCAGTCGGCAGGCGTTCCAGACGGCGGGCAAAGTCATAGCTCAAGTATCCGACCGCGCCGCCGAAAAATGGCGGCAGCTGCGGTGTCCTTGCGATGGGAGCTCCGGCGATTTCCTGCCGCAGCACGTGAAACGGATCTTCCTCCGGCGCACCATCGCCGGTCTGGCGACTCGAGAAGACGGCCACGGGGCGGCTTCCGACATAGGAGAATTGGCCGGAACCGCGCTGCGGGCTGCCGCTGTCGAGGAGGAACGAAGGGCCGGACGTCGACGCCAAGCGCGCGTAGAGGTCCAGGGGTTGAATTGGTTGGGATGGAGCGAGTGTCAGTACCAACGGCCGGGGAGGGCCGTCCAGGAACGCGGATTTTGAGGGTAAGGAGAGTTTGATCATGGTTGACAGCGGTCGCGACCGGTTTCCGCGTCATCACTATACCTCAGCCATTCTGCCCTTCACAGCAGGTAGTGGGTCAGGTTCCTCTTGCGTCATGCTCGCAAAAGCGGGCATCCACTCCTCGATCAGGAACGAAATGCCGAGGAGAAGGCTGTGACGGGATTCCCGCTTCCGCGGGAATGACGGACTCCAGTGCGTCTGGGTGGCCAACTGACCCCTACCCACAGCAGCGGTCGGCTTGACAAGTTCACGGATATTCTGCTTGAATTGCGCGCCCGCCATCAGGAGAGTCCTTACTCAGGCAGCTGGTTGAGTACTCGCCTCAGTGGGTCAGCCTAGGCGAATCATGCCCCCTTCACAGGATCCGTTTTATGCGGGGCTCGGCCAGGCCGTTCGTATCGGAACGGAACTGCTCGCTGCGCTGATCGTCGGAGGAGGGCTTGGGTGGGCGGCCGACACCTATCTCTGGGAAGGCAGTCCCTGGGGCATGGTGTGCGGACTGATTCTGGGCGTCATCGCCGGGATTCGAAACGCGTATCGTTCCGCCCAGCGATGGCCGAAGTCTTGAACGTTTCATAAGCGATAGACAAAAGGGTCCATGGAAGAAAGTCCGCTACATCCCTTCGAGCTCCATAACTTCATTCCGGTCCAGTTCGGCGGGTTGGATATCTCGATCAACAAGGCCGTCATCATGATGTGGGTCGTGGTTGGCGTGGTTTCCGTCTTGATGATCATGGCCAGCTCTGCCCGGCAACTCGTGCCGGGCAAGTTGCAGAGCCTGGGAGAGATACTCGTGGATTTTATCCGCGGCATCATTCTCGATACGATGGGAAAAGAGGGCATGAAGTTCTTCCCTCTCGTCGCCACCTTGTTTCTGTTCATCCTCTTCTGCAACCTGCTCGGGCTGATTCCAGGGACGTACACCGTTACGAGTCAGATCGTCGTCACGGCGGTGTTCGCCATCACCGTGTACGCGCTCAGCATTTTGATGGGCCTGCTCATTCACGGCGTGAAGTTCATTCCCGGAATTCTGGTTCCTCCGGGGACGCCATGGTGGCTCATTCCCTTGATGGTCCCCATCGAATTCGTCAGTCAGGTCGCAAGGCCGGTGTCTCTGGCGGTACGGTTGTTTGCCAATATGACGGCGGGCCACACGATTCTCGGAGTCTTGTTCGGATTGGCGATCAGCGGAGGATTGTTGATCGGTTGGCTGCCTTTTGCATTTACCATCGCGATGAATGGGTTGGAGGTCGGCATTGCGTTCATCCAGGCGTACATTTTTACCGTATTGACCTGCGTCTACCTGGGGGATGCATTCCATTTGCACGGAAGTGAGGATCACGCGCACTGACGCGTGTGGCCACAGACAAGGGAGGATCGGGACACAATGGATTCAGCAGCTGCAGCATTGTTGGGCATGGGACTCGCCGCCGCGGGATTCGCGGGCGCAGGCGTGGGGATCGGCTATATTTTCGGCAAGATGATCGAAGCCGTGGCGCGTCAGCCCGAAGCAGAAGGCCGCGTCGGAAAATACATGTGGATCGGGTTTGCCTTGGTCGAGGCCATCGCCCTGTACGGCCTGGTCATCGCATTTATCATTATGGGCCTTCGGAAATAGGGAGCGCTGACCGCTATTCGTCGACCGGTGTTCGCAGAAGCTCCCGAACGACCGGTTCACGTCTAGCTTTTCGCGAGGACGTCTATGCCGCAGTTTGAGTCCCATTTCTTCTCGTCGTTGATTTTCTGGGAGATCGTCTCTTTCGCGATCCTGTTCTTCATCCTGTACAAGTTTGCCTTTCCCGGCATCCTTGCGGTGTTGGAAGAGCGTGAGAAGAAGATCCGGGACAGCTTGGATCAGGCGGAACGGCATCGGTCGGAGGCCGAGAGGAAGCTCCAGGATTATGAAGCCAAGCTGAGCGCCGCCTCCAAGGAAGCTGAAGGTATTCTCGCGGCGGCGAAGGAGAGGGCGCAGCGGCTGCTGGAGGAAAACGAGCAGCGACTGACGCAGGAGGCCGAGCGGATCAAGGGCGACGCAACCCGTGAAATCGAGCATGAGCGTCGAAAGGCGATTCAGGAGATCCGTACCCAAACGACCGATATCGCCTTGATGGTGGCCGAAAAAGTCGTTCAGCGAAGCCTCAACGATGCCGATCATCGGCGTCTGGCGGATGAAGCCTTGGACGCACTGGCCAAAGCTTCTACGAAATAGCCGATCGAGGTCAGCCGAGGCTCACGCCGCCTGATCGATATCCTTCCACATCCAGGCAAATAAACCGAAAGCCGGTTTCCCGCAAGCGCGCGCCGATCCGCGCGCGGAAATCCGGATCAAGAAATCTCGCGAATTCTTCCGTTCCTACTTCAAGCCGAGCGATCTCGCCATGGTCCCTCACGCGAACGTACCGGAACCCCTCTGCTGAAAGGATGGCCTCGGCCCGCTCGACGCGGGCGAGCCTCTCGACCGTGATGTGAGTGCCGCGCGGAATTCTCGAGGAAAGACAAGCGGCCGCGGGCTTATCCCACGTCGAGAGTCCGAAGCTTCGTGCCAAG
>DAOLIU010000121.1:0-10200 GCA_035328385.1 Nitrospira sp. | reverse complement strand
GGAGGAGCGCGCGGATGAGCAGCACGTTCACCGGGAACCAGACCGGGCCGCGCCAGTTGGAGTTGCCGCCGAACATGCCGGTGTCCGATTCGGCCGGCAAATAACCCACCCGATATTCCTCCCCGTGAACCGTGAATACATAGGGATGGTCGCGATGGTATTGCGAGAGGGACCGAATCCCGAACGGGCTCAAGAATTCGTTCTCGTCGAGCATCTTGTCCAGCACCCGCCGCAACTTCGCCTCGTCCAGGATCGACAAGATCCGGCGATTGTTGGCGCCCGGCTTGTTGGGGGGCGCGATGGTGGCCAGCAGTTCGGGATGACGACGCAGAAAGTCCCTTGCCCGAGTCAGCAGGTCGGGATGCTTCTCCTCGATGTCCATTTCGAACACCGTCGACGCGCAGAGCGGAAGGAGTCCGACCATCGATCGCACCTTCAACCTGGTCGCCTGACCGTCCGGAAGCCGGAGCAGGTCGTAGAAGAAGCCGTCTTCCTCGTCCCACATTTCGTCATGGTGCTCTCCGATCCGATCCATGGCCGCGGCGATCCACAGAAAGTGTTGCAGGAACTTGAGGGCCATTTCCTCGTAGATGGGATCGTGCTTCGCCAGCTCTATGGCGATATCGAGCATGTTCTGGGAAAAGAGCGCCATCCAGGCCGTGCCGTCCGCCTGCTCCAGGGAACCGCCGGTGGGAAGCGGCGCGCTCCGGTCGAATACCCCGATGTTGTCCAATCCAAGAAAGCCGCCTTCGAATACGTTCCTTCCGGTCGGATCCTTGCGGTTGACCCACCAGGTGAAGTTCAAGAGGAGCTTTTGGAATCCGTTTTTCAAGAACTCGACGTCCCCCTCGCCGCGCCGTTGCTTGTCCGCCTGATAGACGAACCAGGTGGCCCACGCGTGCACCGGCGGATTCACGTCCCCGAAATTCCACTCGTAGGCCGGAACCTGTCCGTTCGGATGCAGATACATGTCATGAAGCATCAGGTTGAGCTGTTCTTTCGCGAAATCCGAATCCACGGCGGTGAAGGCCACGCAGTGAAACGCCAGGTCCCAGGCGGCATACCACGGGTATTCCCACTTGTCCGGCATGGAAATCACATCGTCGTTGAGCATGTGGTACCAATGCCGGTTGCGGAGGTTGGGAGCTTTCGCCGGCGCCAGCGGGTCGGCCCCGTGTTCTTCGAGCCACTTGTCCAGATCGAAGTAGTAATATTGTTTGGTCCACAGCATCCCCGCCAAGGATTGGCGCATGACCAGGGCTTCCTCGTTGCCGAGCGAGGACGGAGTGATGGACTCATAGAACTCATTCGCCTCGCGCCAGCGCTCGTCCATCACCTTGTCGAAGCGCGCGGCAAAGGACTTCGCCGCGGGGGCGTCGTCGGTCGGCGCGGCATGACTGAGCCGCAGCCGGATAACCTTGGTTTCACCCCCGTTCACGTGAAGTTGATAGTGCGCGGCGGTCTTGGTTCCGGTTCGGTAGGGATTGATGGCCCCCTGCTGGCCGTTGACGAGATACTCGCCGATCCCGTCTTTCACGTAGGGACCGGCATTCGACTTGTTGAACAGGCGCTGCATGTTGGTTTCGTTTTCCGTGAACAGCAGGGGCACGTCGCCCTCACAGGTGAGGTACCGCTTGCTCAAGCCTTCGTGCGATGCCATGGCAACGGTGAGTCCTTTCGAGCCCGCCACCTGCTCGATGCCCGGCTTGACGGCGCCGTTCGACCAGGACCAGGTGTTTCGAAACCAGAGGGTCGGCAGGACGTGCAAGTCCGCCGATTCCTTACCGCGGTTGCTGACACTGATTTTGACGAGGATGTCGTCCGGGGTTTCCTTTGCATATTCCACGAACACGTCGAAGTACCGGTCCTCGTCGAAGACGCCCGTGTCGATCAACTCGTATTCCATTTCGAGGCGGGTGCGGCTCTTGTTGGTCCGGACCAGATCGTCGTAGGGATAGGCTCCCTGCGGGTACTTGTAGAGGTACTTCATGTAGGAATGCGTCGGCGTGCTGTCGAGATAGAAATAGTATTCCTTGACGTCCTCGCCGTGATTCCCCTCGCTGTTGGTCAAGCCGAACAGGCGCTCCTTGAGGATCGGATCGTTCCCGTTCCAAAGCGCCAAGGCGAAGCAGAGCTGTTGCTTGTCGTCGGAGATTCCGGCAAGGCCGTCCTCCCCCCATCGATAGGCGCGTGAACGGGCCTGATCATGGGTAAAATAGTCCCAGGCATTGCCCGACTCGCTGTAATCCTCTCGAACCGTTCCCCATTGGCGCTCGCTCAAATACGGCCCCCACTTCTTCCAGGCCAGCTTGTGGGTCCGCGCCTCTTCGAGTCGCTCATGCTCGCGTGTCACGGCTTTCCGCTCTCCCGACTGCGCGACATCCTTCTTCGCCACACTCTTCTTTTCGACACCACGCGACTTGCTCTCGCTCATGTTCGGCTTCTCCTCCGTCGATCCCGGTTGCTCCTTCCGCTCGGCGGCACGACCCGCACCGGTCCGAGCGCGGCTGCCCCATTCAGATATCCGCGAATTGTACGACGACCTTGACGTCGGCCGGTCCTTTTTCCAAGGCACGGGAGAAATTCTCCGGCGCCTCCCGCCTGGTGACGAGCCGTGCCAGCCAGGATCGATCCGCGCGGGCGAGCGCCTGGCTGGCTTTGTACCAATGACGCTTGTTGGCGTTCACGCAGCCGACGATCACCTTGTTGCCCAATACCGCCTCGGTCGCGAGGTCGGCTCCGAAGGCGCCGTCCATCTGCTCGCCGCCGCCCACGCCGGTCAAGCCGAGGACGCCCCCCGCCTTCACCGCACGGATGGAATCGGATACGATCTGGCCGTCACCGGTGCATTCGATGATGATGTCCGGTTCGAAGCCCAACTCCCGCACGGTCCCCGTGTGATAGCCGGCACCGAGGCTCCGGACGAGATCCGGCTTGGGTCCCGATTTCGCGCGGTCCAGGACGTGGACTTCAAATCCGTGCTGCTTGCCGAGCAACGCCGCCAGCAATCCGATCGGACCGGCCCCGGTCACGAGGACGCACCAGGGTTCCCAGAAAGCCCGGTTCCCCACGGCCATCACCTGTTCCCAGGCCTTGGTGACGACGGTGGTCGGTTCGAGCAGAACCCCGAGCAGCCCCAGTGATTGGTCGATCTTCATGGCATAGTCCGGCTCGATTCTCCAGCGTTCGGACATGAACCCGTGCATCTCTTTGATCCCTCGCTCGGTATACCGGCCGTTGCGGCACATGTCCCACTCGCCGGCCGCGCAGTTGGGACAAGGGACCGGGTCGGGCCGGCGAACGATCCCGACCACCAAGTCTCCCTCCTGCAGCGCCCCGATCGGCCCGGGATCCAACACCCGGCCGAGCGATTCGTGGCCCAGAATCAAATGTCGCTCGCCGCCCGGCGCCCAGCCGTAGTTTCCCTGTACGATCTCCAGATCGGTGCCGCATATACCGACCGCGATGGCTTCCACCAGCACCGAGCCGCTGCCCGCGTCCGGTTCCGGCACGTCCTGCAACCGGGCGGAATCCGGTTTCGATGGCTCGACCGTGATCGCCTTCATCCCCGATCCTTAATACGATGACCGTTCCGGCTGCCCACGGTAACCTCCGTCACTTCGCCCCGTTCGCCCCGCTGACGCGCAGCTTGATTCCGTAGAGCCCCTTGCCGGCCGTGATGAACAGCGTGCGCCGATTCCTGCCGCAGAAGCTGACGTTGGCGGTCCAGGCCTCGCCCGGCACCTCGATGTGCTCGATCTGCCGGCCGTCGCGGTCCAAGACCCGAACTCCTTCACCGGTCAGGTAGAGATGGCCCTCCTCATCCAGCGTCATGCCGTCCGAGCCGTACTCGGCAACCAGCGTCTTCCCGCCCGGCCGTCCATCCGGCTCGATATCGTATCGATACGTCTTGCCCGCGCCGATATCCGACACATAGAGCGTTTTCCCGTCCGGGGTGCCGATGATGCCGTTGGGTTGCTGCAGATCGTCCGTCACCCGCACAAGTTCGCGACGGTCGGAGGAGAGAAAGTAGACGTGCTGGCCGTCCTGCGGCATCTTGTCGTGTTTCCACCAGCGCCGGCGATAGAACGGATCGGTGAAATACAGCGCCCCGTCGGCGCGGACCCAGACGTCGTTCGGACCGTTGAGGGACTTTCCCTGATACTCGCTGAGCATGACCGTGACCTGACGGTCGGGCGCAATGGACCAGAGGGCGTTTTTCTCGTCGGCGCAGGCGATGAGATTCCCCTTGTAGTCGAAATACATGCCGTTGGCTCGGCCGGACGGCTGCAGGAAGGTGGAGAGCCCGCCTTCCGCGCTCCACCGCATGATTCGATCGTTGGGCTGATCGGTGAAAAAGACGTTGCCCTCGGCGTCGCAGGTGGGCCCTTCCGTGAATTCGAAGTCGCCGGCCAGCTTCTGCAGCACGGCCCCCGGCGCCACCACGCTGTCCTCGGCCCGGAGCGGCGCCTGACCCGCCAAGAGGATGAAGCCCCATATGATTGCGGTCGCGCCCCGAGTCCATCCGGCACCGGTGCCGCGACTCCGGCGTTCGGTCGGTCCATCGCTGTTCGGTCGAATCGAAAACCTCATGTCTCCGGACTACGACGACGTCTTCGCGGCCCGATACCGCCGGATAAGATGATTGGTCGAGCTGTCGTGGACCGGCTTCGGGGCTTCCGCTCTTTCCAATTCCGGGGCGATGCGCTGGGCCAACGCCTTGCCGAGTTCGACGCCCCACTGATCGAAGCAATTGATACCCCACACGGCTCCCTGCGTGAAGACGGAGTGCTCGTAGAGGGCCACGAGCCGACCCAAGGCTTCCGGTGTCAACCGCTCCAGCAGAATCGTATTGGACGGCCGGTTTCCCTCGAACACCCTGTGGGGTACGAGCCGGTCGGCCGTGCCTTCCGCCCTGACTTCCTCCGCCGTCTTGCCGAACGCCAACGCTTCGCTCTGCGCAAAGACATTGGCGATCAGGAGATCGTGATGCCGCCCCAGGGGATTGAGCGGCTTCATGCAGGCGATGAAATCGCAGGGAATCAGCTTCGTTCCCTGATGGATCAATTGATAAAACGAATGTTGCCCGTTGGTTCCCGGCTCGCCCCAATAGACGGCGCCGGTTTGGTACGTCGTCTCGGCTCCTTCCAACGTCACATGCTTGCCGTTGCTCTCCATCGTCAACTGTTGAAGATACGCCGGAAAGCGCTTCAGATACTGATCGTACGGCAGCACCGCCACCGTGTCGGCATTGAAGAAATTGCCGTTCCAGACCGCCAGCAGGCCCATCAATACCGGCAGATTCCGTTGGAACGGCGCGGTGCGGAAATGCTCGTCCATTTGGTGAAACCCGGAAAGCATGGAGCGAAAACGTTCGGGGCCCACGGCCAGCATGGTCGAGAGGCCGATCGCCGAGTCCATCGAATATCGCCCTCCGACCCAGTCCCAGAATTCGAACATGTTGGCCGGATCGATGCCGAATTTCGACACCTCCGGCGCGTTGGTCGACACGGCCACGCAATGTTTCGCGACGGCCTTCACGTCGCCGCCCAGACCGGCCAGCAGCCACTCGCGCGCGCTGTGCGCGTTCGTCATGGTTTCCAGCGTGGTGAAGGTCTTGGAGGAAACGATGAAGAGCGTCTCGGCGGGATTCAAATCACGCACGGCTTCGGCGAAGTCCGTGCCGTCGATGTTGGACACGAACCGGAACGTCATATCCCGGTCGCTGTAGTGTCGGAGCGCCTCATAGGCCATCACCGGGCCCAGGTCAGAGCCGCCGATGCCGACGTTGACGACGGCGCGGATGCGTTTTCCCGTATGCCCCTTCCAGGCTCCGCTCCGGACGCCGGTGCAAAACTCAGCCATCCGGTCCAGTACGGCATGGACCTGGGCCACGACGTTCACTCCGTCCAGCACGACGGACGACCCTTTGGGCATGCGCAGCGCAACGTGCAGCACGGCCCGTCCCTCGGTTTCATTGATCCGCTCGCCGCGGAACATGGCGTCGATTTTCCCGCGCAAGCCGCATTCGTCCGCCAGTCGAAACAGCAGCTCGAGAGTGTCGCCGGTGATACGGTTCTTCGAATAGTCGAGAAACACTCCGGCCGCCTCGGCCGTCAGCGTTTCGCCCCGCCCGGGATCATTCGCGAACAACGTCCGGAGGTGGACGTCGCGAAGCGTCCGGTGATGCGCCTCGAGGGCTTTCCAAGCCGGCCGCGAAGTCAAGGATGGGATCGTGGTCGTCATGACGCCGATTCTCCCTCTTTATTGCCTTGCGATTGACTCCGGGTCCGTACCATCTTCCGGCTTCTGCTCCGGATCACGCCGCCGCCAACGCCTTGTTCACGATCTCTCGGGCTTCGGTCACGATGGCGCCGAGATGGCGGTCGTCGCGAAAACTTTCGGCGTAGATCTTGTAAATGTGTTCGGTTCCCGACGGGCGCGCGGCAAACCATCCGCTCTCCGCGACGACCTTGAGGCCTCCGATCGGCGCGTCGTTGCCCGGCGCCTTCGTCAGCTTCGCCGTGATCGGTTCGCCGGCCAGCGTCGTCGCCGTCACCGCTTCCGGCGAGAGCTTGCCCAGCCTGCTCTTCTGTTCCGGTGTCGCCGGCGCATCGATCCTGGTATAGCTCGGAGCCCCGCACTCCTTCGTCAATTCCCGGTACAGTTCCCCCGGATCCCGCCCGGCGCGGGCCGTCATCTCGGCGGCGAGCAGGTTCATGATCAACCCGTCCTTGTCGGTCGTCCACACGGTCCCGTCTTTCCTGAGGAAACTCGCGCCGGCGCTCTCTTCGCCTCCGAAACAGCAGGACCCGTCGAACAGCCCCGGGACGAACCATTTGAACCCGACCGGCGTTTCGTACAGGCGCCTCCCCAACCGCTTGGTCACCCGGTCGATCAGGCTGCTGCTGACCAGCGTCTTTCCCACGCCGGCCTGCCGGCTCCAGAGGGGTCGATGGGTCAGCAGATATTGAATCGCCACCGCCAGATAATGATTGGGATTCAGCAACCCGGCCGTCGGCGTCACGATTCCGTGACGGTCCGAGTCCGGATCGTTGGCGAACGCGATGCCGTAGCGGTCTTTCAGCCCGACCAGCCCCGCCATCGCATGGGGACTCGAACAGTCCATCCTGATCTTGCCGTCATGATCCAACCTCATGAATCCGAAAGTCGGATCGACGGTCGGATTCACCACGCTCAGGTCCAATTTATAGAGAGCGCCGATCGGCTCCCAATACGGAGCACCGGCCCCGCCGAGGGGATCCACGCCGATCCGGATCCCGGCTTCGCGGATCGCATCCATGTCGAGCACGTGGCTCAGGTCCCGGACATACGGCAGGATGAAATCCTCGCGATGCGTGGTCGGCGCCTTGACCGCCCGCTCGAACGGAATTCGCTTCACGTCCACGTTCCCGGCCCGGAGCAGGGCGTTGGCGCGGTCCTGAATCCAGGCCGTGACGTCCGTGTCGGCGGGGCCGCCGGTGGGAGGGTTGTACTTGAATCCACCGTCCTCCGGCGGATTGTGCGACGGGGTGATGACGATCCCGTCGGCGAGATGGGCCGAGCGGTCCCGATTGTACGAGAGAATCGCCCGCGACACGACCGGAGTCGGGGTCACGCCGTCCCCGGGTTGGATGATGGTTTCGACCCGATTGGCCGCCAGGACTTCCAGTGCGGTACGTTCTGCGGGTCGCGACAGGGCGTGCGTATCTTTGCCCATGAAGAGCGGCCCGTCCGTTCCCTGCCGGAGACGGTACTCGCAAATGGCCTGGGTGATGGCGAGAATGTGGGCTTCGGTGAAGGAACCGCGCAACGGCGAGCCGCGATGCCCGCTGGTTCCGAAACTCACCAACTGGTTGCCGTCGTCGACGTCCGGTCTTCGCGCTTCATATTCCCGTTCGAGGGCGGCCACGTCGATCAACATGTCGCCCGGAGCCGGCTTGCCAGCCAATGGAGAGAGTCCCATATGCGTCCGTCACTGTTTGGCTTGAGCCCGTTCGCCCCGGAGAAAATGGTAGTAGGCTCCGACCATGATGAAATTGATCACGACCGCGACGACGTTCCAGATGATGACCGGTCTCGAGGCGATCAGGAACCCGTAATATACCCAGACGAACTGAAAGGTCCCCATGATGGCCGCCATGGTCGGATTCATTCCGACCGTCGAGCGGCGCTTGAGCATCACGACCAGATCCGGCACCGCCGCAAAGGTCGTCCCGAATCCCGCAATGAAACCGATCACTTCCTTCATCGTGATCGCCGAGGAGGCCAACGCCTCGACATCCGGCTCCAATTCCTGACCGGCCAAGCCCGCCGTCGCCGAAAAGACGTATGCCGTCGCCCATAGCACGGCGGACAGGTTCGGGACGTTCACGGAGAAGTCTCCTGTGTGAGCGGCGAGAGTATCAGACCCGCTGAATCGCGACAACGGCTCATTGCGCCGGCGGCAGCAGGAGTTCGATCGTTCCGTCGGCGACGACCTGTGCCTCTACGCCTCCCTCGATCGGATAGATGCCCTTCGGCTCGAGCTTGGACACGGCTCCGTTGAGCCAAGCTCCGGGCAACACTTCGCGATGCAAGGCCTTGTCCAACGCACGGCGCATCGAGGCCATCTGCCCCGAGAGATCGACCCTGGTCTGCGGCTCGATGGTCTCGAGGATATTGTCCCGCAACAGCCAGTTGGCCGTGCGGACGAGGATGTTCCGCGTATCCATGGTAAAATCGAATCCGTCGAATCTGAGGACATGCGTGGAGGGGTCGATCACGGGTTTCCCGCCGGCATAGAGCGTCCCCTTCACACTTCCCTTCACCCCCATGGCGAGAATCAAGTTCGCTCCGCTCCCGTATAACCGCGCGGAGGTAATGAAGACCGGATCGCCGACGGACATCGGGATCTCCTGGCCCACGAGCTGCCGCCGCAGCCTGACGTTGATCCAGTCATAGTCCACCATCATTGGGATCGCCAGATGAAAGCCGTCCGGTCCGCTGGCGGCCAATTGGAGCGGGGGCAGGGGCCGCTCCTCGAAGGACGGCATCGCCCCGGTCGTGACGATCGGCTCCAGCAGCAGATTGAGCGAGGCGACGACCTGCTGGTCGCCGTTTCCCATGATCGGGCCGGCTTGGATTTTTCCCGGCCGCAGATTCAGCCACAGCTCGGGCGCCAGCTCGCTGGGCTCCAGGAGCGTCCGCCAGGCCTTTTCCACTCCGCGCCGCCGCCGGCTGCCTTCCTGAATTCTGTCGTCGATCTTCTTGCCCAGTACCGGGAGCCGCGATTGCACCGCCGCCTTGACGATCGCACTGACATCGGCCCCGGCGGCCGTCGAGGCGCAGGGGTCGGAAAAGACCGGCTCATCGAACGTCGTCTTCGAACGCACGGTCCAGTCGTCGGCCCATTGCAGGTCCGACCGGCCCTTGATGCTCATGTGCCGAGGCTCATCCGGCTTGTAACCGCAGATGGAGTCCTCGATCTCTCCGCTCGGTTTGACGGCCCGAACGCCGATTCGATATCGGATATCGGGAAACACCGCCTCCAAGCGATTGTTCTCAATCTGGACTTGGACCGGACCGCGATGGAGCCGGTACTGCCACTGGAAGGGAGGCTGTCCTGCGATCGACGGCCCTTCGTGCCATGCTCCTTCGTTTTCCATGACCTCGGGGAAGGAATCCGCCGCGATAAGGAGCAATTCCTGAAGCGAGACTTTGGCGGGAATTGAAAGAACGGACGGCCCGACGTTCGGCGGTGGCGGCGGCGGCGCAAGCCGATCCGTCGGCTTTGGAATATCGAGATAGTCGTCGGCTCCGGCCGGCAGCCCACCCAGGATGATCATAAGGGCTCCTGCCGTTATGGTCAGCGGCCAGCCCCGACCGACGCCTGCCGGTCCCCGAGCGTGGCGCGTGATGTCGGAAGCATTCCTCTGTCGTTCCAAGTCTCGCCCTCCCATTAGCTCCGGGCAAATCCTGCAGATCAATCGCAAACCTGCCCGACCATGAAAGCCAACCGGCGTCATCTTGTGTGAATGCGAGAGGCAAATTTACAACATTATTTAGCTACTTATACAGGGGTGTTCGACCGCGGCCTACTGTCAAATCTGACAGTAGGGAAATAGGGCGACTATGCTTTTCTTGACACCCTTCCGGTAAACCGCTTACAATCGCCATCGCATGAGATTCCCGACCCCGCCGCTTCGGTTAGCCATTTTT
>DAOLIU010000120.1:0-10220 GCA_035328385.1 Nitrospira sp. | reverse complement strand
CAGGCGGGCAAGCGGCAGCGGTTCGCCGGAGACGAACAGCAGCGCTTCGAGAACGGCGGTGAGCTCCACCTGTCCGGCCGCGTCACCCGCGCCAGAATCCGCCGCAGCGGCCGCCTCCTCCGTGTTCCGACCGGTCTGCTCGGCAGCGGCCGCCTCCGCCTGTTCCGCACTCCCGCTTTCCTGCAGCTCGGTCGAGCTCATGCTCACCTCCATTCCGAATCATCCAGTTCCGCCGGTTCCGGCACCAACGAAAAATTGCGCGAGACCAGGATCGGCCCGAAATTTTCCGGCTGGAACACGCGGGCCGTCCGCAGCCGGATCAGTTCCAATAGCGCGAGAAAGGTGACGATGATCACCAGCCGGTGCGACGACGCCTCGAACAGCGCGGCGAAGCTGACCGACTCCCGTCCCTCCAGTGCTTCGAGGATCGTGTTCATCCGATCGCGGACCGTGAGGTTGTCGGGGATGATTTCCATGAGCGACTTGCCGGGATTCCGATTGAGGATTCCCTGCAGCGCGTCCACCAGGTCGAACAGGCTCACGTCGTCCAGCGTCTCTTCGCCCGCGGGCTCCTCTTCGCGCGGCGCCGGAGCCCTGGTATAGATTTCCCGCCACATGCGCTCCTGCGAGTCCAGCTGGCGGGCGGCATCCTTGTAGCTTTTGTATTCGAGCAACCGGCGCACGAGCTCCTCGCGCGGATCCGGTCCGTCTTCCTCGTCCTTTGCCGTCTCATCGACGGGCAGCAGCATTTTCGATTTGATCTGCAGCAGCGTGGCGGCCATGACCAGGAACTCTCCCGCGACGGAGAGATTCAACTCGGTCATCGTTTCGAGATAGTCGAGATACTGGCCGGTGATCAGGGCGATCGGAATGTCATAAATATTGATCTCGCTCTTCTTGATGAGATGCAGCAGAAGATCGAGCGGTCCCTCGAAATTCTCGATGCGAACCTGGTAAGGCAGTTCGGTTTGACCGACCCCGTCGAGCTGGTTATCCACAAGGCGCCTTATACCAGCTTTGGGAGACGGGAGCAAGCCTCCGCCTATTAGTTGTGGTCGGCGGAAACCCTCGCCTGTCAGCGGGATCGGATCAGGTAGGCGATCAGGGCGGAGCTGAGGACGAGCAGCGCAAGGGTGATCGCGTACTGCATCGGCCTGTCCTGGCCCCCCGATATCGGCGGCGGCTGATCCCGGCGCGTCACCCTGGCAAATCTGACGTCCTGCTCGAAGACCGCGTCGGAGAACTCGTCGCGCGCGGCGAACCGGGCATCGTCGAAATCCGCAGTTGCGCGGAAGACCGTGCGATGGAACCGGGCGTCCCCTTCGAATCGCGTAAAAGTAAAGAACGCCTCCCGTTCGAAGCGGGCGCCGGAAAAATCCGCTACGGCGTGAAAGACACTCCCGGAAAACCCGGTGCCGGACGCGAAGCCTGCCCCGGAGAAATCGGCGTCCGGATGGAACTCGACTTCCAGGAACTCCGCGAGTCCGTTGAATGTTGCGTTCCTGAACGCCGCCCGATCGTGAAACCGCGCGCGATGAAATCTGGTGTGGGGACCGAAGGCCGTGCCGTCGGCCGTCAGGCCGCGGAGAAATCGGGTCCGGACGAAGTAACATTCCCGAAGACACGCGGCTTCCGACAGCGTCACCGGCTGCAGAAACTCCGCGTGGGACAGATCGACCGTTTGTTCGAATCGCGTGCCGCTCAGGTCGACGGCTCCCTTGACGATCAGCGCGTCCCGCTCCGCCCCGTGCCGCACCGCCCCGCGGACGATCGAATTCGTCACGGACAAGGAGCCGGCAATCACCCGCGCGGGGTTTGCCGGCTCGGCCGGCTGGCGTTCGCTCCCGCGAGGCGCGGCCGCAAGCGGCAGCTCGTCCAGGCGCAGATCTCCCTCGACCACGACTCCGGACAGGTCGACCGATTTCCCCTCTTTGATGGCGGTCAGCACCTCGGCGGTTTGGACCTTGTGCCGCTCGCGGTCCTGGTCCGTGCAGTCGGCGCCCAGCCGCTTCGTCAAGGCGGACACGGCGCGGTCCGAGCCTGTCTCGATCCGGCATGGAGCCGCCGCCGATACGACGTCCGGCATGCAGGCCCACAGCAGACACACTGCTAGAAGTCCGATAGGCGCGCGCATCGACATGCGGCCCTTATACGAGATGCCGGGGGGCAAGGCAAGGCGATGCTACACTTTGTTCCATGACGCGCCGGAGCACAGTCCTTGACGGCTCAGGATCGCCGAGCCGCCGGTTTGCGATATTCCGGCATGACGTCCTGCTCGCGATCTGCCTCGGCATCGTGCTGGCCGCGCTTCCTTGTTCAGCTGCGGCCGAGCGCGTGGTCGAACTGCCGGTGTTAGCCGCGATCCACTTCAACGATCAGGGTGTCTTCGAAGTGCTGCTCATGACGTGGGACGGCAAGAGCGACCCCGCGCCGCCGCAGCTCCAGTGTGTGATGGGCGGGGTGCGATTCGGGCAGACGCAGCTCGGCGCGATGGCGCAGGCGTTCACATACGCGATGCAACGGACTCCCGGGCTCCCGCACGGGGGCACCGTGATGGTCCGGGGAGCGGCATACCGGCCGGTGGGAAGCGACGGCCCGAGCGCCGGTGCGGCCATGGCCGTGGGATTCATCGCCCTCTTCAAAGGGGACCAGATCAAGCGCGGCGTTGCCATGACCGGCACGCTGGAGAACGACGGGCGGATCGGCTTTGTCGGCGGAATCCCCGACAAGATCCGCGCCGCAAAGCGGGAGGGGTATCACACGGTCTTGATTCCCGCCGGACAGATTCACGATGCCGGCTGGAATCTCAACGAGCTGGCGCTCCACCTCAATATCGCCCTGAGAGAAGTTCACACGGTCGATGAAGCCTATCACCTCATGACCGGCAACCGGCTCCAGTAGGCAGCCTGCCAGGCGATCCAGAAACCCATGAGCGAGTCCGAGAGTCCTTACGCTCCGGAATCGGCGGGCAACTTCGCGGCGATCGCGTCGAACTCCGATTGGGTCACGCGGTGCATGCCGAGGCTGAGCCGGCGCGCCAGTTCCCCCTGATCCGGGATCTGCAGCACGTCCAAGAGCACGGCCTGGCTCGCCGTCGAAGGCAGGGCGCGCCGGCGAACCTCCTCGATCCGCACGTAGCCGAAACGCGCCTCAGTCCGCAACTCATCCTTGAGAAAATCGTCCAGTTCGGCGAAGTCCCGCACCGGCGGCACGATCTTGAATTCCGCGCACAATCCGATCTTGAGCGCGTAGACCAATCCGCGGGAATGCGGTTCGAGATACGCCTTCAGATTTGTCCGGATCAGCGAACTGCAGAGTCCCCAAACGGCGTTCGAGAGCTGGATCTCCGCGCTTTCTTGGGACGTTCGCTCGCGTAAGGCTCCCGCGATGAACAGAAAATGGCTCACCTCACGCATCCTCGTCTGGTGACCGCCTGAAGGGAGGGGCCGGGCGGGGTGGAGACAGGCACAGCACGCTACGGCGAAAGGCCGGAGCGATCGCTCATGCCGTGATCAGACACCGATCAATGGGTGCGGTAATCGTCGGAATCGTCCAGCAAGTCTTCCGATTTCTCGAGATAGTCGACGTCTTCTTCGTCATCGTCGAGCGTGAGGTCTTCTTCCATGTCCTCTTCCATCTCGCCGTCGCCGCCCATTTCGAGTTCATCGTCGCCCATGTCGTCCTCGTCGAGCTCCGGTTCCTTCGGCTCGACGGCCGGCGGCAACTTCGAAGACACCGGTTTCCTGACTTCCTCGTCCACGCCTGGCTTCACCGGCTTCTTCACGGAGGACACCGCCGGCTTTGGGGCGGGAACCGGTTTGCGCGCGGGCGCTTTCACGGACTTCTTGGTTTTTGCAGAGGGCGACTTCCCGGACGATTTCTTGACAGGTTTCTTCGCCGCGCTCTTGCCGCTTGGTTTCGTCTTCTTCTTCGCCGGTTGCTTTTTCGCTTTTGCCATTGAATGACTCCTTGACCCACTCCGAATACTGAGCTTGGTTTCCATCTAGCATGAACGCTCTGCGTCTTGCAACGGCCTGTTGCCGTCATCGAGACGGGATGCAATACCACCCCTGGACATCACCCTTGGTATGACGCTGGAGCACCGGGGATTTCCCCTTTTCAGCCCGACCTACGGACTGACCCAAACGGAAATGACGGCCGGAGCGCTTTCGGCACCCTTGACACGGTCGGGTCCGGCCATGTCGATCACCGTCAGCGAAAATTGGAAGAGTTTGCGCTCGGCGACCTTCGGCGCCATGAAGGTCGCTTTCGCCTCGTCCACGCTCGATAAGGCCACACGGGGCCCCCTGAGTTGCCGCCATTCATATCGCAAGGGATCGCCGTCGGGATCGCGACTCCGCAGACCGTCCAAGACGACCAGATGACCGGACCGAATCTGCAACTCCCGCTCGACCGCCGCAATCGGCGGACGATTCGGGCCGGGATCGGCGGCGACGACGACCTGAATGGTCCCGACCTTCCCTTGGTTTTCGACCGTGACCTGAGCGCGGCCGTTGCCGGTGACCGTCAGAATTCCCGCCTCGTCCACGGCGACGACTTCATCGTCCGACGACTTGAATCGGCTCCCCGACGACGGGCCCGTGAGCGGGCGGGAAACGCCGTCGTCGAATTGGCCGACGACCGGGACGGGAATCCGCTTCCCGATCGTATCGAACCGCCAGGGTCGCTGAACGGAGAATTCGATCGCCCCCAGCGGAGCGTCGGGTTTGACCTGCACGATCACCTCGTCGAAGTCTTGAGCGGTCCCCAATCGGCCTCGGCTCACTTCCCCGATGGCGAGCAGACGCATGGCCCCGTTCGCCTCGGTCGGGACCTCGACACGACCGGAAAACGGGGCGCCGTCGTCCTCAGCCCTGAACGGCGCCGGAGACGTCTGATGGGCATCCACGGGTTCTTCGTCGAGGCGGTACCAGTAGTAGCGGATGGCTCGGATGTTGACGTCGGTCCCGACTCGGACCGCCACCGTCACGCTGTCTCCGGAACGGAGCACCGCATGTTCCGTCGGCTCGGTCAGGGTGAAGGCCTCGGCGATCCCCGAGGCAGCGACGATCAGCACACCTGCACACAGCCTTGCCCATCCCGTACGATGTATGACCGGCTGAACCATGCGATCTCACGCCGAGTGAACGATTAGCAGTGTGTTGGTAAACGACGTGATGACCTCGGAAATGGAGTCGTGTCTGAGGTCACAGACGCCATCAGCATACCCTGCAGGCTGTTCAGAAAGGCCGCCCAGCAAGGCCGCAGCGAGTGAAGAGGCGAAGAGGTACATACCAAGCTTCGCTTGACCCGCTTGCCCTCACAATGGTTCTCGGCGAGCGGATAAGCACCTACGACCTCCGTACCTCTGAGAAGCTCTATTCTCAGCGTTGAGCCTCTGAGCGATGCGAGAACGCCGCTGGAGGACTTTCTCAACAGCCTGCTAGGAGAATCGTATACCCGTCCGCACGGGTCAAGACAAGGGTTCTGAGCGGGATGTCTCCCCTTGATCGGCATGGTACAATGGTTATACTTTAAGCTGGATCGAGGCGATGCCTATGAAATTCCGCATCCTTATCACCCTGATCGTTCTCGGACTCGTGGGTGCAGGTCCGACGGCGGCCACCGCCCCTTATACGTCCATCATCATCGACAGCGGCTCCCCTTACTTTGTGCCGAAATCCGCTACCGTCTCCAGCGGAGCCCCCATCAGGTGGGAAAATCCGACCCCTACCGAACATACGATCACCCATACCGGATGCATGGAGGACGGGGCTCCCTGTGCCTTCGACTCCGGCTTGGTCCTCCCGAACGACAGTTTCACGATCCAGGGCCTTGCTCCTGGCAAATATCCCTACATCTGCCGGGTCCACCCGATCATGTACGGAATCCTTACCGTGACCGACTCGCAGCAGCCTTCCCAACTGTGATCGACTGATCGATTTCTTCCTCCCGATCGACGCCCCTTCCTTCCTTCACGCGCACGCGCACACATCGCAGTGGCGGCGCACGTCGATTCACATCTTGCGCGGTGCGCGCATCCTCATGTAGGCTGCGACGTTCGAACCGGAACCCTATCCATGAAACCCGCCGTCGCCCTCCACGAACCACGTTCCCTTGAAGGAGAAACTCTCGCGCTCTTGTCCTGGCACATTCCCGACCTGGTCGCCTATCAGCACAGCGAAGACGAATGGTGGTTCGCCCCGCTCGACGACAATCTGCCGATCGTCCGGCTCAATCGGACCGGCCTTGAAATGCTCACGTCGATGAACGGACATACGACGGTGGGCGCACTGCTGGAGAAGTACGGCTCACGAGCCTGCGGCCCCGACGGAGAGCCGGGCCGGTGGCACCTGGAACGTTGGTCGCTTCCCACCTATTCCCTCTGCTTCTACGGGGCCGAGCCGCCGGGTGGTCATCGCCACAAGGCCAAGTGGGACGTCCTGCTCCAACAGATACGGGAAGGCTGGTCCGGCCAGGACGGGTTCGAAGGCGAGGAACATCTCGAGGATTTTCACGTCCATGAGCTCAACGAAGGCGCCGAAGACGACGGCCATTTCGATCTGATCGAAACGACCGTCTCCCACCTTTTCCGTGAACCGAACGAAACGCTCAACGGCCTTTCGTATGGCCGGCTGCTCATGCAGAAGCTGCGCCGGCTCGGCTGGTTCAGTCCCAAACCCAAGGTGCTGGCGGAGATCGGCGGAGGACTGGGCTATGTGGCGCGAGAACTCGGCAAGGAGCTGCTGCCGTTTGAGAAGCAGGGCGTGACATACCTGTCCGTCGACATCACCAAGCCTTTTCTGAAGCGACAGTTGGTCCGCGCGGCGGAAGGAGGCTGGTCCTGCGCCGGCGCCCGGGCGAACGGAGAATTCCTACCTTTCAAAGACAATTCCGTCGATCTGGTCATCGACAACGAAAACATGGCCGACATGACGCCGGTCAAGTTGTCCAGACGGGAGCTGACCTCGGGCAGCGGCGACACGCCGCAGCATCAGGAAGCGCTCGATTGGATCAGGCGCATGCGGCTTCCCATCGGAAACGATCCGCCCGACGAGGTCATCTTCAATCTCGGCCCCCTGCGGTTCGTCGCGGAACTCTGGCGGGTGCTCAAGCCCGGTGGACGGGCGTTCCTGACGGAGTTCGGAATCGAGGACGGCTGGCCCGCGCCGGTGAAACTACCGGGCCATACGGAATACGAGGTGCAATACGGTCACCTTCGGCAGGCCGTGCGGTGGCTCGGTTTTCAGGAACAGTACCTCACGCTCCCGCAGTTCCTGTCGATCAAACCGAGCGTGAAGGTGCTGTGCACGGGCGCCGCCTATACCATCCAGCGATTCTGCCGGGGGATCAACCGGCCCTTCACCGTCCGGGCCTACACCGAACGTGAACTCAAGGAGGCCTTGGGCGAGATGTTTCCGCGATTGCAGGGCATCCACTATCATGACGTGGCGGACCCGGCCTGGTTCGGTCTTATCGATTTCAAAGTCTTGTTGCTGGAAAAGCCGGGAGGGGCCCCGCGGACCACTTTCACCGAGAACAAAGGCTACCGCTGGTACGCCCAACGGTGAGTCGGCAGCCGGACCGGCCCGGCCGTGCCGCATGGGCCGGCAGCATGGACCGGCCTCGCGAGGTTGCGTCGTCGCTCACGACGGATTCCTGAAGGGAGGCCGGCCGTCGGCCAGGCGGTCGGCGAGAGTCAGAAGCACCCCTTCGCGCAACCCCAAATCGCTCACCAGGCATTCCTTCTCGCCGAGAGCTTCCATGACCGTTCGGATAATGACTGCGCCGGCGGCGATGACGTCTTCGCGGTTCTTTTCCAAACCGGGCAATCCGACACGAGCGGCTTTGGTTCGGCTGAGCAGTTGCCGCTCGAGTTCGCCGATCGCTTCGATGGAAAGTCGATAGTTATGGATTCTTGCCGGCTCATAGGCAGGAAGCTTCTGTGCCATCGCCGCAAGCGAGGTGACCGTTCCGGCCGTGCCGACGAACGTGAGGTCGGCCCGTGAGGGCATGTCGGCCACGGCCCGTTCTGTTTCTTGAGCGACCCAGTCCCGAGCCCGCTGAATCTCTTCCGTCGTGGGCGGATCGTGGTGCAGGATGCGCTCGCTGAGCCTGACGACGCCGATGTCCATCGATCTCACGACAGGCTGCCGCCGCGGCCGGTCAAGGATGAATTCCGTGCTTCCGCCGCCGATGTCGAGCGCCAGAACGCGGGTCACGCCGGCAGGCAAGCCGGAGCGGATGCCGCGCATCGTGCGGCGAGCTTCTTCGTCACCGGAAATCACTTCGACGGTGAACCCTGTCTCGCGAGTGACACGAGCGAGGAACTCGCCCCGATTCCCTGCGCCGCGCACGGCGCTCGTCGCCACCACGGCACAGCCGTCGACCCCATAGCCGTCGATGGCCTCGCGCCATTCCTTGAGACACTGAATGACGCGGTCCGTCGCGGCGGCGCTCAATAGTTTCGATCGATCGACGCCTTCGCCCAGCCTGAGGATCCGGCGCTCGGCATGGAGCTCTCTGAGGCGCCCGTCGGGCCGGAGATCCGCGATCAGTAATCGACAGGTCAACGTGCCGATGTCGATGCCGGCAAGACGCGCGGGGCTCATTCGGGATTTCTGATTTCGCGTATTTCGGCGTCGAGCTTCCGGCCAGCGTGCTTGAGTTGATGGATCTCGGCCACGAGCCGGCCGACCTCCGCATCGTACAGCACGCGCTCGGCCGGCTCGCCCGCCTCGCGGAGATCGACCGCGCGCTCGCCCAGGTCGCGATAGAACTCGATGAGTCGTTGATCGATTTTGCGGGCTTCCAGGCGCAACCGCAGGAGTTCGGTTTCCTCCAGCGCCCGATTGGCGGCCTGGGCCGTTCCCAGACGCAAGGTCGCAAGGCCCGCCTTCAAATCATGCTTCAACCGTTGCAGCAACCCCATTCGTTCTGGCCCTCTCCTCCCAAGGGATCAAGTTCCCACACGGCGGGTGGCGCCGAGCGGGCGCCGTTCTCACCCACCCAAGCCCTGACCCGCGCCGAGACGCGGCTCTTCCCCGTGCGCACGCAGCGTCTGCCAACGCTTCTCGCACTTGCTCACTTGGGGCGGGCCCGTTTAGCCTCAAACGTGCGCGCGTCGAACGAGCACCTCCCGCAATGTGCAAATACGATTGTCCCGTGTGCCGCGTTCCGCGAGCACAAGAGGCTAACGGGCCGCCCTGCCCCCCTACACCGGGCGGGGGTGCGAGCACGATTGGGCTGCTCGGCGACAGGACCCGCTCATCAACTCACCGATCCCAACTCCAATTTCTTGCCCCAACGCCTGATCATCGCGTCGCGCACGGCGCGATGTGCCGGGGCGGACAACGTTCCGTCGCTCTTCACCAGGGCAAATGCCTCCTGCCGGGCCTGCTGGAGGAGATCGGCGTCACGGATCAAATCAGCCACGCGAAATTCCGGCAGTCCCCATTGACGATAGCCGAAGAACTCCCCGGGTCCACGGATCCGCAGATCTTCTTCGGCAATGACGAATCCGTCGGTCGACCGCACCAGGGCCTCCAGCCTCTCCCCGGCTATAGATGGAGAAAGCGGGGTGACGGGGTATGAAGGTAGAGCGGCACCGGTATCCCGTTGCCCCCTTATCCCCTTCCCCCCCGATGTCCCGGAGGCCATGAGCAGACAATACGACTGCCGCTCGCTCCGGCCGACCCGTCCCCTCAATTGATGAAGCTGCGCCAGCCCGAACCGCTCGGCATGCTCGATCAGCATGACCGTGGCATTGGGGACGTCGACGCCGACTTCGACGACGGTGGTCGAGACCAGGACCTGAAGCTTGCCCTGCTTGAAGTCCTCCATCGTCCGGTCCTTGTCCGCCGACTTCATCCGTCCGTGGAGGACTCCCACGTGGAATTCGGACAACTCCTCCGCGCGAAGCCGGTCCGCGCCCTGAATGGCCGCCTGCAGATCGATTTTCTCCGATTCTTCGACCAGCGGGTAGACCACGTAGGCCTGGCGGCCCGAGCGCACTTCGTCCTTCAGAATCTGATAGGCGCGTCTCCGTTGCGACTCCCGATAGAGGAAGGTCAGGACCGGCTTGCGGCCCGGCGGCAATTGATCGATGACCGAGACGTCGAGATCCCCGTAGACGGTCATGGCCAACGTTCTGGGGATGGGAGTAGCGGTCAGGACCAGCACGTCCGGGCTGTACCCTTTCTCGGCCAGAGTCTTCCGTT
>DAOLIU010000119.1:0-10248 GCA_035328385.1 Nitrospira sp. | reverse complement strand
GGATTTCGACAAATATCCTTATCAAGCCGGCAGCAGCCTGAATGCAGCAGGCATTAACTATCAGACGCTGAAAGTCATGGAGGCGCTCAAACGATTGCAGCATTTGGAAAGTCTCCCGTCACCGACGAACTAGCGCGTGACCGCCCATGCGCCTTTCGCTGCCCAACGGGAGGGAACAAATAAGGGTCCAAACAGAGCCTCTCTCGCGAGATTGGATGCAATGATGAAAGGGGAAAAATAATGCAATGGACTGCGAGCGGCATCTGTTTGCTGTTACTGTGCGCCGGTATTGGCACAGCGGCGCCCCCCGTCCAGGCCGCGGACAAGAAGCCCAACATCCTCGTGATCATGGGCGACGACATCGGCTGGTTCAATCCGAGCATCTACCATCGCGGGATCATGGGATACCGGACTCCGAATATCGACCGTATCGCCCATGAGGGCGCCATGTTCACGGATTGGTATGGGCAGCAGAGCTGTACGGCCGGCCGCGCCGCCTTCATTACGGGCCAGTCACCGATCCGTACCGGATTGACGAAGGTCGGTCTGCCGGGAGCCGATATCGGATTGCGGGCCGAAGACCCAAGCGTGGCGGAAATTCTCAAGCCGCTGGGATACGCGACCGGCCAGTTCGGCAAGAACCACCTGGGCGACAAGGACGAGTTTCTGCCGACGAATCACGGGTTCGACGAGTTCTTCGGCAATCTCTACCATCTCAACGCGGAAGAAGAGCCGGAGAATCCCGATTACCCGAAGAGCCCGGAATTCCGAAAGCGATTTGGCCCGCGCGGCGTCCTTCATGCCTTCGCCGACGGAAAGGTCGACGACACCGGGCCGTTGACGAGGAAACGGATGGAGACGGCGGACGAAGAATTCCTCCATGCCACGTTGGATTTCATCGAGCGGCAACACAAGGCCGGCAAACCCTTCTTTGCCTATTTCAACAGCACCCGCATGCACGTGTTCACGCATCTTAAGAAGGAAAGCGAGGGGAAAACCGGCCTCGGCCTCTATCCGGACGGCATGGTGGAGCATGATGGTCACGTCGGACAGTTGCTCAAGAAGCTCGACGATCTGAAGATTGCGGACAATACCATCGTCGTCTATACCACCGACAACGGCGCGGAGGTCATGAGTTGGCCGGACGGCGGCACTACGCCGTTCAAGGGCGAAAAGGCCACGAATTGGGAGGGAGGCTTCCGCGTTCCAACGGTGATCCGGTGGCCGGGGGTGATCAAGCCGAATACGGTGTACAACGAGATGTTCGCCCATGAGGACCTGCTCCCCACGTTTGCGGCCGCCGGAGGCGATCCGGACGTGGTGGAGCGGTGCAAGAAAAGCTGCCAGTCCGGGAAGAAGTCATTCAAGGTCCACCTCGACGGGCATAACCTCATGCCCTTTTTCAAGGGAGAGGCCAAAGAGTCGCCGCGGAAGGAGTTTCTGTATTGGAGCGACGACGGCGATCTGGTCGCCGTGCGTGTTCACCAGTGGAAGGTCGCTTTCAAGGAACAGCACCACACCGGTCTCGACGTCTGGAAGCGGGAATTTACGAATCTCCGGGCTCCGAATATCTACAACTTGCGTGCTGATCCGTTCGAACGGGGTCCTGAGTCGTTCGAATATGGCCGATGGATGGCGGATCGGATGTTCTTGATCGTGCCGTCCCAGGCCATCGTCGCCAAGTGGATGGAGAGCTTTAAGGAATTCCCGGTCCGGCAGAAGCCGGCAAGCTTCAATTTGGACGAGGTGATGCAAAAGTTAATGACGTCGCCGGGCGGCAAATAGCGGAGACATCGTATGTCTCTCATGGGCGCCCGCTCCGATGACGCGGAGACCATCGCGGCCCAATGCGGCCCAATGTGACGTGAGGAAACCGCGAACAGGCTGTCTTGCGCCGGCAGCGTGGAGGCCGCAATGGAGCGTGTGATGGAGTCCCTCGTCACCTGGACCAAGGTCGTGTATGCCCTGCATGCGTTCAGCCTGCTCACCGCGATCATCGGCACGGCGACGCTGGTCGGCGCGTTCCTTACAGGCTGGCCGTCGATCATCGCCGTCATACTGAATTATCTGAAGCGGAATGAGGCGCGTGGTACGTGGCTCGAATCGCACTTTCGATGGCAGATCCGGACGTTCTGGTTCGGACTCCTCTGGGTCTCCCTCTGCGTGGCGTTCGTCGTCGTGACCATCGGGATCGGCATCCTCATCGCATGGCTGCCGATGGGCATCGTCGGACTGTGGTTCGTCTATCGGATCGTGCGTGGCTGGGTCACTCTTGTCGACGGTCGGCCGATGTACGTCTAAAGCCAGTCACGGCCGACCGAATTCGATCGAATGATACGGGACTTTCGTGTCGTGGGCGGGCGTACGGCAGCGTCAAGGACGTGAACAGGAAGGGAATGCATCATGATGAGAGCAGTTGTCGGAGCATTGACGATAGTGATGGTCATGCCGGTCGTCGCGCACGCGAAGCCCGGTTCGCCTGCCAAGTCTGTTTCTCCGGCCCCGGCTGGCAAGCCGTTGCCGGTGACGATGGACAATTTCATCCGAACCGAGTCCGATCTGTATTTCAGCAACGTCGTCAAGGACAAGGGATTCGGCCGGTTCTCCCACAACCGCCAAGTAACTCCGGTCAACAAACAGCCGGTCGTTCGCATGAACCGCGACACGTTGTATTCGGCCGCCGTCTTCGACCTCGATGCGGGGCCGGTCGCGGTCACGCTGCCTGACTCCGCAACCAGATTTATGTCCATGCAGGTGATCACGGAGGATCACTTCACGCCCCTTGTCGCGTACAAACCGGGGAGCTATGCGTTGACGCGGGAGGAAATCGACACCCGCTATGTGTTGGTGGCCATTCGTACGCTCGTCGATCCGACCGATCCAAAAGACCTGGAAGAGGTCCATGCCCTTCAAGACGCGATCAAGGTCGAGCAGGCGGGTATCGGGAAATTCGAGATCCCGCGCTGGGACCCCGTGAGTCAGAAGAAGATCCGCGATGCCCTGATCGTGCTGGGGTCGACCCTGTCGGATTCGAAGCACATGTTCGGAACCAAGGAACAGGTCACGCCGCTGCGCCATCTCATCGGTTCCGCGGTCGGGTGGGGCGGAAATCCCGACACTGAAGCCACGTATCTCAGCGTGACGCCCGATCGGAACGACGGCAACCAGGTGTACAGGTTGACCGTGCGCGACGTGCCGGTCGACGGCTTCTGGTCGATCACGGTGTACAACGCGCAGGGCTACCTGGAAGCGAACAAGTACGACGCCTATTCGTTGAACAGCATCACGGCGAAGAAGCGGATCGACGGCTCGGTGTCGGTCCAGTTCGGCGGGTGCAACGGCAAGGTCGCCAATTGCCTGCCGGTCATGCGGGGATGGAACTACACCGTCCGTCTCTATCGCCCGCAGCCTGAGATCCTGAGCGGCGGCTGGGTCTTTCCGGAGGCGCAGCCCGTGAGATAACCATCCGGGTCGGGAGGAACAACATCATGAACGCATTTCGTATGTTGGACCAACTGAGCAGGAACTGGGGCTGGATTGCGTTACGGGGAGTCGCGGCGGTGATCTTCGGCGTCCTGGCTTTTGCCTGGCCGGGGGTCACCCTGGTTGTCCTGGCATTGTTCTTCGGCGCCTATGCGTTGATCGACGGAATCTTCGCGCTGGTCGCGGCCTATCGGGGGCGGGAAGGCGGCAAACCGGTCTGGCCGCTTGCCCTTATCGGCATACTCGGCGTCGCGGCGGGGATCGTCACCTTTCTCTGGCCCGAAATGACGGCTCTGGCGCTGCTGATGTTCATCGCGGTGTGGGCATTGCTGATCGGCATCGCCCAGATTGTCGCCGCCGTCAGGCTGCGCAAGGAGATCGACAACGAATGGATGCTCGGCGCATCCGGCGCTCTGTCCGTGCTGTTTGGCGCACTCATGATTGCGAGCCCCGGGGCCGGCGCGGTCGCCGTGGCTTGGATCATCGGGGCCTATTCGATGGCGTTCGGTGTACTCCTTATCGTGTTGAGTGTTCGGCTCAAGAAGGTTGCCGATCGGATGACGCCGAAGCTGAGCACGCCGGCATAACCCGTTTAGACTGCAACACCGTCGGCAGGAGAGACGCAGGTCTTGCCGATCAGGTGTTTTCTGAAACCGGATCTCCGGAGGTCTCTCTCCCATCGAGCCGTCGCGGCATGGTCGGCATGATGTGCGTGTTCCGGGAGGAGCGGGATCGGTACCGACCTGGCGAAGACCGGGCCGATGCACGACCGTCGGAAGATGAGGTGTGGTGCGGAAGGAACGGGCCGCGATCAGCTCACAGGTCCGTCTCGCCTGTGCGGAGAAAGGAACAGGACATGTCTACTTCGAGAGGACTGACACTGTGGAAAGGGGGACTGATCGTTGCCTTGATCGGGGTACTCGGGGCCTGCGCCGGCGGATTGGTGGGAGGGAAAGAGAGAAAACACGCTTATTTCGACGAGCTCGAGCAGGAGACTCTGGCGCGCCTCGTCAAGGAACATCCGAAGGCGGAGCAGGAGTTGGCGGAGGCCGTCGGATATTTGGTGGCCGAGCAAGACATCGTCAAGATTCCCCAGGTGGGTTGGGCGAGCGGTGCCGGAGTCGTAGTGGAAAAAGCGACCGGAAAGCGGTCGTACCTGAGGATTCCCGAGATTCAATTCGGTGTGGGCTGGGGCGGACGGGTGGAAAAGATCGTCATCATCTTTCGGGACATCGACAAACTGCGCGACATTGCGGACGGCAAGTGGTATGCGGGCGCATCGGCTGAAGCAGCGGCCAAGGCGGGCGATGTGGGTGCCGCGGGAAGTGGAGGGACGTCTGATCTCATGAAGAAGGGCTACACGTCCTATGTGCTGACCGACGCTGGCGTTTCGGCCACCGCCACGGTTGCGGCATTGCGGGCGCAACCCTATTCGATCGATTAGGTGAAGAGATCATGGTGACAGGCAACAAGGAGCGGAGGGATGTCCTATGAAACGAATCTCTCATCTCGCCGGGATCACGATCGTCCTTTGCCTGGGCACGATGGTGCTGGTTTGTTTCGCAAATGCCGGTGAGCTCGTGAGAGACGAAGCGATCCGGAAAGGCAAGTGGGAAATCCTGCTTTCCCCGCAGTATACGTTGGCCAAGAATCTCGGATTCACGGGCGGTACGACGGCGAAGGTCGACGATACCTGGGGCTTCGGGCTGCAGATCGGTTATAACTTCAACGAACATTGGAACCTTGCCGGGTATTTTTCCTGGAGCGAGCCGGACTATCACGCGGTCGTCCAGCCGGCTCCCGGAAATTCCGGACCGGCGCGCAACATCAGCGGAAGCCTCCAGATGAATACGTTCGGCGGCGTGCTCACCTATAACGTGCTCTCGGGTCCTCTGACTCCCTACGTGGAAGGGAGTTTGGCCGGGACCTATATCAATACGGACATCGCCGATGGACCTCCGATCGTCGGCTGTTACTGGGATCCCTGGTTCGGGTACATCTGCGGCGCCACCCAACCGACGAAGTCCGGCACGTTCATGACCTACGGGGTGGGCGGCGGATTGCGTTGGGATATCAATCGGTTCCTTTTGATCCGTGGCGGAGTGAGGCAACAGTGGATCGATATATCAAACACGGGAATTCCTGGCTTTACGACGTTCAAGTTAGACATTGGCTTTAAGTTCTAATCGGCAGGATCCGCTCACATTATATAGAGGGACCCCAGGCCATGACGCCACGCGAAGCCATCGCCGATCTTCAACGCAAAATAGAATCTTCGATCATCGGCCAGCGAGATGTCATCCGGCAGATCCTCGTGGGCTTGCTGGCCAACGGACATCTCTTGCTCGAAGGACTTCCCGGCCTTGCGAAGACGCGAGCCGTCAAGAGCCTGGCAAAAAATCTGGACGCCACGATGAGCCGCATCCAATTCACGCCGGACCTCTTGCCGTCCGACATTACCGGGACCGAAGTGTTGTATCAGGAAGGCGGCAAAAATCTGTTCAAGTTTCAGCAAGGGCCGATCTTCGGCAACATCATTCTGGCCGACGAGATCAACCGCGCGCCGGCGAAAGTGCAGGCGGCGCTGCTTGAAGCCATGGAGGAACGGCAGATCACGGTCGCGGGCACCACGCATACGATGCCGGATCTGTTCATGGTGCTCGCGACGCAAAATCCCATCGAGCAGGAAGGTACCTATCCCTTGCCGGAGGCGCAGCTCGACCGGTTCTTGATGAAGGTGCTGATCGACTATCCGGACCCGGACAGCGAAATGGGCGTGTTGGGGTTGGTTCGGAGCGAAGAGTCCGCGGCGTCCCAGCCAGGTTCGCAAGGTCAGAAGCAGGAAGCCGGGAAAATTCCCGCGGACACGATCTTGGCCGCCCGCCACGAGATCACTGGAATCCACGTGGCCGATGCCATCGCCCGATACATTGTCGACCTCGTCAATGCCACCAGGCATCCGGACAAGTTCGGCGAGCAGCTGGGGAAATGGATTCAGGTGGGATCGAGCCCACGGGGCGGCATCGGTCTCGATCGCGCCGCCAGGACGAACGCCTGGCTCGAAGGCCGCGATCACGTGACTCCGGACGATGTCCGGGCCATGGCGCACGGCGTGTTACGCCACCGGATGATGCTGTCCTACGACGCGAATGCGGACCGGGTCACGCCGGACCAGGTGATCGACGCGCTCGTCGAGGCCGTTGCGGTGCCGGCGTAAGAAGGAGCTGGAAGGATGGATGGGGAGAAACTGGGTGATGACATAGTGGAGTTTTCGCAACGAAAGAATATTAACCGAGGCTATCGCAAGTTGACTGTATGGCGGGATGCGATCGACTATTACGCGCTCACGTGCGAGCTGTTCCGTACGCTTCCTGCTCATTTGCGGCGTGTGGCGATTCAGCAAATTGCGGCGGTCGATTCCGTTCACCGCAACATAGCCGAAGGTTACTGTCGCCGTTCAATTAGGGAGTACCTCCAGTTCCTGAACGTGGCTCTTGCATCCACGGGAGAATCTGTTTCGGGGCTTCATGCCTGTCGAATTGCCTCTCAGATCCCACGGGAGATTTTGAGCGAGCAGATGCCGTGGCGTTCAAACTGGAAAATGGACTGAGACGCCTAATCGAAAGTCTACAAAAGAAGCAAGTGAATGGTGATTGGCAAGACAACTTCCTTGCCGAATACCAGACGCGGTCGAATAAACTGGCGAAACCGGGCTTAGAATCACAGGATGAGTAAATCTTTTTTCCCATCCCATCACCCTTCCACCCTTCCACCGATCCAGTCTTCGGTCCCAGGCGTCTACGTGTCCGTGGACGATCTCATGGCTTTGGAGCACAAGGCCGCGGGCCTGACGTTTCTGCCTCGGCAGAAACGTCGGAGCGTCCTGGCAGGGCGGCATGCGTCGCGGATGCGTGGACGAGGGTTGAACTTCGAGGAAATCCGGGACTACCAGCCGGGTGACGACATTCGAAACCTGGATTGGAAAGTCACGCTTCGGTTGGGCACGCCCCATGTCCGCACCTATACGGAAGAGCGTGATCGTCCGGCGCTGTTCGTCATCGATCAACGGATGCCGATGTTCTTCGGTTCCCGCCTGGCGCTCAAGTCCGTTGCTGCGGCGCAGGTCGGGGCATTGGGAGCCTGGATGGTGCTCCGCGCCGGAGACCGGGTCGGCGCGGTGGTCTTCAACGACCGGGAGATTCGCCATATCCGTCCCCATCGCAGCCGGAGCTGCGTCGAAGCCTTGTGCCGGACCGTGACGGACATGAATCGGGCGCTCGCACCGGACAGTCCGGTTCGGGCGGAATATGCACAGCTGGACCGGGCGCTCGAACGAGCGCTGCAGGCCGCCCATCACGATCACCTCGTCTGTGTCGTGAGCGATTTTGCCGGTATGAGCGAGCGGACCCAGCAGTTGCTCCGCCAACTCCGGACACACAACGACGTGGCGGCCATATTGGTTTTCGATCCGCTCGCGCGGAGTCCCGCCGGGGACGGGCGGTTGGTGGTCACCGAGGGCACTCTGCAAGTCGAAATCGATTTGAACGAGCGGCAGGTTCGGGAACCCCTCGAATCTTTCTTTGCCGGCCGGCTTCAGACCGTCGCGTCCATGCTGCGCCGGAGCGACGTGCCGTTGTTCGCGATCGATTCGGGCGAGCCGGTGGTCGAGCAAATCAGACGCCTGCTGGGTCGTCGCGTGCCGCATGCCGTGTGAGAGGTCAACGTGGACCATGGCGCTCACAGCCTCGAAGCTCTCAAGGACATCCCCCTTCCTGATCCGATCCCATACACTCCGCAGACCGCCGGTTGGCTCCTGATCGGTGCGCTGGCCCTGGTCGCGATCGGCTATGGCCTGTGGCGCCTGATCCGACGTCATGCCGCCGATCGATACCGGAGAATGGCTCTGAACGAGCTGGCGGAGATAGAGACGAGGATCGGAAATCCCGACGAGAGACACCGGGCGTTGACGGCGATTCCAGTCCTGCTCAAACGAACGGCCTTGATTGCCGCCGGACGACAAACCGTGGCTGCCATGTCGGATCGGGCATGGTGGGAGTTCCTGGACCGGACCTGTGCTCCCGGAGGGTTCTCAGATGGACCGGGCCGGCTCCTGACGTTGTTCTCGTACGGCCGGCCGGACGAGCTTGCCGCGATACCCGAATCCGAGGTTCAGGATCTGATCGCGTTGGTGCACCGCTGGATCGAAGGACACCATGCTCATCTTTGATCTTCCGTGGATCTTCGCCCTGCTGCCCCTTCCATTGCTCGTATGGTGGCTGCTTCCTCCGTACCGCGAAGTCAGCCGGGCCGTCCGGATTCCATTTTTTGAGGGAGCCGCGCAGGCTGCCGGCCTCATGCCCGCGCGCGGCGCGATCGTGCTCAAGACGAATTGGGTTCAGAAAGTCCTTGCGCCGATTGCATGGGGATTGATCCTCCTCGCGGCAGCCGGTCCGCAATGGATCGAACCGCCGATCGAACGGGTGGAGGCCGCGCGTGATCTCCTGCTGGCGATTGATCTGTCCCAGTCCATGGAGACCAAGGACTTTACCGACCGGCAGGGGCGGCGCGTCGATCGGCTGACGGCGGTCAAGGAAGTCGTGGACGACTTCATCGGCAGGCGGAAGGGCGACCGCATCGGGTTGATCGTATTCGGCTCCGCGGCCTTTCCGCAGGCTCCGCTGACCTTGGATCACGCCGCCGTGCGGCTCCTGCTCGACGAGGTCCGGATCGGCATGGCGGGGCCTCAGACCAGTATCGGCGATGCCATCGGCGTAGCCGTCAAGATGACGGACCATTCAAAGATGAAGGAGCGGGTTCTCATTCTGCTGACCGACGGAAACGATACCGCCAGCAAGCTGCCGCCGGAGCAGGCAGCCAAGATCGCCAAGCAGCAGGGGATCACGATTCATACCATTGGAATCGGGAATCCTCAGGCGGAAGGGGAGCAGCGGGTCGATTTGGGCGCGCTCGAACATATCGCCCAGACGACGGGCGGTCGCTCCTTCCGAGGAGAGCGGCGGCACGGGCTCGAGGCAATCTACAAGACGTTGGATGAGGTCACGCCTGAACGCGTGAAACGATCGCTCTACCGTCCGAAACGGGCGCTGTACTTCTACCCGCTCTGCGCGGCGGCCCTGTTGCTGGTGGGCTACCATCTGGTGATGATTGTGTGGATAACTATCGGCCGCAAACACGAAATTCCAAGCACGAAGCACGAAACTCCAATGGGGAATCATTCGGTTGCAACCGGTAAACCTTGATCGGCTGAGGTCACGCAATTGGGGTCACAACATTCGTACTACGACCTTGATGAAAGGACATTTCAGTTCGCGAAAGCGGTACGGATGCTTGTGAAGACGTTACCGAGAGACGTTGCTTGCATTGAAGATTGCAAGCAACTAGTGCGCTCTTCCGGATCGATAGGTGCGAATTACAGAGAAGCGAATGAAGCGTTGAGCCGGAAAGATTTCCTCATGAGAATTCGCATTAGCCGAAAGGAAGCCAAAGAGAGTGCCTACTGGCTGCGGCTCATAGGAGAAACACACGAGCTTGTTCAGGTGGAAACAGTCAGGAGTTTGGTCCAAGAGGCCGAGGAATTGACGAAGATACTTTCTGCGATCGCCTTGAAAGCGATGTAGAAGTCTTCTTATCTCCAGACCACTCAATGGAATTTGGTATTTGGAATTTGTGATTTAGAAGAGTCCATGAGTCCTTTGTCTTTCTTCTTTTTGCGTCCTTGGTGGTTGCTGCTGGCTCCTGCCGGTC
>DAOLIU010000118.1:0-10261 GCA_035328385.1 Nitrospira sp. | reverse complement strand
TGACGAACAAGGCGATCAACTGGATGCGCTATCAGAAATCGTTGACCCCGGACAAGCCGTTCTTCCTCTACTTCGCGCCGGGCGCCACGCATGCTCCGCACCACGTGCCAAAGGAATGGATCGCAAAATACAAGGGCAAGTTCGACGGCGGCTGGGACAAGTTCCGGGAAGAGACGCTGGCTCGGCAGATCAAGCTAGGGGTGGTTCCTGAAGGCACCACGCTCGCGCCGAAACCGGACGCCATCAAGGATTGGGACAAGCTGACGGCCGATGAGAAAAAATTGTTCTCGCGTCAGATGGAAATTTTCGCCGGGTTCGGCGAATACACCGACACGGAGATCGGCCGCCTGATCCGGGCCGTCGAGGAGACCGGCCAGATGGACAATACGTTGGTCTTCTATATCGTCGGCGACAACGGCACAAGCGCCGAGGGTGGCATGAACGGCCTGTTCAACGAATACAGCTATTTCAACCACGTGCCGGAAACCGTCGAGAGCATTCTGCAGCATTACGACGAGCTCGGCGGGCCGATGTCCTACAATCATATGGCGGCCGGATGGGCGGTCGCCGGCGATACCCCCTTCACCTGGACCAAGCAGGTTCCGTCGAACTTTGGCGGCACCCGCAACGGAATGGTAATCCATTGGCCCAAGATGATCAAAGCCGCAGGCGAAGTGCGGAGCCAATTCCATCATGTGATCGACGTCGCGCCGACCGTACTGGAAGCCGCCAAACTGCCGGAGCCCAAGATGGTCAACGGGACCAAACAGTCACCGATCGAGGGTGTCAGCATGGTTTACACGTTCGCCGACGCGAAGGCGAAGAGCCGCCATCGGGTCCAATATTTCGAGATCATGGGCAACCGGGGCATCTATGCCGACGGATGGTTCGCCGGAACCATCCATCGTGCTCCATGGGAATACGAGGCGCGCCAGCCTCTCGCCAAAGACAAGTGGGAACTCTACGACACGCGCGACGATTTCAGTCTGGTCAACGATCTGGCCGCGAAGAACCCGGCAAAGCTCAAGGAACTGCAAGACCTCTTTATGAAGGAAGCCGTACGATACCGCGTCTTGCCGATCGATGATCGGGTCCTCGAGCGCATGAATGCCGCCACGGCCGGCCGACCGGACCTCATGGGAGGCCGCACGACGCTGACGGTCTACGAGGGCATGACGGGCATGTCGGAGAACGTCTTCATCAACACAAAGAACCGATCCCACTCCGTCACGGCTTCGGTGGAGATTCCGGAAGGAGGAGCCAGCGGCGTCATTCTCGCCCAGGCCGGAAGGTTCGGCGGTTGGAGTCTCTATATGAAGGACGGCAGGCCGACTTACACCTACAACTTCGTCGGCCTGCAACGGTTTACCATTTCATCTCCCCAGGCGCTGGGAGCCGGGAAGGCGTCGATTCAGTACGAATTTGCCTACGACGGCGGCGGTCCCGGCAAGGGGGGCATGGGCGTGATCCTGGTCAACGGTGAAAAGGTGGCCGAGGGTCGAATTGAGCGCACGCAATGTTGCGTGTATTCGGCCGACGAAGGAACCGACGTGGGGACGGATGACGGAACGCCGGTGACGGAAGACTACAAGGAACGAGACAACCGATTCACCGGAACCATCCACAGCGTCACTGTCGAGCTGAAAGAGGCCGAGCGCGCGGAAACGGATGGATCAAAGCGGGCCCTGCTGGAAGCGCATGATCGCAAGAGACGTGCGGACTGACACAATCCCAAAGGGAGGATCGCATGAATCGGCATCGTACCGTCTCGAGCTCACGCCGGCTGCTGGCTGGCGTTCTCGTGTGCATGGCAGCGGCCGCTTGCTCCAGCAAGCCGGCACACTATGAATCGAAGTGGCCGCTGGTGCCCATACAGAACCTCAACACCGTCGTCGGCGAATGGCATGGCGTCGTGATGAAGGAACGCCGAGTCGTGCCGGCTGGTGAGGTCAAGCTGATGATCCGCGAGAACGGCACCTATCTCTTTGTCGGCCAGACCGCTTCCGATATGGTCCTCGGCACCGGGAACCTGGAGGTCCGGGACGGCCGTTTGGAGGGAGGCTCCGATCTCCGGACCGTCACCGGAACCCTCCACGACAAGAAAGGCAAGCCCCTCCTCTTTATCCAGGCGGCCAACCGTCAGACGGGAGAGCGCTTTCACGGGGAGTTTACGAGAACCGAATGATCGCCGGCACACATGCGACGGCAGGTCCGCTGGCGTGTCTGCTGATCGTCCTTGCGGCCTGCATCTCCATCGACGTCAAGACGGAGCACGATCCTGCCGCCGATTTTTCGCGATTCAAGACGTTCGCCTTCGCCGAGCGGCCGGTCGCCGAGGAAAGCGGCATCGACAAGGATGCCGCCGCTCGCGACCGGATCGAGTCGGCCCTGGCGCGTGAGCTGACGAACAAGGACCTCCGGCCTGTTCGATTGGACCAGCGGCCGGACCTCACGGTCTATTATGCGGTGGCGGTCAATGAAAAGCTTCGGAAGGCCTGGCGCACCGGCTACGGCTGGGGAGCCAGGTACGGCGGCGGCCAAACGACCTATCCCTATGAAGAGGGCACGCTGATCGTGGATCTGGTCGATCCGGTCAAACGGGAGCTGATGTGGCGGGCGACCATGAATACGCATCTGGAAGACACCTCGGCCGGAAGGCTCGATCAGGCGGACCGGGCGATCGCGCGGGCATTCGAGCGCTATCCTCCTCGGACGCAGGCCCGGTAGACTGCCGATCGAACGGCCGCACGAGATCATGAAGACGAAGCAATGGTAAGAGGAATCGTTCAGGAGACGACTATGACCGAGCGTCGGTTACGATCGAAAATTGCGGCATGGTATGGAGTGGTGGCGATAGTGGGATGGGCCTGGTCGGCGCTGCCGGCCGCCGTCTCGGCACAGTCTCCACCGGCCCCCAGGGATCAAGGGCAGATCAAGCCGTCCGAGCAGGCGGTTGCGCCTGAACCGGAAAAATACAGCGAGCGGGTCGTCGTAAAGCCCACCGAGGGGTATATCGCCGGATTCGGCGGCTATACGTTCGGGGGAAAATTCAATACGGACGGCATCGGTAACCTTGCCGGACAAAGCTTCGGAAACCGGAGTCTCGCCGACTCCGGGGTCTATGGAGCCAAGGCCGGGGGATTTTTCTCCGATGAGCTGAGCTGGTTCGGGGTGGAGATCGAAGCCTTCAATACGACCCCCAACATTCAGCAGCAGGGTGCCGCGCCGGGCAGTTACATGCGCGTCACGACCCTGGCGGTGAACGCGATCATCCGTGGGCAGTTCTCCTGTACCACGACGACGGACCATACGGAACAGGTGACCCGTCGGGTCGAGATGCGCTACGAGCGGGAGTTTTGCCGGCTGCAGCCCTACGCCGGAGTCGGCCTCGGCATCAATTGGACCTATATCCAGAACAGCAACTTCACCGCCCGCGACAACTTCGTGCCGGGGCTGAACGTGCTGGGCGGGTTGCGCTACTACGTGACCGAGCGGATCGGCATCTTTACCGAGTACAAATACAACCGGGCGACCTTTGATTTCGTCGCCGGCACCGGCCCGCTGACCGGCTTTCAAGGGACCTACAGCATCAACCACATCGTCGGTGGAATCTCCTATCATTATTGAAGCAACGGGTTCGCCGATTGGGTCGGATCAGTTTGCCATCAGGCCCTGAAGTGGGTCATTCCCGCGGAAGCGGAAATTCAGTCAAGGTCTTTCCTCAGCATTGAGGCTTGATCGAGGATATGGATGCCCGCCTTCGCGGGCATGACGCAAGAGGAACCTGACCCGCTGCCGCCGATTGTTGCGCCCAGCCGTCCAGTGCCGTAGAGTGCCCCCTGCTATGACAGGGGCCCGTTCCACCCGCCGCCACTCGAGCCTCCGCACCATCGGCTACGTCCTGTTCGGATCCGGCCTCTGCCTGGTTCTCTTGGTGTTGTACCTTCAGACATCGCATGCCTTCACCCACGTGATCGTTCCCCTCGCGGATATCCTGCTTCCAGGGGACCTTGAGGCGGAGAACGGATCGTTGACGCTGCCGGCCACGGTCGACGTGACGGGCTTTTCGTATCGGGAGCCCGACATAGGTCTGATCGCGAACGTCGGCCGGCTTCACCTCAGCCTGGCCGGCATGGCGTCCCTTCGCGAATGGACGCTGGTCGTCGACGACGTCAGGATCGATCATGGGGAAATCGGACTCGTCGTTTCACCGGAGCGAAACGGAACGGCTCCGAGCGCCTCCTCCCCAGACAGCCCGCTTTTTCGCTGGGCCGTCCGCCGCGGCCATATGGACAAGTGCGCCGTGTTCGTCAAAACGGACGACCAGGACTTCACCGTCACGGACATACAGGCGACGGTGCAGGACGTCGGATTCGAACGAAACGGCACCGTCGATGGGCAAGGGGAGCTGGCGCTTCGTCAAACGAATGGCAGTCGGTGGGCGGGCAGAATGATCGTGACCGGTTCGCTTCGACAGGCTGCCGGCGCGCGGCGGATCGAATGGAATGCGGTCAATGAGCTGATCGTTCGGGACTCGCCGTGGAGCGCAAGCGGAACGCCGGCCGGAACCCTCTCGGTCGATCAGCGAGCGACCGGCAGCTACGATCTCGTCGACGCAGCGCTGCAAGCCGAGTCGGTCGTCACGGTCAGGCTGGGAGAGAACCGCCTTGTCGATGCCTCCGTGACGCTGCGGAGGACCGCCTCGGCGCAAGGAACGGAGACGGACCTCGGCGTCAAGATTCAAGAGGTCACGGAGCAGGCGCTCGATCTGCTGGTGGACGAGCAACAGCCCATTCGCCTTCGTGCCGCGCATGTCGGCGGCTATGTGGACGTGCATGCCGTGGGACCACGGTATGCCGTTCGCTCGGTCTTCTCTGGAGAGAAGCTGCGGGTCGTATTCGATCAGTCTGTCACGCCGCCATTGGACATTGATCTTGCCCAGACCGGGACGTTCGACAGTGATTCCCGGAATCTGGCGCTGGAAATCTTTGACGTGCACGCGGCGGATCAACGAAAGGTCTGGCTGGCGGGAGAGTTGAAGCGAACGCTGACGTTCAAACTCGGCGCCCGCCAGGCCGAACGAGAGGATCCTGAACCGTCGGCTGCGTCTCGGGCCGATTGGGCCCTCAGGATCAACGATTTGAGCGTGGCCGATCTGCGCCGGTGGTTCGATGCGTTCCGCTGGAAGGGGTTGGACGGACTGCAAGACGGACGGGTGGAAGGGGTCATGACGGCTTCCGGGCGGAGCAGCGGGAAGGCGGTGGACCTAGCCCTCAAGGTGAAAGTCTCTGATGTCGTCATGGAAGCGTCCGCGGGAGATATACTCGGTCCGCCGGTGACGTTCGAGCATGTCGGCCACGGCACGTTGACGGAGTTCACCAAACTGAAGATTGCTTCGTTCCTGACCACGGCATCGGTCTCGGGCGAACGGTCCAAGGGGACGTTGGAGTTGTCCGGGACGGTCGACCTGACCGCCCCGTCAACGGATCTCGATCTGCGGGGCTCGCTGGCTCTGAACGATCTGCACGCCGGCGCGCTCAATCCCGTGCTGGCCCGATGGACGAAAGGCGGCTTCAATCGCGGTCATTTCAGCGGGACCGCCCAAGCTTCGATCACGGGAGCGTTGCTCAGGTGGGAAATCGACCTCCGGGGGCGGCAGGTCAGCTTATACCTTCCGAAGAACCCTCACCCGACCCATCCGGCCGATTTGGTGATGAGGCAGGCTGGGCGCGTCGATAGAACAGGGCGGGTGCTCCGGATCGACCGGGCCATCCTCCAAACGTTTCAGCAGTCTCATCCGGTCCTGACGGCCGTCCTGGACCATCCGATTCAGATGTCCTTGAGTCGGACGGGACGGAAGCGCGCTGCCGTGCGCGCGGACAATCCGTTGGCCACCCTGGGGATTGAGATCCATCGGTTGGATATCGAAGCGCTGAGGCCGCGTCTCGAATTCCTGAAACTGACAGCCCTGGATCAGGTCAAGAGCGGGTTCGTCGATTCGCGGCTGACGATCCGCTGGTGGGGAGAGGCGGAGCCCCTGGCCGTCTCGGGGACGTTCGATCTCGAGCGCGTGACCGTCGACTCCGGCGTCGTGCGGATCGGCAAACCCCTCACGTTTCGGAACCGAATCGACGCCACCGTGAAGGATTCGTCCTTGGTCGAACTGGCGAACTGGAACCTGCGCGCCTTTGACGGGACCATGGTCGTGGCGGACGCGCGCCTCAGCGGCACGGCCGATCCGGCCGACGGGACGATGGATCTCAGCACCAGGTTCAGCACGGGGGATATCACGGGGGTTCTGCTCCGGATGGGCATGCTGGACAAGCCGCAACTCAAGTCGGTGGCGGGCGGTTCCGTCACGGCCGACGTGCGGGCATCGAGTCAAGGCGGTGGTTCCCCCGTTTCACTGCGAATCGGCATCCGATCCCGTCATCTTCGGCTCAAGCCGCTTCCCCGACGTGTCCTGACCTACGACATTGACGCGCGCGGAACGGTGGAGGTGAACGGATCCAGGACGGCCGTCGAGTTGAAGCCGCTGGTCCTGACGTTCAGACATGCGGCGAACGAGGCCGGCTCCATGTCGGTTTGGGGCCGATGGCCGATCGCCGCGTCCGAATCCGAAGCGACGGCCCGTCTCGTCTCCAAACAACTGGACTGCGGGCCCGTCATCGACTTGTATGGAGCGCTGCCGGGGCGTCTTGCCGGTCCGCTTCCGCTGAACGCCGATCTCAAAGTGGCCATGGACATGAAGAGCGGGAAAGTGACCGTGAGCGGGCAGGAAACCGTCGGCCCGGCGACGGTGTCTCGAAAGGACGGGGGGCCGGCCGAAGCCACGGTTCGACTCGGGCAAGACGTGGTCTGGCATGATCGCGTGTTGACCGTCTCCAAGTTGACCTTGACGTCGGACCGGCCCAACGGCACGGCGGATCATGCGTCGGCAAGCGGGCAATTCGGCTTCGGGCGACTCGCCGGAGCGGAATTCGAAGGAAAGATCGCTTCATTGGACGCGGCTTGGTACGCCGCGCTGCTCTCGAAACCGGATTCTCCGTCGGACTCCCAGGTTCAAGCCGAAGGAGGAGCCGGACCGAAGCCTTCCGGTACACTGCCGGACGTTCCGTTCACGCATCTCGACGGCGTCCTTTCCATCGGCTCCGTATCCTACGGCGGACTGACTATCGGGCCGGGCCGACTGACCGTGCAGGGCACGGAAGAGCGGATCGACCTGGCAATGGAACCCACCGGCCTGGCCGACGGCAAAGTCGAAGGGACGATGGCATTGACCGGCCGGCAGGGGACGGGCCGTCTCGAATGGACGGGCAAGGGCGAAGGCTTGAACATCGAAACCCTGCTGAGAGCGGTCGAGCCGGGCGAGACGGCGCGCATGACGGGACTCGGCTCGTTTCAGACATCCGGGAGCGGAATTCCCGGCGGGATCCAGCCGGAAGAACAGGCGAAAGGATCGCTCAGTTTCACCGTGACGGGAGGACAATTCACCCGAATACCGCTCGCCAGTTTTCTCGCCAGGGAAACCCATATCGACGAGTTCAACCGAATGGGATTCTCCGAATTCCGTGGGGAGATGCGTTGGGAGACCGGTGACCTGGTCATGGATCGCCTTGTGGCGACCGGCACCGTCTCGTCGTTGGAGGGAACCGGAAAGCTGGGGGCGGACGGGGCGCTCGAAGGCCTGGTCTTCGTCAAGATCGGTCCCTCGTTCAGACGGAACATCAAGATTCCCTGTATGTCGGCCATTCTGCTCCTACCGGACGGCTTTGCCGCCCTGCCGTTCGCGGTGCGCATCAGCGGTACGGCAAAGGATCCGGTGTACAGGGTCGATCCGTCTCCCTGGGACCAGGCAAAGGGAACGATCACGGATTTCGCGGGAAAAATGAAGAATCTGGTCATGGGATGCCGCGAGTCATCCTAGGCCCCGGAGCAGGGAAATCCGAAGCTCCAAAGCCCAAATTCCAAGCACGAAACCCGAAGCGCGAAATCCGAAACACGAAACCTCAAACCCTAAAGCTTCAAAACCCAAATTCAAGGGGCAAAATCCAAGCACGAAGCTCGAAATTCGAAACTACAAGTCCCAAAGCCCAAAAGCCAAGCCGCTTTCCCATTTCTATCATTTCGAATTTCGGATTTCGGATTTCGAATTTAGACTTCAGTGTTGGGTTTTGGATGTTGGTATTTGGAGACCCCTGTCAATTTTGACAGTTTCTGCCTCTTGGTCAAAGTGATAAGAGTGTGCTAAATAAGTGCCTCGTTTAACGTGATGCCGGCCCGATAACGTACGGAAATCGACGTGCCGCTCGTTCCGGCCCATCGTTCCTCAACCCCCATTTCAGAAAGGATTCGCTCATGTACAAGGTGATGTCGGTTGTGTTGGCTGGAGCCATGTTGACGGCCGTTCCGGTGTTCGCGCAGGCCCCTTCGGACACGAACATGGAGATCTTGAAGCAGAAGCTCAAGGCGGACAAGAAGCTGCTGGTCGCAAGCAACATGGAGCTGACGGACGCGGAAGCGAAGCAGTTCTGGCCGTTGTATGAGTCCTACCAGAAAGATTTGGAAGGAGTGAACCAGCAACTCGGCAAGACGATTACGGAATATGCCGAAGCCTTCAACAAGGGACCGCTTGCGGATGACAAGGCGAAGAAGCTGATGACCGATTATCTGTCGGTCCAGGACGCGGAAGTGAAGCTGCAGAAAACTTACGCGGAAAAGCTTGCCGGCGCCCTGTCTCCGTCAAAGACCGCCAGATATCTTCAGATTGAAAACAAGATTCGTTCCATTCTGAAGTTCGAGCTGGCCCAACAGATTCCGCTGGTGTACTAGTCCGAGCTCAGCGGCGGGTACGCCGGTGCCCCCTTCCCTCTCAGCAGGGAAGGGGGCACTGTTTTCAGAGCCCATCACGGGCCTGGTGGAGGACGGGACAAATCAATCATCCAATCGGGTTCATCGGCGGTTGAAACGAGGAGGGAGCATGCCAGCAGCGGATTCCAATGACGTGGCGATTCTGCAACAGGTGTTTCATCCATCCGATTTTACTCCTGCCAGCGAAACAGCCTTTGCGCACGCGCTGAAGGCCGCGCTCCTCGCCCAGGCTGATCTCACCATCCTTCACGTGTCGACGAAGGAGACCTCCGACTGGACGGAATTTCCCGGCGTCAGAGCGACGCTGGAACGGTGGGGACTCTTGCCCAAGAACAGTTCGACAGGGGATGTCGCGAAGCTCGGCATCGGCGTCAAGAAGATTCAGTCGCGGCATGACGATCCGGTGGAATCCGTCACGGCCTATTTGAAAAACCATAATGCGGACCTGATCGTTCTGGCCACTGATCAGAGCAAAGAGCAGTTTCAGTGGCTCAGCAAATCGGTCGCGGAGCCGATTGCGCGCAAATCCCGTTTGATGACCCTGTTCATTCCGAAGGGGCTGAACGGATTCGTTTCGCTGCAAGACGGCTCCGTCTCGTTGAGCAGCATCCTCATCCCCGTCGCGGCCGTTCCACCGCCGCAGCCGGCCCTCCAGGCCGCGGCGCGTCTGGCGCGCCGCATGAACGTTTCCAGCGGCGTATTCAACGTCCTGCACGTCGGGGACAATGCCAGCATGCCGCAGGTGAATCTTCCCGAGTTACCCGGGTGGACGTCGAATGTGCTGACCAAACAGGGCGACGTGATCGACGTGATCGTCGATACGGCAACGGAGGTCAAGGCCGATTTGGTCGTCATGACCACCGACGGACGAAACGGCTTTCTGGACGCCCTGCGGGGAAGCCACAGCGAACGAATTCTCCGGCGGACGCCCTGCCCGCTCCTGGCGATCCCGGCCGGCGGGTTCATCTCATCGGTGATGTGACGCGGGATCGAAACCCGTGTCGGACCAGTCCGATTTTGGGCAAGAAGTGAAGGAGGACGTCATGAAGAGGATGCAGTGGTTGATTGGCCTGGCGGTCATTCTGTGCATTGCCGGAGCCATGCCCCGGGATGTCCATGCGGCGGACAAGAAGCCCAACATCCTCGTCATCTGGGGTGATGACATCGGAGTCCATAATATCAGTGCCTATAACCATGGAATTATGGGCTATCGGACACCGAACATCGATCGTCTCGCGCGAGAAGGGGCCATGTTTACCGATGCCTATGGCGAGCAATCATGCACAGCGGGACGGGCTGCCTTCATGCTCGGTCAACACCCATTTCGTACGGGTCTACTCACGATTGGGATGCCGGGTTCGCCGCATGGAATCCCAGACTGGACGCCGAC
>DAOLIU010000117.1:0-10347 GCA_035328385.1 Nitrospira sp. | reverse complement strand
CAGGTCCCCCACCCCGTTCCGGCTGATCAGCTTGAGAAATTCCGCCCGGGTCTGTTGCTGGGTCCTGAACGCTCCGAGCATGGAGCTGGTGACGGCGATGGTGTTTTGCTTCTCGACGCCCCGCATCATCATGCAGAGATGCTGGGCTTCCATGACGACGCCGACCCCGTGCGCGTTCAGCTTCTGTTTCAACGTTTCCGCGATCTGCGTCGTGAGCCGCTCCTGTACTTGTAACCGCCGGCTGAACGCGTCCACGACGCGGGGAATCTTGCTGAGGCCCACCACTTTCTTGTTCGGCAGATAGCCCACGTGGCACTTTCCAAAGAACGGCAGCATGTGGTGCTCGCACATGCTGAAGAAGTCGATGTCCTTGACGATGACCATCTCGTCGTATTCGATCGGGAAAAGCGCGCCATTGAGGAGTTGATCGATATTCTGATGATAGCCCTTGGTCATGAACTGCAGCGCCTTGGCGACCCGCTCGGGTGTATTGAGCAGACCGTTGCGGCTCGGCGCCTCTCCCAGCGCCTTGAGCAACTGCTCGATCAGGGATTGGATCTGTCCCGAGTCCGCAGGGCGCTCGATCGGCGGAAGATCTTCGATGCGTTGCAAGACACGACGGCGTGGTTTAGCCATTGCGGTTCCTATCTTTCGCGAATTCGTTCAGCGTGATCCGGCCGGAGCCGCGTACTCGAAATAGTTGTCCCGTGTTTCGATCACGCCCACTTTTACCAGCATTCCGGCCGGCAGTTTGGGCGCCAGCAGGTTCCAGATGAGCTTGACCAGGTTTTCGCCGGTCGTGGTGAGCGCGGCGAATTCCGAATCCTGATTGAGATCCTGATGGTCGAATCGTTCGACGATCGTCTCCTCCACGATCCGGTCCAGACGCTCGAGGGAAATGGCGTCTCCGCCGTCGCCGCTTCGGACCGTAACCAGAACGACGTAATTATGGCCATGGCCGTTCGGATTGTTGCACTTCCCGAACGCCGCCCGGTTCTCTTCGGGCGTCAGGTGGTCCGTGTGCAGCCGGTGCGCGGCGCAGAACCGATACCGTCTGGTCATGGTGAGCTGCATGCGTTTCCGTGGATCCGGACGACTAGAGAAAAACGAAAAGCCAGGATCGCCCGTTCGACCGAGCGACCCTGGCTTCCGTTGTCACTCCCTATCGTCGGCGCTCGTACGGCAAAACCCCTGAGCCGTCTACGCGCTGAATGAGCTGCCGCACCCGCAGGTCGTCTTGGCTTGCGGATTCTTGATGGAGAATCCGGAACCTTGCACGCTGTCGACGTAATCCACTTCCGCGCCCTGGAGGAGCGGTGCGCTCTGGGAATCCATGATGACCTTGACGTCGCCCTTTTCGATCACGGTATCATCCTCGGCCATCTTGGACTCGAACGCCATGCCGTACTGATAACCGTGACAGCCGCCGCCGCGGACGTAGATCCGCAGCCCGACCACGTCCTTTTCTTCCTTCATCAACTCGTGAATCTTCTGTTCCGCCACCGCTGTGATCGTCACCATCGTGGGCCTCCTTCTCGTCAGCCAGACCTTCCGGGCCTGCCTGGATTCGCTTTAGTGTAACACCTCTCTACCGAATATCAACACCCCGCGCCTCGGATTGTCCCGTGGTCGGCGCCGCCCACTTTGATTCCGGCACTTTCACCACGACGTCGCCCAGAACCTTGGCCTGACATCCGAGCCGGTGCCAGGGCTCGCTGAGCGCTTCGCGATCCAACAGATCCTGCTCCTCGAAATCGATCTCCGACAGATGCTCCCCTCCGCTCTGCACCTCGACGCGGCAGGTCGTGCACGAGGCGTTGCCCCCGCAGTCGTGGTTCAACGGGAATCCCAATTCCTTCGCGGCATCGAGCAAGGTGGTATTCCGCGGCACCATGCCGCTCTTGCCCTTCGGATGAAGAAACGTCACGTGAGGCATCCACCCCTCGTCAATGGACCGTCGTGTCGACCGACGCCGCCGGGTACGGACAACGGTGCAACCGAATGTGCTCTTCGAATTCATGCCGGAACAGCTTCACGCTGCTCTGGACCAGCACGGACGCGCCGGTCACGAGCGTGCAATACCCCGTTCCTTTCACGAAACCGCAGAGTTGGAGCAGGCTGTCCAAGTCATTTTGCGTCCCTTCGCCGGCTTCGATCTTCGTCATCAGGTTCGCGAGATTGATGGTGCCCATCCGGCAAGGCGGACACTGGCCGCAACTTTCGCCTTTGAAGAAATTCGAAAACTTCAGCGTCTGGCGGACCATGCAGGTCGCATCGTCGACCACGATCACGCCGGCCGACCCGAGCCCGGTGCCCGCCTTCTTCAGCGAATCGAAATCCATCGCCAGATCCAATTGGTCGGCGGTGATCATCGAGAACGCGGGACCGCCCGGAAACACCGCCTTGATTTTTCGGCCGCCCGGCACGCCGCCGCCGCAGGTCTCGATCAACTGCCGAATCGTGATCCCCATGGGCATTTCATAGACGCCGGGACGGTTGACCGCCCCGCTCAGCGAAAACATCATCGTCCCGGGACATTTTTCGGTGCCGACCTGCGTGAACCACTGGGCGCCCTTATACAAAATGCGCGGGATGTTGCACAGCGTCTCGACATTGTTGACGAGCGTCGGTTTGCCGTAGAGACCGAAGTCCGTCGGATAGAACGGCGGCTTTTGGCGCGGCATCGCGGGCCGGCCCTGCATGGACTCCAGCATCGCCGTTTCTTCTCCGGCCACATAGCTGCCGTGGCCCTCGAATACCTGAAGATCGATGTCGATGCCGCTGCCGAGAATGTTCTTCCCGACGAAGCCCCGCTCTTTGGCTTGGTCCAGAGCCCGTTTGAGATTTTCGCGCTCTTCCTCGTACTCGTGATTCACGTAGATGAAAGAGGCCTTGGCCCGGGCGGTATGGGAAGCGATCAGACAGCCTTCGATCAGTTGGTGAGGGGCCGTTTTCAGCAGATGGCGGTCTTTGAAGGTTCCGGGTTCATGCTCCCCGGCATTACAGACGAAATAGTGCTCTTTCACCCGATGATTCAGGACCTTGTCCCACTTAACGCCGGTCGGAAAGCCCGCCCCGCCGCGGCCGCGAAGGCCGGAGGCCTTGAGCTCCTGGACGACCTGCTCCGGCGAGAGTTCTCGGACGCATTTCTTCCAAGCCTCATACCCCCCGACTTTCAGATAGGCGTCGATGTCCCAGGGGGGACCATCCAGCTTTTGTAAGACGCGCGGTTCCGTCAGCGTCACCATAGTGCCGGTACTATACGGGGACCAGGTCGGTCCGTCAAGGCAAGGAGAAGAGAATAGGCCTGAATCTCAACGGGTTAGGGCCACAGCCCTAGAACGGACTGGGCATATTGGTCTGGAGAGGCCGGTAGACGTACGAGGCCGGTCGAACTACCGGACCGGCCTCGCGATATCGATCACTTGAAGTGGCTGCCCGCCCCCATGAAGAACAGCATGGGAATGGACAACAGAAAATTTACGCGGGAGGCCAGCAACGCCGTTCGGCCCCACTGGGCCATTTCGGCCGGAGCCGGAGTGCCCTGTGCCGCCGCCGTCACCGCCGCGATGATTTTTTTCTGGTTGGGCCAAATGACGGCATGCACGTTCGCCATCATGATGATTCCCAACAGGCCGCCGATGGCGAGGGCATAGGCGCCGGTCCCGCCGTGCATATACAGCTTGCCGTAGAGCAGGATCCCCGCGAGCACCGTGACCGTGGCACCGTGACGAAACCAGTTCAAAGCCGACGGCATCAATTTCGGGATGACGACGTTCTTGGTCGGACCATCCAGGCTTTTCATGAACGCGGCATTGATCAGGTTGAAGAAATACAGCAACCCGATCCAAGTGATTCCCGCCAGGAAGTGGATCCAGCGCAACAGAATTCCGGTCCAATCCGCGTCACCGGCGCCGACGCCCGAGATGCCGAGATAGACAACGATCAACACGACGGAAAGCGCGAAACCGGCTCCCATCGTTTGCATTGGATCTTCAAGAAACTTCATAGATTCCCCCGTTCATTGTTCAGTGTAAGGCTGCTGGCGTGTTCTGTACTGTAGCGCCTCTTCCGTTGTCAAGCATGACAGCGGCGCCGCGTGCACCATGCGTGTGCACGCGTGTAATGGCGTCCCCCGCCGCCAGGAGATTCCCTAGTACGCCGCCATTCCGGGCTTCCAACTTGCCCGACCGGTGGAGATGGGCTGACTTTGCGACGTGATCCGCGCCGCAAATCCTGCCGACGTTCTTTCTCTCGAAATTCCTTGTCGGCCGTGGTGCGAGTCCGGCGAGGCTGTGTACCGGATCCTGCGGTTGAAAAGCGATTCGGGACAATCATCGACGCAGACAGCGGGCGATAGTCCATCTATTATTTTCTGTCCGTCGGCCGACCGCTTTCGTCGAGGAAATTGAGGCCTCGGAAGGGATGAAGAAATCGGCTCCGAACAGCGGCCATCGGAGGCCGCTCCGTGTTCAGGCCGTCAGGCGATCGACCGCCGTGCAGAGCTCACGGACCGCCGCCGCCGAGGCGGAGAGCGCGCTGCGCTCCTCGGCGGTCAACTCGTATTCGACGACCTGCTCGGCCCCGCCCCTGCCGATCTTCACCGGTACGCCGACGACGACGTTCTTGAGTCCGTATTCGCCGTCGCACAGCACGGCGCACGGCAACACCCGCTTTTGGTCCCGATGGATGGCCTCCACCATGTCCACGGCCGAGGCGGACGGCGCATAGAAGGCGCTGCCGGTTTTCAGCAGCCCTACGATTTCGGCCCCGCCGTCCCTGGTGCGCTTCACGATGGCATCCAGCCGCTCCTTCGGCAACAACTCGGACACCGGCCGGCCTTTGACCGTCGTATACCGCGCCAGCGGCACCATGGTGTCGCCGTGTCCGCCCAGCACCATCGCCTCCACCTCGGGACCAGGCACCTTCAACTCGGCGGCGATAAAGGTGCGCATCCGCGCGGAATCGAGCACGCCGGCCATGCCGATGATCCGGGATTTCGGCAAGCCGCTTACCCGAAGCGCCACGTGCACCATGGCGTCCAGCGGATTCGTCACGAGGATCAGGATGATGCCGGGAGAACGCGAGACCAGCTCGGTCACGACGGACTTCACGATCCGCGCATTGGTCGTCAGGAGCTCGTCGCGGCTCATACCGGGCTTGCGCGGGATGCCGGACGTGATGACCGCGACCGACGAGCCGGCCGTCTCCTCGTAGCCGTTGGTTCCGACCACGTGCGTGCTGTAGCCGCAGACCGGACCGGCCTGCGAAATGTCGAGCGCTTTCCCTTGTGGGACTCCCTCGACGATGTCGACCAGTACGACGTCATAGGCGTCTTTTTCCGCCAATCGTTGCGCGGTGGTCCCACCGACGTTTCCCGCTCCCACTACCGTAATTTTCGGTCGGCCCATGTCCCCTCCGATCAGTCCTGATTCCTGAATGCCGAATCGAGAGCGCGGTGCGGGTGAATCCCGCCGGCATTCACCCGGTTCAGCCCGACACCACCCTCAGTGTTCGTGTTCCGTCCACCCCGCCACTTTGAAATTGATCGTACAGACGAAATTCTCTCCGTCGTAGAAATTGACCTTGATCTTCTTCTTCCCGTACGTCCGCGCCAGAAACTCCTCCGGATTGGCGACCAGTTCTTGATAGCCGCCGGCCGGGTATTCGCCGAGATCGTGAAAGACCACGATCATTCCCACTTTGACTTCCTGCAGCACCTTGATGGAACACCGGGGATACACCTCCCAGAACTTGGCCTCGATCATGTCCTTCGTCGGCTCGGGGCGGTCTTCCCCCGGCTTGACCGGTTGCGCAAACTTCGCCAGGCGTCGCACGTAGGGATACTGGTGGCCCGTGAAGAGCTTGTAGAGCCACGGCGGCACGGTCGGTTTGACGGGCTGATGAGTCATATCGAGACGTTATATTGCAAGATGCCGATAGATGCGAGGCAGTTTCAAGGGCAACGTTTCGACACGGTCGATCACCGCATATCCCACGTCCCCGTACATTCGTCTGAGATACGCATCCGACTCCCGGTCGATGGTCACGCAAAAGGGAACGATGCCGCGCCGTTTCGCCTCCAGAAGCGCCGCCTTCGTGTCCTCCAGCGCATAGTCGTCCTTGTACTCACCGTCCAGCGGCCTCCCGTCGCTGAGCAGCAGCAGGAGGCGCGTTTTCGCGTCGTGCGCCAGCAGTTTCGCCGACGCATGGCGGATCGCGGCGCCGTCCCGGTTCTGCTGTCTCGGGCGGAGCCCGCCCACCCGGTGAGCGGTGGCGCTGCCCAGCCCCTCGTCGAAGTCCTTGATGGTCAGAAATTCGACTGAAGCGCGGCCTTGCCCGGAATACGCGTACAGAGCATACCGATCGCCCAAGGCATCCATGGCTTCACAGAGCAACACGAGGCTTTCTTTCTCCACGTCGATCACCCGCCGCGTCCCGTCCAACTGTTTGCCGGTGGATCCGCTCACATCGACCAGGAACGCCGCCGCCACGTCGCGCTCGCGCTTCTCTCGTCTGAGGTAGACACGATCGCCCCCTTCGGCTCCCGCCAGAAGGTCGGCGGACCGCCGCACGACCGCATCGAGGTCGATATCCTCCCCGTCAACCTGCCCCGACACGCGCCGCAAGGCCGGAGGGCGCAGGCTTTCGAACGCCCGCCGCAGCGACGCGACCGCGCTGCGATGCGCCGTCAGGACCGAGGCCACGCACTCGTCGGATCCGGCCTCGGCCGGCCGCTCGATCACCCGGCACCAGTTCACCCGATAATCCTGAATGACGCTGTCCCATTCGGGATAATACACCGCTCGCGTCCCGTCGGTCCGCGCCTCGGCAGCCGGCCGAGCGTCCACGTCGAGCGCCAGCAGCTCCTCCGCCACGGACGGAAGCGATCGGCCGCCCCCAAGAGCGTCCTCCGCCGATTGCCGGTCATCCTGTTGCGCCTGTCCCCCCTCGGAAGGTCGGGCCATCGATGGTGCGCCCGGGTGCGCGGATCGTCCATGGTCGTCGTGCGACTCGACGGTCTCGTCGTCGCCGCGCGTGACGAACTCGGGATTCATTTCGCCGCGATAGGCCCAATTCGTCACCGGGCGGTAGAGGTCGCCGCTTTGCTCGGAAGAGGCCGGCCCCATGCCGACGTCCTGCTCCTCTTCGCGCCGGTCGCCGGCGATCATCCCCGCCCGCGGCGCCAGCAGCTCTTCCATCCGTACGTATACCTCGTGCGCGCAACGGACCGCGTCCTCGGCCGTCGACGTTCCCGCGAGCATCGGTCGGCACAGTTCCCAGAGGGCCGCCACTTCCTCGCGCACTCCATGGGGAACGGCGGCGTCCGCCGACTCCCCGGTCGTGAGCCGCAGAAGGCAATCCACGATCAATTCTTTCGCGGTCAGGCCTTGGGCGGGATCGCGCGGCGTCACGGCCTCTTCGGCCAGCCGGGCCAAGTCCTGGCGCAACCCCGGATACTCCTCACGCAGTAATCGTTCGACTCGTCCGTCTTCCAACAACGTCCACAGGTCGCGAATCAGGCCGGGATGCGGATATCGGCGAAACAGCTCGGCCAGCGAGGAGGGCGGCGGTTCGGCGGAGCGCCCGTACCGCTCCACGACGGTCCGGCAGAGGTCGTCGAGGGATTCGAGCTGCAGACGATAGGTCCCGAATTCCAGATGGCCCGCTTCATGGGCGGCCATGACGAGATACAGCCGCTCGTTCCTGTCGGCGGTCGGATAGCGCCGCAGCACGGCGGGCAACAGGATCGTTCGACCGTCGGCGCTGACGGTGGCGCGCGCTGCGGCCGAGACGGCGGAATCGGGAAGGGCGGCGATGGCGACGTCCGTACCACAGAGCCCTTGCACGAACAATTTCATCCGGCGGGCGACCCGCCGGAGGGGCACGCCGCTCAAGGCCTGTTCGACCGACGCGAGGGCCTTGTGGGTTTCCGTCGCGAAGTAGGCGCGGGCACCCTCGGCATTGTACGCCAGCACCTCCATGCCCGACTTGAACCAATCTTCAAAACGGGACCCGGCATCAGGGATGTCTCCGATCAGGCCGATGACGTCCGGGGCGCGCCGCAGATAGGCCAGTGCCGATTCGGCGTCCTGTTCCGCAACCAGCAGACCGTATTGGAGGACTTTCAGGCGCAGCTCAGGCGACGGCAACGAGCGCAGCAGACGCGGAGATTCCGCCAGCCACTCGATGCCGGCCCGCGGCGCGCGCCCCGCCAGAAGGGCGCCGAGCGCCACGACCTTGGATCGCAATGAGCTTGGATCGATGTCCCCCAGAATGGCGGGACTGGTCCGCAGGAATTCGATCGTGGCGACGTAATCCGGCTTCCCCAAGCTGTTCGGCGTGATCAGCATCATGCCGAACGACAGCCACCGCCGCACTTCGTCCAGCGGCAGCACCGGAACCAGGGCCGGAATCTGTCGGATGTACTCGAGCCCGACTACGACGTCGACGGCCGTCAACTCCGTGCCGATCTCGAGCCATCCGCGCAGTTGCCCGCCGGGCAATGCAGAAACAAGCTGGGGAGCCGTACGCAGATATTCGAAAGCGACATTGGCATCCTGATCGGCCAATTCCAGGCCTATCGCAAGGACACCCGCGCGCGACGCTGGAGATTCGATGACGCCCAGGACGAGGGGACTATCTCTAAAATATCGGAGAGCCGTGGCGCCCGAGGATTCGGACAGAGCGACGCCCAGATCGAGCCACGCAAGCACCGAGGACAACGCCGTACGACGGTCCAGCTCCGGGAGCGCGTCGATCGCCGCCCGGGCCCCCTTGGAGGACACGGACTCCAGCTCCTCCAACAGCGTCAAAACGGCGGCAGGACCGATCGACTCCTCGGTCAGGCGCCGCGCCAATTGCTCGGCCGCGACCGGACCGAGCTCCGTCGTCAAACGGCCTAGGAGCTGCTGTTGTGCTTGTGCGCCGGTCATGATGTCCGTTTCGGTCCATGCAGGGGCTCGGATTGTAAAGGAGCCCCCGCCGCTTGTAAACTAGGTTCGACCGTCTTTTATCCCGAGAAATGAGGAGCGTCGCCGTGGCAGACCCGAAGCAGGAGAGTCTCGACAAGATGTGGAAGTACGTGAAGGGATTCGCCGAAAAGAGCGGCACGACCATGCATCCAAACCCCGCCGTGACCGAGGCGGTGGTCAAGGGGCTGGCCATGCATGTGGACGAACTCGGGAAGCCGCTGTGCCCCTGCAACTTCTACAAGGACAAACAGGCGGAAGCCAAACTGCGCCGCTGGATCTGCGCCTGCGACGAGATGCAGATCTACAAGTATTGCCACTGTCTCTTGTTCGTGCGCGAGGACGGGATGCCGATCACGGAGTATTTGCCCGAAGGTCACGAGGGACGCGAAGTCTACGGCTTGGTCACCGATCCCACGCCGGACAAGGGCCGGGCGCTCAAACACAAAGCCGCGGAAGCGCCACCTTCAGTAAGTGAGTGATACCTTCATTGAATACTGCTCCGCAAGCTCCCCCCTCGTTTGATGCCTCACCTTCATTCATACATATAGGGTAGTGTAGCCGGGCAATCCCGACTGCGGCCGTCGCACAGTCTTTTCGTGCGCGTTCCGGGTGCCCTGTTGCGCTACCCGCGCTAATCCCAGCCTGTCACCTCATATCCCTTCTCAATGAGACAGTGGACGACCGCATCCGCATAAGGCGGGTTCGGTTCGAGAGGACGATACGCGCCTCCGAGCGAACCGATGATCAATCCAAGCCCGGCCCCGGCTGCGGCGCCGATGGCGATACCGGTCGGTCCGCCGGCGATGCCGCTGGTCGCCCCGACGGCTGCGCCGGCAATCAACCCAAGACCGGCGCCCGCCGCCACGTTGCCGCTCCGCGCCTCGGTTCCCGGATCCAGTCCAGCCGCTTCGGCTTTCTGCTGGCAATCCGCAATGTCCAACTGGGATCCCTCGCGACCTTGGAGTTGGTATTTCGCATTCGCCCGCAACAGCGGCTGTGGCCCCGCACAAGCACTCGTCGCGACGGCCGCCAGGAGGAGCGCGGACACGGCCATGCTTCTCCGCCGGTTTTTCCCGCGAGGCAACCGACTCGGCGGGGCGGAGGCCGTGCTCATGGCCGAGTCCCCTTCTCGCGACGTGGCGAACCGGTTTTCCTGCGCCTCATCTAATTCCATTTAATTCCATCCGGTGACCTCATAGCCTTTCTCTTGTAAACAGCGGTTCACGAAGTTGGTGTAGGCGGGATTGCCCTGCGACTTGGAGGTAAACAATCCCATCAGGAATCCCCACGTAGCGCCGCTGGCCGCGCCGATCGCGGCTCCCAGGCCGGGCGACCCGGTGATGGCACCTCCGACGGCGCCGCTCGCCGCGCC
>DAOLIU010000116.1:6598-10549 GCA_035328385.1 Nitrospira sp. | reverse complement strand
AGAGGGGCCGGCTCCCAACGGGGCGCCGGCCCCATTCTTTTTTAGGCCCGGTTGCGAACGGCGTTTCATCGAGGGCTTGGGCTGCAGGGAACCAGACCGCAACGGAGGCGATCGGTTGCTGGTGCCGTCACGCTGAACAGGATTCTAGTGAGTGGGTCCGAGGCCGCTGCCTCCGAATCCGTCGTGGCCGACCAGCCGGATGGCGTCGCCGTCGTGAACCAAGGAGTCGTCGCTGGCGATTTTCTTGTTGATCGTGACCAGGACCTTTTTCTCTCGGATCAACTGCAGCAGGTGGCGCAGCTGCGTGCCCTGTCGTTGGATCACTTGCCGGACGGACATGGGAGCGGCCAGCTCGACGGCCAGGTCCCGTTCTCCGTCCGCCGTCTGCAGTTGTCCCATCAGCTCAATCGTCACCATGCGTCTTGATTACTCCTTTTCGGCATCGGCGTTGACTCCGTTCCCCGTGCCGTCGATAATGCCGAGGTCATGCCGTCGTTGGATGTCCAGCAGCCCGGTATGCCGGATCTGCAATTCGTGTTGTTCGTATCCGCGCTCTGCACGTCCGATGTCCAGACGATCAATGTGCCGGAACCGGTCCGCCGAGCGATCTTCGATCGCTGCTGGGCCCTGGTCAATGCCGGCCCTCCGCCCGAGGACCCGAAACAACGGGTGCTCGATTTGCGGGAAGGCACGGAATTGACACTCGATGCCTGCCTCGCGACTATCCGATCGCTCCTCTCGGAGGCCGGGATCACCAGACTGGAGTGGGACAATCCGGTGAGCGAGCCGAGCAGGGAAAGCACGCCTGCCGCGAAACCGTTGATCGAGCGGCTCGGGCGATTGTACCCCGAGCGTCCGGACATCGTCGATCCCCCGGCGGAACCGCCGGCTCCGGATCGTCGCTGACGTCGAAGAGGAGCGGCAGGATAATCCGCTCGCAAACGAATCGGAAACCCCTAAAGGCACCTTCCCGTGCGCGTAACCACCATCGACATTCCCGGCGTGCTGATACTCGAACCGACGGTCCTGCGTGACCATCGGGGGGTCTTCGCCGAAACTTACCACATCCAGCGCTATCGGGAAGCCGGCATCGTCGAATCGTTCGTTCAGGACAATCTTTCCCGTTCGGTCCGGGGAACCTTGCGCGGCCTGCATTTTCAGGAGCCTCATGCGCAGGGCAAGCTGGTCATGGCCGTGGAGGGAAGCGTCTACGACGTGGTGGTCGACATCCGCGTCGGGTCCCCGACCTTCGGGCGATGGTACGGCCTCGAATTGTCCGATCAGAACCTGCGGCAGATTTATGTGCCGCCCGGCTGCGCGCACGGCTTCTGCGTCACGAGCGACACGGCGATCTTCATGTACAAGTGCACGGACTACTATTCGCCCAAGGATGAGCGGGGGGTCCTCTGGAACGATCCGGCCCTGGCGATTCCCTGGCCGATCACCGATCCGATTCTGTCCGCCAAGGACCGGCAATATCGCCCATTGGCGCACATGAAGGACGAATTGCCGTCGTATCGCGAGGCCGGAAACGGAGAGCTGGAAAGCCGTTGATCCTGCACGGATGGCTGCGCTATCTTATGCGCGGTCGTCATATGACATCAATGAACGTCTATTCTTGGACTTGGCGGTAGGGCGCGACAAGCGTCCTCGCATCGGATAAGGAGGCTGGGCAATGGGGAACAGTTTGAAGGGAACCAAGAGCCACGACAATCTCAAACATGCATTCGCGGGGGAATCGCAGGCCAACCGGCGATACCTGTATTTCGCGCGACGGGCGGATATCGAAGGCTACCCTGATGTCGGCGGATTGTTTCGCGACACCTCGGAAGCGGAAACCGGCCATGCGTTCGGGCATCTGGATTTTCTGAAGGAAGTGGGTGACCCGGCCACCGGCGTGGCCATCGGCAACACCGAGGCCAATCTGAAGTCCGCCATCGAAGGGGAAACCTACGAGTACACGCAGATGTATCCCGGCATGGCGAAGACGGCTCGGGACGAGGGCTTTGCCGAGTTGGCCGAATGGTTCGAAACCTTGGCCAAGGCCGAGCGGTCGCACGCGAATCGATTCCAAAAGGGCCTTGACAGCCTCAAAGGCTGACGGCTGCGTTGGCATTCGTCCACCAGGTTCACCGCGGCACGCTTCGCATGGATCCGCGGTGACGCCGGTGGATTGATCAGATACCTGCCCGTGCACCCATGAAAGGCCTCAGCCTCATCAATCCCGTCGATCCCGTCCAATTGGACAGGGAAACGCTCAGGATTTATGAGATCTGCGAGGGCTGCCGCCGCTGCTTCAATCTCTGTCCTTCCTTCAATACGCTGCTCGACCGCATCGACGTCTATGAAGGCGACGTCGCCAAGCTGACGCCGGCCGATCACCACCGGGTGGTCGACGAGTGTTACTATTGCAAACTTTGCTTCAATCATTGCCCCTACACGCCGCCCCATCAATACGATCTCGACTTTCCCCTGCTGATGGTGCTGTGGAAGAAGCGGCTGGCGGCGGAACGGGGCGTCCGCTGGCGCGACCGCTTCTTGATCATGACCGACCTGATGGGACGGCTGGGAAGTTTGACGGCTCCGCTGACGAACCGCTTCCTGGAAAACGGGCTGGTCCGTCGTCTGCTCGAACTCGTGCTCGGCATCCATCGCGAGCGGCGCGTGCTGCATTTCTCGCGCGAGACGTTTCCCGCGTGGTTCGGCCGGCGCGGCACGTCGACCGGGAGCAGTCCGGTCAGAAAAGTCGCCCTGTTTTCGAGTTGCCTGGTGAACTATCAGGCGACGGACGTCGGGAAGGCGACGGTGCAGGTGCTCGAAAAAAACGGAGTGGAAGTGGTGCTGCCGGAGCAGCGTTGCTGCGGCATGCCGAGCTTCGACCTCGGTGACGACCGGGCGATCGGAGCCGCGGCACGGGCGAACGTGGACTCGCTCTATCCCTGGGTCGCGCGGGGATACGACGTGGTGGTTCCGACGGTCAGCTGCAGTCTCATGCTCAAGCGCGAATATCCGGAAGTACTCGCCGACGACAGGACGAAGCGGGTCGCCGAGCGGACGTTCGATGTCTGCGAATACCTGATGAAAATGAAAAAGGACGGCCAGCTGGCGACCGATTTCACGCGGAAGCCCGGACGGGTCGCGTACCAGGTGCCCTGCCATCTGCGGGACCAGAACATCGGCTTCAAATCCAAGGACCTGATGGAATGCGCCGGCGCGCAGGTCGAGGTCATCGAGAAGTGTTCGGGACATGACGGAGCCTGGTCGGCCAAGGCCGAATTTTTTCCGCTCTCCATGACCATCGCCGCCAAGGTCGTCCGCGCTATCGAGAAGACCCCCGCCGACGTGGTGGCCTCCGACTGTCCCCTGGCGGGGCTGCAGTTGGATCAGGCCGGCGCATCGGCCCACGCGGGAGGAAGAGCATCGCTTCATCCGATCCAGATCGTCCGTGACGCCTACGGGTTGCCGAAGTGAAACGGTTGACCCAGGAGGATATTCTCTCCATCGAGGAGTATGAGCGGGAGCGGGAGCGGTTTCGATCCGGCATCATCGAGCTCAAGCGGCGCCGGCGAATTGCACTCGGACCGGTCATCACGCTGGTTTTCGAGAACCGTGAGACGCTGAGGTTCCAGATCCAGGAAATGATCCGCGTGGAACGGATCGTGGATCCCCGCAAGATCCAGGACGAGCTGGACGTCTACAACGAGCTGCTGCCTTCACCGGACGAACTCAGCGCCACCCTCTTGATCGAAATCACCGAGGAAGCGAAGATAAAAGAATGGCTCGATCGTTTCATGGGGCTGGACCGCGGCGAGAAGGTGGCGATCGAGAGCGGAGACGAGCGGGCATTCGGAGTCTTTGAGGGCGGCCATAGTCACGAATCCAAGATCAGCGCCGTGCATTTCGTACGGTTCCGTCCGTCGGACCGATTGAAGCGCGCCTTTGCGGATCTGC
>DAOLIU010000116.1:0-6498 GCA_035328385.1 Nitrospira sp. | reverse complement strand
ATGGCTCCCGTTCTCTTGACAAAACGGATCGAATTCGCGGCCGCACACCGATATTTTAGACCGGAGTGGGACGAGGCCAAAAATCGCGCGGTCTTCGGGCGCTGCTACAACCCTCCCGCCCACGGCCACAACTACATGCTCGAGGTCACCGTGTCGGGCGATGTGGATCCCCAGACCGGCATGGTCATCAACCTCTTCGATCTCAAGCGCGTGCTGCTGGGGATGATCGAGGAGTTCGATCACAAGAATCTCAATCTCGATATGCCGTACTTCGCCGACCGGATTCCGACGTCGGAGAACCTGGCGCGGGTGCTGTGGACCAAACTCGAACCCCAGTCGGACATCGGTACACTGCACGCGATCCGGCTCTATGAGGATGAGGATCTCTTTGCCGAAATCACCGCGGCCGGCGGGTTGGATGTAGCAGGCGTCACCCGGCGCTATTCCTTCACCGCCGTGCAGGAAGAAAACCAAGGCCGGCAATGGGATTGTTTCGTGACGATTCAAGGGCCCATCGACCCCGTAACCGGTATGGTCACCGACATCGTGGCGTTGAATCGGCTGGTGGAGGAGCATGTCCTCGCGAAGGTGGACCGCCGAGACCTTCGCGAAGTCTTCGCGCGGACCTCCGTGACCGGTCAATCACTCGCCGAATTCATTTGGACCTCGCTCGTGTCGCGCATTCCATCGGGCAAGCTCGCCCACCTGCAGATCGTCCACTCCCGCGATCTTTCCTTCAGTTGCTCGGCGTGAGCCGATACGTCGCATAACCGGCGCGTGCGCAGGCGGCGTGCCCTCGCAATCACGTCAACAGCTTCTGGGGCGAGGGACTAGGATCGGGCGCGCCTCAGCGCGCGGCGCCGGTTTGAAGGAGTTCGTGAACCTGCTCGATGAGGGTATTGGGAAGGAAGGGCTTCTGAAGAAACGGGACACCCTCGGCGACGCCGTTGGCCTGTAACGTGTCGCCCGCATAGCCGGACATATACAGCACTTTGGTTTCCGGCCTCATCGCTTTCACGCCTTCGACGAAGGCGGCGCTCTTCATCCTGGGCATGATTACGTCGGTGATGACCAGGTCGCAGCGGCCTTTCAACGTCTGCAATCGCTGGAGCGCTTCGATGCCGTCGACGGCCGACAGCACGTGATACCCCTGATCCTGCAAAATGGCTGCGACGAGTTTTCGGATGCTCTCCTCGTCCTCCACCACCAGGATCATTTCCTGGGCGGCGGGCGGATGCGTTTCTTTTTTCGGCGGCGGCGCCTCGATGACCGATCGTCCGACCCGCGGGAGGTACACGCAGAACCGCGAGCCTCGTCCCATCTCGCTCGTGACCTCGATATACCCCTGGCTTTGCTTCACGATGCCGTACGCGGTGGCCAACCCCAAGCCGGTTCCTTTGTCCGGCCCCTTGGTCGTGAAGAACGGCTCAAAAATGCGGGACATCGTCTCGACGCTCATACCGCACCCCGCATCCTGCACCACGATCTTGACGTAGGATCCCGGTCTGGCGCCCGGATGCAAACGGGTGAATTCGTCGTCCAATTCGGCGTTGTCGGTTTCGATGTTGAGCAAGCCTCCGTCCGGCATCGCGTCGCGGGCGTTCAAGACCAAATTCATGACCACTTGGCCGAGTTGCACCGGGTCGACGAGAGCATGCCCCGTATGAGGATGGAGGACGACGACGGTCTGAATCTGTTCCCCGATCAACTGCCGAAGAATGTCTTCCATCTCCCGGATCACTTGGTTGACCGGAAGCTCCTTCGGCTCGAACACCTGTTGCCTACTAAAAGTCAGGAGCTTCTTGGTCAAGGCTGCCGCTCGCATGCCGGCCTGGCTGATCCGCTCCAGTTCCTGCCGTGCCGGATGTCCGCCAAGCTGCTGCAGGACGCGGTGGGCATGACCGATGACCACCATCATGAGGTTGTTGAAATCGTGGGCGATCCCGCCGGCCAGCCGTCCCACGGCTTCCAACTTCTGCGACTGGCGCAGCGCATGCTCGGTTCGCTTGTGTTCGGTGACGTCGACGATCGTTTCGATCACGTGGGTCCGGCCGTCGGCCGCCGCAGCCTTCGACCAATGGATCAGGAGGTGCTTGTCGCCAGGAAGGGCGACTTCCTGAGATACGACCGAGTCGGTGGCCAACGCCTCCGACATGCGGCAAAAGGAGCATGGAGATGAGCAGGCTGCGATCTTCTTGTAGCAGGATTGGCCGGCGATATCGCCGAACTGCTTGAGACCCGTCTCATTCTGAAATTCAACCCGATAGGTCGCCGGGTCGATGACCGTCACGCTGACCGGCTGGGAATTCAGCAGCGACCGGGCGTCGTATCGTGGATGTTCGCCGGATGACATAGTGAAAATGCCGTAAGAGCCGTGCCTCGACATTACTATATGGTGATATTGAGTCAAGGAAGTGGCGGGTTTTGAGACGAGGGGCGATTGATGCGGGAACCAGGGAGGCCAGGCCTATGGAAGGGATACTCCAGCGGGTCTAGGACGGAAGCAGATGGTCCGAGATCAACGCGGCAAGCTCGGCTGGCTCGATCACCCCTTCGCGGGTCAGGAGCAGCTTGCCGTTGGAAAAGAAATGGGTCGTGGGGTAGGTCTCGAAGACGTGGGTTCTCTTAATTTCTCGGCACCGCCCGGGCACGTGCATCTTGGCCTTGCCGACTTTGACCGTCGGAAAGCGGGCGGCGATCTCTTCCAGGATCGGATCGTACGTCTTGCAGGGTTCGCAGGTCGCAAGGCCGTACGCGACCACCGAACCGGTTCCGTTCACGAAGTCCTTATAGTTCTCGTCGCTGACGTCGAGGACCGTTCCAGACATGGCGATCCGACGGGTGCGCCGAGGCGGAGAGTGTCCCTCCTCGACGCACCCGGTGTTAGAGGTTAATTGAGTTTCTCGAGAGCGGCGAGAATGTCCTTGTCGTCGCGCGCGACCTTGATTTCCTGCACTTTCACGTAGGCGACCTTGCCGTTCTTGTCCACGATCACCGTTGCCCGCTTCGAGCAGTTCAGCGGCTCGAAATACAGGCCGTAGGCCTTCGCCGTGGTGCGGTGGACGTCCGAGAGAAGCCGGTGCTTGAGGTCCATCGAATCGGCCCAGGCCTTGTGCGAGAAGAAGCTGTCGCAGCTGACGCCGAACAATTCGGCGTTCGCGTTCTGGAACTTGGGGAAGTCGTCCGTCAGGCACTTGTTTTCGCCCTGGCATACGGGGCTCCAGTCCAGCGGATAGAACGCGAGCACCACGTTTTTCTTGCCGCGGTAGTCGCTGAGCTTTACGTCCTTCTGATCCTGGTCCTTGAGGTTGAAATCCGGGGCCGTATCTCCGACCTTGATTTCGGGGGCCACGTCGCTCATTAGATGTCCTCCTTTGCGAATGTCAAACTGCCGGCCGCGGCTATGTCGTTCCGTCACCTAAGCGTGACACGCGGCACAGAGACTTGCCTCGCGTCTCCGCTGGTCTGGGACCGGCCGGTCCGGCCAGTTCCGGCATTCTTGTTGTTGTAGAGAGTTGACTCTTGGTTTAGAGGCCTTCGGGAGGGTCCTCTATCCGACCTTTGACTTTTGTACCGTGCTCTTTGAAAGCTTGTCAACGGCCCTGAAGGCCTAGCCGATCCAACCGATATCCTGACAGGCTTATATTACGGGGACTTAGACCTTGATTTCCCGAAACCCCTGCGTGCGGCCCGTCGGTGCGGCGGTGCGATGGTTGGTGACCCTGATCGTACGGCCGATCGTCGGCAGGTGAAAGGCCGTGCCGACTTTCGGGGAAACGCCGATCCGGATCATTTCATGAGCGGATTCCGCCAGCAGTTCTTTCGAGTGTTGGTCGGAAAGTCCCCTGGGTCGAAACGTTTCCAGTTCGTCCATTCCGAACTTGGCGAGCCCCAACGTGTACCACCACGTGTGGTCTGGCCTGGCTCCGTCGTCCTCGGCGATCGTGACGTGATCGTCGACGACGAATTCCATGAGGGTGCGATCTTTCCAGTCCGAAGGGTTCAAGTATTGGCGGGTCGCCGGATCGTGAGCGGTGCCCTGGGTCAGGAGCGTCAATCCGCGGGCTAACCGCGCGGCGAAGAGGACCGAATCCGGCATGTCGCGAGGCGACGTCACCGACGGCGCAACCACTCCCATCGATTCATGCTCCCAGGCCAGCTGGTCCTTGAGCCCGGCCTGATGGGTGGCCGGAAGGGGGATGACGATATGAGCGGTCCAGGGTCCATGGCTGAGACGCCAGGATTCCGGCGCGTCCTCTTCCGGTCTGACGGACAGGGGGCCGTGATATTCCAGGTCGTACCAGGTCTTGAGTTCTTCAATGCCGGGGGCGCTGCCTCGATAGCCGACGAAGTAGAGCGGAGGCCTTTTCGCCGAGGGTTTGGAGGCTTTCTTCCTAATTCTCAATTCTGGCGTCCCCCCCCCCTGAAGCCTATCTCGCCCTTTTGCCGCGCACCTCTTCAAGCGCTTCACGACCGACGCGTCACGCTTCACGAAGTCATTTGCCGGCCTTACGGGCCTTGCGGCGGTCTTCGGGGTTCAGCAGCCGCTTTCGGATGCGAAGGTTTTGCGGGGTGATTTCGACCAATTCATCTTGCCCGATGTACTCCAAGGCAAACTCCAGCGACATTTCCCGGGGAGGCGTCAGGATCAAGGCCTCATCCGATCCGGAGGCCCGCATATTCGAGAGATGCTTCTCCTTGCAGACGTTGACGTCGAGATCTTCGTCACGGCTGTTCTCGCCGACGACCATTCCGCGGTACACCTCGACACCCGGGCCGATGAACATCACGCCGCGTTCCTGCGTCATGAACAGGGCGTAGGCGGTGCTGACTCCGTCTTCGAAGGCGCAGAGCGATCCGTGCGGCGTAATGAGCAAGTCTTGTTCGTCGGCCGCTTCGTAGGACTTGAACACGTGATGCATGATCACCGTGCCGCGCGTCTTGGCGAGGAGAATGTTCTTCAACCCCATGATGCCGCGGGTCGGAATGTGGTATTCGAGGTGCATTTCGCTCGGCCCTGCGTCGGAATGCACCAGCCTCATGTGGCGCATCTCGCCACGGCGCTTGCCCACTTCCTCGATGACCGCGCCCTGGTAGGTTTCCGGCACCTGGATCGTGAGCTCTTCGTACGGTTCGGTGACCTTGCCTCCGTCGCGATGAAGAATGACCTCGGGCTGGCTGACTTGTAGTTCGTACCCTTCTCTCCGCATCTGTTCGATCAGCACCCCGAGATGCAATTCCCCGCGCCCGGCGACGAGAAACCGGTCGGCGCTGTCGGTCTCCTGCACGCGCAGCGAGACGTTGGTTTCCAGCTCCTTGAAGAGCCGTTCCCGCAAATGGCGCGACGTGAGGAACTTGCCTTCGCGTCCGGCGAACGGGCTGTTGTTCACCGAGAAGCTCATCTGGACGGTCGGTTCGTCGATGGTGACCCGCGGCAGGGCCAGCGGCTGTTCCGCGTCCGCGATGGTGTCGCCGATATTGACCTGGTCGAGGCCGGCGACGGCCACGATCTCTCCCGCTTCGGCCTGTTCGACGTCCGTCCGTTCCAGGCCCGAGTACACCGCGAGATCGGAGACTCTGCCGGGATATTGCACGCCGTCCTTCCCCACGACGATGACCTGTTGCCGCCGCGCAATCGAGCCCGACTGGATCTTCCCCACGGCCATCTTTCCTTTGTAGGAATCGTAGGCCAGGGCCAAGACCAGGATCTGAAGCGGCGCCTTGGCATGCACGGCGGGAGCCGGGATCTTCTGTAGAACCGTATCGAGCAAGGGAGTGATGTCGGTGCCCGGTTTGTTGATGTCGAGCGTCGCGAGGCCCTTGATGGCGGACGTGTACACGATGGGAAAGTCGAGTTGCTCGTCCGTGGCGTTCAGGTGCACGAACAGGTCGAACGTGCGGTTCACCACGTCGTCGACGACCGCGTCCGGACGGTCGATCTTGTTGATGACGACGATGGCCTTGTGGCCGAGCGCCAGCGCCTTGCGCAGCACGAACGTCGTCTGCGGCATCGGCCCTTCCTTCGCGTCGACGAGAATGAGCACGCCGTCGACCATTCGCAGCGTCCGTTCCACCTCGCCGCCGAAATCCGCGTGTCCCGGCGTATCGACGATGTTGATCTTCACGTCCTGGTACGTGACGCTGGCGTTCTTGGCCCGTATCGTGATGCCGCGTTCACGCTCCTGGTCCATCGAATCCATGATGCGTTCGCCCATGTCTTCGATCTTGCGGTGGACCCGGGTCTGCCGCAGCAGGGCGTCGACGAGCGTCGTCTTGCCGTGGTCGACGTGCGCGATGATGGCGATGTTGCGGATATCGTTTCGTCGATCGTGAGGGGCGCGTAAGTGTGACATGGTTATGGTGTTCGTCCGGCGAAAAAAAAGACGCCCCTGTCGGGCGTCGCAGAGCAGTATACCCGAAGCTCCCGCAAGGGAACAAGCGGAACCGAGACGGCGGTTTGCTTGAGTTTTCGGCCCTCCCGGGGTATGGTGGACTCCA
>DAOLIU010000115.1:5081-10720 GCA_035328385.1 Nitrospira sp. | reverse complement strand
TGCCCAACACGCCGCTGCATCACTTGCTGCTCCGTCGCATGGACCGCCCCATCATCCTCACGAGCGGGAACAGATCCGATGAACCGCAATGCATCGACGACGATCAGGCCAAGGTGCGCTTGGGCCATATCGCGGAGTTCTTCCTCCTTCACGACCGTCCCATCGCCCAGCGGGTCGACGATTCCGTGGTGAAGGTCATCGGCGGGTTGCCGCGCGTGGTTCGTCGAAGCCGGGGGTACGCTCCCGCGCCGTTCTCCGTTCCAAAGGGATTCGACCATGCGCCCCGCGTGCTGGCCATGGGCGGCGAGTTGAAGAACACGTTCTGTCTGATGGGCGGGGGGCGGGCCGTGCTGTCCCACCATGTGGGAGATCTGGAAGACGCCCTGACCTACCAAGACTACCGGAGGGCGATCGGCCACTACGGCGAATTGTTCGCCCATGGTCCGGACGTCATTGCGGTCGATCGGCATCCGGACTACCTCTCGAGCAAACTGGGGCACGAGCTGGCCAGTGAAAAGGCTTTGCCGGTCTCCACGGTGCAGCATCATCACGCGCACGTCGCGGCCTGCCTGTTCGAGAACAAGATCCCGCTCGGCCATCCGCCGGTGCTCGGTATCGCGCTCGACGGGTTGGGCTATGGAGACGACGGCCGGATCTGGGGCGGCGAATTCCTCCTTGCCGACTACACGACGGCCGTACGAGCCGGCACGTTCAAGCCAGTGCCGATGCTCGGCGGGGAACAGGCGGTCAAGGAGCCTTGGCGGAACACCTATGCGCACCTCATGGCCGAGCTGGGCTGGGCGAGGTTCGCCATGAACTATCGCGAGCTGGATCTGTACGGCTACTTGGCGAACAAACCGCGCGCGGTGCTCGATCGCATGCTCGCCCGAGGGGTCAACAGTCCGGCGGCGACTTCCTGCGGACGTCTCTTCGACGCCGTCGCGGCCGCGATAGGGTTGTGCCAGGATCACGCCGGCTATGAGGGGCAGGCTGCCATTGAATTGGAACAGCTCGTGGACCGGTCATCTTTGGAATCGGAGGAGGAGGCCCTTGCGTATCCCTTTGCGATTCCGTTTCTCAAGCGAACGAAGCTCCCCTACATCGAGCCGCTGGCCATGTGGCAGGCCTTGCTCGGGGACCTGGTGCTTCGCACGCCGCTTCCGGTCATGGCCGCGCGATTTCATAAGGGGCTGGCGCTGGCCGTCTGCGCGATGGCGGACAAGATCACGAAAGTTGAGGAAGGGGAGCGGACGACGCGCCACGTCGCGCTGTCCGGCGGAGTCTTTCAAAACCAGGTGCTCTTCGAGCTGGTGTCGGCGAAGTTGGAAGCCATGGGCTTCATCGTGCTGTCCCATCGGCAGGTGCCGGCGAACGACGGCGGGCTTGCCCTGGGGCAGGCGGCCGTCGCGGCGGCGAGGGCCCTGTCAGACAACGGGTAGGTGACCATGTGTCTCGGAATTCCCGGTCAGATCGTTGCGATCAATAGTGAGCAGCAAAAACTCGCCACCGTCGACGTCGGCGGCGTGAGACGGACGGTGAACATCGCCTGCATCGTCGACGACCGGCATCCTCCCGAGTCCTGCATCGGAGAATGGGTGCTGGTCCACGTCGGATTCGCCATGAGCCGGGTGGATCCCGACGAGGCCCGGCGGACCATTGAATTGTTGAGCGAGCTTGGAGAGGTACAGGCTGAAGTGCGGGCGATGCGGGCGTCCGGACAGAGCTGAGGAGACCATGGCGTCAAACCCGATTCTGAACGATCTCTATCCGTTCTTGCAGGCGGCGCCGGCGCCGCCGGTCGCCCGGCTCGATGCGGAACTGCTGGAATCCGTCCGGCTGAAGGCCGAAGACGGCCTGGCGGTCAAACACAGGTTCTTCACGACGCAGAGCGCGAAGCTGATCGAGGTCGCGAAGGCGATCGCCGGGGTCTATCGCCGGAATGGCCGGCTGCTGACGATGGGCAACGGCGGCTCGAGCTGCGACGCGTCTCACATCGCCGTGGAGTTCCTCCATCCGATCACCGCCGGCCGGCCCGCCCTTCCGGCGGTCAACCTGGACGCGGATGTGGCGATGCTGACGGCGGTGGGCAACGACGTGGGCTTCGATCATGTCTTCGTGCGCCAAGTCGTCGCGCATGGACGGGCGGACGACGGGCTCATCGGGATCAGCACCAGCGGCAACTCGCCGAACCTCTTGCGGGCCTTCGAGAAGGCCAAGAGCCTGGGCCTCGTGACCATCGGGCTCGCGGGAGGCAACGGCGGTCTCATGGCGAAGTCGGCGGATCTCGACTACTGCTTAGTGGTGGAAACGGACAGCATCCACCGTGTGCAGGAGTGCCACGTCGCCATCTATCACATTCTGTGGGACCTGGTGCATACCCTCCTCGCGGACGACCGGGGGATGGGCCAACAGCGGAGTCGGTCATGAAATTCGTCGACGAGTTCCGGGATCCGCACAAGGCGCAAAGACTCGTTCGGGAGATCCGTGATCTGGTCGCCCGGATCGACCTCTGCCGAAAGCGGCCGGTGGGGATCATGGAGGTGTGCGGAGGACATACGCACACGATCTTCCGTTACGGCGTCAACAAGATGCTCCCCGAAGAAGTCGAATTCATTCACGGCCCCGGCTGTCCCGTCTGCGTGCTGCCGCGCGGCCGCGTCGACGACTGTGTGGCTTTGGCGCAGCGTCCCGAGGTCATCATGACGACGTTCGGCGACGCCATGCGGGTCACCGGATCCACGAAGAGCCTGCTTCAAGCGAAGGCCGAAGGGGCGGACGTCCGCATGGTCTATTCGCCGCTGGATGCGTTGAAACTCGCCAAGGCCCATCCCGATCGGGAAGTCGTGTTCCTGGCGCTCGGGTTCGAAACCACGATGCCGAGCACGGCGTTTACCGTGCTGCAGGCGCAACGGGAAGGCATCGCGAATTTCTCGCTGTTCTGCAACCACATCACGATCATTCCCACGATCAAGGCCGTGCTCGATTCTCCTGACCTCCAGGTCGATGCGTTTCTCGGGCCGGGCCACGTCAGCATGGTCATCGGCACGGATCCGTACCGGTTCATCGCCGACCGGTATCGGAAACCGATCGTCATCGCCGGGTTCGAACCGCTCGACATCCTCCAATCCGTCTGGATGGTCCTCAAACAAATGGCCGAAGGCCGGTGCGTGGTCGAAAACCAATACCGGCGCGTGGTTCCGGACGCGGGCAACGCGCAGGCGCTCGAAGCCATTCAACAAGTATTCGAGTTGCGGGAGTTTTTCGAATGGCGCGGCCTGGGTTCCATCGACTACTCGGGGGTGCGGATGCGGCCGGCGTTCGCGGCCTTCGATGCGGAGCGGAAGTTCGCCATGCCGAACGTGAAGATCGCCGATCCGACCTCTTGCCAGTGCGGGGAGGTGCTGAAAGGCGTGATCAAGCCGCCCCAATGCAAAGTATTCGGCACGGCCTGCACGCCGGAGAATCCGCTCGGCGCGTTGATGGTATCGAGCGAAGGGGCCTGCGCGGCCTACTACAACTACGGATGGATCGACCGGGAAAGTCTGAAACGGGCCAAGGTTCCGGCCTAGATCCGATACAGGACGAGGGCGCAACATGAAACCATCGCTGATCGATCACCAGACGGTCGGGGCTTCGGCGGCCCGGGCCGGCAACGGCTGGCTCGAACGCATGCGGGGGAAGCGGATCACGCTCGCTCACGGGAGCGGAGGAAAGGCCATGCGCGAGCTCATCGAGCAGCTGTTCGTGGCCGAGTTCAACAATCCGCTGCTGGCCGCCTTGGAAGATCAGGCGGTCGTCCCTTTGGATGACTTGCGTGAACGGGGGGCCAGGTTGGCTTTCACCACCGACAGCTACGTCGTCAACCCGCTCTTCTTTCCCGGCGGCAGCATCGGCGAATTGGCGGTGCACGGCACGATCAACGATCTGGCCGTCAGCGGCGCGACGCCGTTGTTTCTCTCCTGCGGGATGATCCTCGAAGAAGGGCTCGCCATCGAGACCTTGGGAGAAGTGGTCGGACGCATGAACCGGGCGGCGCGGCGGGCCGGCGTGGCGATCGTGACGGGAGATACGAAAGTCGTCGAGCGGGGAGCGGCCGACAAGCTCTTCATCAATACGGCCGGTCTCGGGGTGGTCGGAAGCGAGGTGGCGATTTCGGCGGCCCGCGCGCGGCCCGGTGACATAGTGGTCACGAACGGGAACATCGGCGACCACGGGATCGCCATTTTGCTGGCGCGCAACGATCTGGCGCTGGAATCGTCGGTCGAAAGCGACACGCAGCCCCTCCACGAGCTGGTGCAGGCGATGGTAGCCGTGTGTCCGGACATCCATTGCCTCAGGGACGCCACTCGCGGCGGGGTTGCGACCGTGCTGAACGAATTCGCCGCCTCCTCCGAAGTGGGCATTCACCTGAACGAGGACGCGATTCCGATCCGCGAATCCGTGAGAGGGGCTTGCGAGATCCTGGGCCTGGACCCTCTGTACCTGGCCAATGAGGGAAAGCTGGTGGCGATCGTGCCGCGCGACCGGGCCGGTGTGGTCGTGGAAGCCATGCGTGCGCATCCGGCCGGGCAGGGGAGCGCGATGATCGGCGAGGTGAAGGACGGCCCTCGGGGCGCGGTCGTCATGGCGACGGCGTTCGGCGGCGTGCGCGTCGTCGATACCCTCATCGGCGACCAGTTGCCGAGAATTTGCTGAAGGAGAGCTTGGGCATGTCCGCTTCCGATGGATGGTGTCTCAATATTCTCGACGGGGGACGGTTGGAGCGGCTGGACTACGACGGGCTGCTGCGGTTTCACCAGGGGCATGCCATGTGGGGCGCGACGGTCGCATTTCGCGCCTTGCAACGGGCCGGACGGTACCTTTCCGGCTCCGGCCTGTGGGATCGCCGCTCATTGACCGTGACGAGCGCCCATCCGGGTCCCGGCGTGAGGGACGCCGTCGAATACGTCACCCGCTGCGTCGGCCGGGGCCGCTACCTCCTGACACGGCCGGAACTGGCCGGCTCCTGCGGCAAGGACGTGCAATATGCCTGGTGGATCGACGACGGAACGAGGATCGTGTCCGTCCAGTTGCGCGAAGGATTCGTGCCGGAGGATTTTTTCACCCTGGTCGGCCGGATGGAGACCGCGATGGAACAGCCGGACGACCGGGATCGGCTCGAGCAGGTCAAAGGACAACTCATCGACCGATTGTGGACGGAACCGCTGGAGCTGCTCTTTCAGGTGACCGAGGCGACAGGCGCGCCGGGAGCGACAGTCTCGCCATGCACGAGTTGAGCATTACGAGGAACATCGTGGCGATCGTCAGCGAGCGAGCCCATGGTGCCAAAGTCACCCGGGTGACGCTGGAGATCGGGCAATTGAGCGCCGTGGTTCCCGATGCGATCCGGTTTTGCTTCGACGTCGTGGCCAAGGGGACGGTGTTGGAAGGGGCTCGACTCGATGTCGTCGAGGTGCCGGGGCGCGGACGGTGCCGTGATTGCGGGCAGGCCGTGGAACTGCATCAGGTGATTGCTCGTTGCCCATGCGGCTCGCCGAACCTTGACCGGCTCTCCGGCGAAGAGCTGACGATCAAACAAATGGTGACCGCCTGATGTGTACGACATGCGGGTGCTCAGAAGGGGCCACGCCTCGGATGAC
>DAOLIU010000115.1:2850-4981 GCA_035328385.1 Nitrospira sp. | reverse complement strand
ACCGCCTGATGTGTACGACATGCGGGTGCTCAGAAGGGGCCACGCCTCGGATGACCGATCCGGCCAGCGGCATCACCGTCGAGCTGCATGATCACCACGAGGGGCATGATCATCATGCGCATGACCACGGTCACGACCACGGCCATGGTCATGACCATGGGCACGAGCATGCCGATCATGTCCATGTGGACGGGAAGACCATCGTGCTCGAGCAGGCGATTCTGGCGAAGAACGATCGTCTTGCCGAGCGGAACCGGGGCTGGTTTCAAGCGCGCTCTGTTCTCGCGTTGAATCTCGTCAGTTCGCCGGGTTCGGGGAAAACGACGTTGCTTGAACGGACGATCGCCGACTTGAAGGGCGAATTGCCGATCCACGTCATCGAGGGCGATCAGGAAACGGCGAACGACGCGGAACGGATTCGAAAAACCGGATGCCGTGTCGTCCAAATCAACACGGGGGCCGGCTGCCACCTGGAGGCGGACATGGTGGCGCGGGGGATCGGGCAACTCCAGCCTCCGGCCGGTTCCATGGTGATGATCGAGAACGTGGGAAACTTGGTCTGCCCGGCCCTGTTCGACTTGGGTGAGCAGGCGAAGGTCGCCATCTTGTCGGTGACGGAAGGTGAAGACAAGCCGCTCAAGTATCCGCACATGTTCAGGGCCGCAAAGGTGATGTTACTGAACAAGATCGATCTGTTGCCCTATCTCTCGTTCGACGTCTCACGCTGCCTGGACTATGCAAGGACGGTCAATCCCGATCTCCAAGTGTTTCTCGTCTCCGCCACCTCCGGAGAGGGCATGGAGCAGTGGTACGAATGGCTGCATGAGCAGATGGCGGCGATGGCCCCATCTCCCAGTTGTGGCGCGTCATAACGCACCGTAGGCTGTATGGAGATCTCGACAGTGCAACAACACCATGAAGCTCGTTTACTGTGTGGTGCTTTTGGCCTTTGCCGCGGGATGTGCAGACCCTTCCACGAGTGCGACCAATAGCGGAACTCCTTTTCAACACTCGGAGTACCTTGCCGTCGAGGGTGCGAATCTCTTTGTGTTGACGCGTGGAAAAGATCGATTGGCACCGGCCGTACTCTGGCTGCATGGCGGACCGGGCGGGCCGGAAAGACCGCTATTCCGCTATTTCAACGGCGATCTCGAGAGCCATTTTGTTGTGGCGTATTGGGATCAACGCGGTGCGGGGCGATCGTTCGATCCGAAAGCCGATCCGCACCAGTTGACGATTGCACGTCACCTGGCGGATCTTGACGTCGTTCTCGATCATCTCAGGCAGCTGCTTCACCGGGACAGAATCGTCTTGATCGGGCATTCCTGGGGAGCAATGCTTGGATTGCTCTATGTCCGTCATCATCCAGAAAAAGTGTCGGCAGTCATCGCCGTCGCGCCATTGGTGTCCCTGCACAAGGCCCAGCAAGCTCAATACGATTTTGTCTTGTCCGAAGCCGTGAGCCGTGATGATGAGACGGCGATCACACGCCTGAAATCAATTGGATCGCCGCCCCATCTGACCGCCGATCGACAGATGGGTATGGAGGACTTGGCTGATCGGTATGGCGCGGTGTTCCATCAGCGCCCGTGCAAAATGTGTGTGCTCATATCGGGCATGATCACCGGTCTCGTGACGCCATGGGAGCTCATGTCCATCCATCGTGGAAATCACGTGACGCTTGAGGCGATGACGCCGGCACTTCTGGATCTGGATCTCGATCGCGCCGTACCCGACGCCGAAGCGCCCGTCTTCTTCTTCCTGGGGCGACATGATCGGCATGTCGATTCGGCCATTGCGGCAGCCTATTTCGAAACATTGTCTGCGCCCGACAAGCGCCTGATCTGGTTCGAGAACTCAGCGCATAATGTCCCATTCGAAGAGCCGGAATTGTTCAATGACGTGGTCGTGCGCACGTTGCGATGCATCGGGGTCGGACATTCAAGCCCATGAGCGGGCACGGCAAGAACCGGCTGATCGGCCGTGCGGACGACCGCATGAGAGGTCAATTGATAATCATTGTGTAATCATTTGGAAATCTTTCAGCTCCTAGGGACCCTCCCAGTCCCGGCGGTTCGACAATCTGGGCATAATCCACCCAGCTTCTCACCTGGTCCCTCCCAGATGGCCA
>DAOLIU010000115.1:0-2750 GCA_035328385.1 Nitrospira sp. | reverse complement strand
CGACAATCTGGGCATAATCCACCCAGCTTCTCACCTGGTCCCTCCCAGATGGCCAGCGACGGATCGATTGCAATTCTTATCATTGACGGCAATCACCAAGATCGGGAGCACTATGCCAGCCTTCTGAAGCATAGCTCGCCTGACTACGAAATCTATCAAGCCGGAGATGGAAAGGCCGGGCTCGAACGCTGCCAGGGTCGGCTATTCGACTGTGTCGTACTCGAGCTCGACTTGCCGGACATGTCGGGATTCGAAGTCTTGCGCCAGTTGGTTCCATTGCGGCAATGTCCGGACATCCCCGTCGTGGTCCTCACTCGGCTCGCCAACGAAGCTCTTCTCTCAGCCGCGGTTCTCTATGGTGCGCAGGCCTGTCTTCAGAAACAGCAGACCTCCGCCGACATGCTCGATCGTGCCGTCATGAAGTCCATGGCCACGGTCGGTAATTTCAGGAAACACGGAGTGCTGTCTTCTTCGGTGTGAGATCGAGGGGTTGTCCGGTTGCAATCGCCGTCATGCTCGTCGTCGTCGAGATGCTTTCGATGGCGGTACGGTCAGCTTGTTGATGAGCTCCAGCAAGACCACCGCCTGGTTGTGCTTCTCATCGGCTGCCCCGTAGACGAGCGTAATCGACTTCTTTCGTGAGAGACGCGCAAGCTTCTGCAGCTCGTCCGACATTCCCGACCGAACCAATTCCGCTCGATATCGCTTGCGAAACTCGGCCCATCTGGCCGGTTCATGTCCGAACCACTTGCGAAGCGCCGTGCTCGGCGCCAGGTCCTTGCGCCATTCAGTGATGTGAGCCCGCTCCTTGCTGATTCCCCGTGGCCAAACCCGGTCCACGAGGATTCTCATGCCGTCACGAGGAGTCGGTTCGCTGTATACCCGTTTGATCCGTATCATGGTCGCACAAGGAGTTGTCGCATCAGCGCCTGCTCAGTCATCACCTCGCGTGCCGCTTCGGCCACTCAGGCGCTCATTTCCGCGTCCCCATGCTGCTCGCTTCAACGAACGCATCATCGGACGTCGCATCTTCACGCGCTTTCCATTGCAGATCGTAGTAGCGTCCCCGCTCGCGCGCCCATGGGTCGAACGCGTTGACCACGTGTTCGAGTTCTTTCTCCAATTCGGGGATGGTCCGCCGCAGGACGCACTTGAGCGGCGACCGATCGACTTTCTTGAACAGGAGCCAAGACCGTTCCACGCATTGGCCGGCCGGCCCGTTATTCATGACCCATTCCACGCCAAGATGTGTATAGAATTCCGGGCGGAAACTGGACGTAAAGAAACGGTCGCTGAACAGCCGCCGAGACGCATTGAGAATAAAAACCTGGAATTGCGTTTCCGAGATGGCAAAGCCGTGCGGCCGAACGGGCTCCGCCAGCCAGCCAACGACCGTATCGAGATCTTCGATATTGTCCACCTTGGTGCCATCCGGGGCTCCCAGACAGTCATCGATCGGCGTCCCGTCCTCGTTCACCTGCGCATCCGTAATCTTATTGGGCTCTTGCTTGCCGTCGACGAGCCTGAACTTCTGGCAGATGTGCGATCCGTACACCTCTCTCAACCGGGCGACGATGTCTCGCTGTCTGTCAAGCTCTCGCTGTTTAGCCGGGTCGTGCTTCGCGGGTTCCTCCAGGCTCCGATCGATAAAATCGTCGAAGCTCGTCAGTGTCCGGAGGCCATACTGCCGGCGAAACTCGTTGAACCGCGGGATGCCTCGCTCCCTGTCCCTGATGATGTCGAGCGCGGCCACGTCGATCCGACCCCCGTGGTCGTCTATCGGCAGATTCTGGAGAAATTGCGGGTGATTCAGCAGCGTCAGGGCTCCGAGGCGTTGCCGCCCCATCGACAAGGCCCAGTTGGCCAGGCCGGTGTGCTCCATGACCGCAGTCGCCTTCTTCCGGAAGCTGTCCACCACCGGCAGCTTCTGGATGATCCGGTCCGGTTGGCTCATGTCCCTGTACTCCAGCAAGTCGGGCACCATCGGATGCAGCCGATAGACCGAAATGAATTCTTCCGGAAAATTGAACGGCGATCCGAAATGGTGAGTGCCTCCATTGACAGCGTCGAGATCGGTGAGGCGCCAGGTGTCGGGACAGAAGAAGACATGCCAGCAGTCTTTGATCGTATTGCCCAATCCGAAGATGCCCGGCCCCGCCGCATAGGCTGAATATTTGAGATTGGCCTTTGCGACGTCTCCCGACTTCTTCAGCTCCTTCATCGAATTTGCGACGGACGAGGCGACAGCCGGGAAACTCTCGAACAGTCCGGACCAGTTGGAGTTCATCCCTTGATGGAGGGGTTCGTCGTACAGCAGTTGCGTGGTCCATTCGATGGTATGGATCTTGGCGATCTCCGCCGACACTACGAGGCGCGCGACCTCGAAGAGCTCTCCGGGCGTCACGTCTTTGTAGAGAACGGGAACGTCCGGGTGCTCAGGTCTGCGCAATCCGCTGTCTTTCTCGGGATCCTGCCGGTGAAAGATCTCCACGAATTTGTTGTGTTCACGGGCGAAGAGGTTGTGAAAGAAGCTGAGCCCAATGGACCAGTTGTCCGGGAAGCCGGTCGCCTCCTGGCCTTCCCAGGCCGGATTCATGTGCGGCCGATCCGATTGGTCGAGCACCGGGAGGTATCCCTGCTGCCACCCGTTTTGTTTGCCGCTCTCCTGAGGCTGTTCACCGATTCGCCGCATCAAGAGTCTGGCTGCATCGGCCGGATCTTTCTTGGCGCGCATCGTGGAGGTCTCGTCG
>DAOLIU010000114.1:0-10975 GCA_035328385.1 Nitrospira sp. | reverse complement strand
ATGGTTTGGGTGCTGACGGCGACCTCGATGACCTGGTTCTCGGCGACCAGCGTCTTGAACCGGCTGTAGGGGATCTCTTCGACCTTGTTCAACGCGGAAAAAAAGTCGTGCAGAAGAATGACCGCCCAGATCGCGAGGAAGACATACCAAATGGAAAACGAGACTTTTCGATTCATGGACGCCACTCCTTGGGACCCGGTTCCGGTGCCGCCGGTGTCCGCCGTTCATCGTGGTGCGGGCCGTGTCCGAACGTGGAATGGTGCTTCGCCTCACCGTCCGGAGCATCATGGACCCCCCAAGCGGATCATTCGAATTGGCGCCGGAACCGCCACATCCCGAACCCGAACAATCCTCCGCCCAGCAACGCCATGGTTCCCACGGACTTCCACAGGACGTCCAATCCGGCGCCCTTCAAGAGAACGCCGTACGTGATGTCGATATAGTACCGAAGCGGCGAGATCGCCATGACCGTTTGCACCCACTTGGGCATGGATTCGTACGGGGTCGTGATGCCGGACAACAACATCATCGGCCCCACGAGGAACAGCGTGATCATGCCGACCTGGGCCTGGTTCCTCGTCACCGTGGCGGCGACCAGACCGAATCCCGACGTGGTAAACACGTGCAGGCCCGTGAGCAGGAAGAAGAGCCAGGCCGGTCCCTTCATCGGCACGTGGAACACCGGCCGCAGGACGCCGTAGACCGCGATGGAGGCGCAGAGCAGGATCACGGCGGTCATCGCCAGGACCTTCGACAGCATGATTTGAACGGGGGAAAGGGGCGAGACGAGCAACTGCTCGAGGGTGCCCCGTTCTTTCTCGCGGACCAGGGCCACCGCCGGCAAGAGCACGGCGAAGACCGTGATCGTCCGCAACAAATGGGAGATGGACTGGAACCACGTCTCGTCCTGGTTCGGGTTGAACCACACGCGATGGGCGCTCACGATCATGGGCATGGCGGATTGCGTCGAGCCGAGACCGACGGAAGCGAGCCCGACTTCGGAGCCGAATCGGCTCACGATTTGCGCCGCATAGCCGGCAGCCGACAAGCCCTGCGGCGCATTGGTCGTGTCCACCAGCAGTTGCACGGCCGCGGCTTCCCGGCCGGCCAGGGCTTCATGAAACCGGGGCGGAATGTCCAGCAGCATCATGGCCGTTCCCTCGTCCATGCGCCGACGCCCCTCGCGCGGATCGGCGATTTCACCCTTCAAGCGGAAGTAGGGCTGCCGGAAGCGGTGAATCAGCTCGCGCGAGGACAGGCTGTGGTCCGCGTCGTGCACCAACAGGTCGGCGTTCCGCAGTTGCATGGTCAGCCCCACGCCGCTCACGTACACGGAGAGGGAAAACGAATACAGCAGAAACACGAGCAGGGGAAGGTCCCGCCCCAGTTGCCGCACTTCCTTTTGGGTCATGGCTGCAAGGCGGCGCCACCACCTGGCCGCGCGATGTGCGTCCGTCAGAATGTCCCCCGTCATGCCTTCGGCCTCTTCGTAAACAAGCGATAGGTGATGAGGCCGATCACGGCCGCGAAGATCGCCAGCGCCCCCACGTCGGGCCACAAGACGTTCAAGCCGACTCCTTTGAGAAAACTTCCCCGCACGATGTCCGTGTAATACATGCCGGGGAAGACATGCGCTTGGACCTGCGCCCCGCGGCTCAACGAAGCGACGGGCACGAGCAGGCCCGAAAAGAGAATCGTGGGCAGGATTGCCGCGACCATCGTGATGATCAGGGCCGCCATTTGGGTTTGCACGAGCAAGGAGATGAGCAGGCCGATTCCCGTGGTGCAGAGGATGAAGAAGACCGACGCGAAGTAGAAAAACAGGAGACTGCCCTTGAAGGGAACCTGAAACAGCAGGACGGCCATCAGCCACAATATTCCGACGTTGAACAGAGAGATCGCGATATAGGGCAGAAGCTTGCCGGTGAGGAATTCGGCGCGGGTCACGGTGGAGCTGTAAATGTTGTAGATCGAGCCGGTTTCCTTTTCCCGTACGATGCCCAGCGCAGTGAGGAGCGGCGAGGCGAGCATCAGGGTGAACATGACGAGCGCCGGCACCGTCGACCAGCTGCTGCGGACTTCTTCGTTGTAGAGGTACCGGATCTCCAAGGCGATGGGACGCACGGCCCGCTTGGCCTCCGCTCGCGTCACGCCGCGGAGTCCGCTGATGTATTCGCTTACGATGTCCTCGCCGAACGCCTGATTGATGGCGACGATGTAGCCCTTCGCGATATCGGTCTGAAGGGGAAAGGTGCCGTCGAGGAGCGTCTGGACGGAGACCGCTTCTCCTCCCGAAAGCTGCTCTTGGAACCGCTCGGGCACGATGATCGCCGCGCGGATTTTCGTCTCGGTCAGCAGCCGGTCGAGGTCCCGCATGTCGGTGACATGGCCGCGATACGAAAAATAACGTGATTGCATGAATCGATAGATATAGTCACGGCTCATCTGGCTATGGTCGTGGTCGACCACGGCAAACGGAATGTTCTCGACATCCATGACGAGGCCGTACCCGAACACCACCAGCCATAGGACGGGCATGAGGAAGGCCAAGCCGAGGAACAACCGGTCCCTGGTCGTTTCCCGCCATTCCTTGACCGCGACCGCTCTGATGCGACGAAGATTCATGATACGAATCGCTTATCGCAGTCCCGCGTCAGGCCGATCGGCCTCCGCCGCCGCCTGTTCCAAGGCCCGGACGCGCGACACGAACACGTCTTCCAGGCTCGGTTGCTTTGTCCGCATGCCATCCACGGCGATGCCGCACTCGGCGAGGACGGTTCGAATCCTGGCTTCATCCCGGATCGGGTCGTGCGACAAGAGGTGGATTCTCGATCCGGCCAACGTCATCTCCGGTAGGCCGCTCTTCGCCAGTTGTGCCAGCGCGCGCCCCGGTTGGTCCGTCGTGATCTCCAGCAGCGGACCGGTTTCCTGTACGAGCTGTCGCTTCAAGTCCGCGGGGGAACCCTCCGCGACCAGGCGTCCCGCATACATGAGCCCCAGCCGGTCGCAATGTTCCGCTTCGCTCATGTAATGGGTCGTGATCAGGATCGCCACGGCCTCCGTGCGGGCCAGCTGTGACAGAATCTCCCAGAACCGGCGCCTGCCGATCGGATCGACTCCGGACGTCGGCTCGTCCAGAAACAACACTCGCGGCCGATGGACGAGAGCGCATCCCAGCGCCAGCCGCTGGCGCACGCCCATCGGCAGCCCTCCCGTCCGGTCGGTCTCGTAGCCCGTGAGTCCCGCCATGTCGATGATCCAGGCCATGCGTTGTTTCGTTTCCTGCCGGTCCAATCCGTAGATCCCGGCGAAGAGCCGGATGTTCTCGACGACCGTCAGGTCGAGGTAGAGCGAGAAGGCCTGGGACATATATCCGATGCGTTCCTTGATCGCGCCCCCCGCTTGCCGCATGTCGGCGCCTGCCACCCAGCCTTCGCCTCCTGTGGGAGAGAGGATGCCGGTCAGCATCTTGATGACGGTGGTTTTCCCGGCTCCGTTGGCGCCGAGCAGCCCGAAAATGTCTCCGGGCTTCACCGCAAAACTGACCCGATCCACCGCCCGAAAATTTCCGAAATCCCGGATCAGCTGCCGGGCTTCGACGGCGAGGCCGTCGAACCGGACCGTTGCGGGGCTTTCCCGAAACGTCCTGGTTTCGGCGTGGGAGCCGGGCCGGTCCTGCCGTTCCCGGAGCAGCAACGACACGACGACGTCCTCCAACTCCGGATCGTCGGCATGGGCGCGCTCGATCGGCAGCCCGCCCAGGGTTTTTCGGATCTCGGCGAGCGCCACGGCGGCGTCCGTCTCCGGTGCAAAGACATGGATGGAAGGGCCGAGCGTTTCCACCTGGGTGTAGCGCGTCTTGAGCCGCTCGACCGCGTCCGGCTGGGAGCTCGATTCGAACGTCACGACCAGCCCTTGCGCCAGAGATCGAATCTCGGAGGGGCTGCCCGCCGTCAACACCCGGCCCTTCGACATGAATGACAGCCTGTGGAACCGGACCGCCTCATCCATGTAGGCGGTGGACACCAGCGCCGTCATCCCCTTGGCTTCCAGCCATTCTGCGAGAATCGCCCAGAAATCCCGCCGCGAGACGGGGTCCACGCCCGTGGTCGGCTCGTCCAAGATGGCCAGTTCAGGCTGATGAATCAACGTGCAGATCAAGGCGAGCTTCTGCTTCATTCCGCCCGAGAGATGTTTCGTCACCCGGTCGCGAAACCGGTCCAGCCTGGTCATGGACAGCAACCGGGCCTTGTCTTCCTTCAGCCGTTCTTCCGGGACCAGTCTCACGCGCGCGAAGAAGTCGATGTTCTCCTCGACCGTGAGTTCCGGATACAGGTTCAACCCCAATCCCTGCGGGAGAAACCCGAGACGCGGCTTGACGGCTTCCGCCGCCCGCTCGGAATCGACCGTGACGCCGAAGACCTCCACTCGGCCGCCTTCATAGGACAGCACGCCCGCGACGGCCTTCATCAGACTGCTCTTCCCCGCGCCGTCCGGTCCGATCAGGCCGTAAATCTCGCCCTTCTTGATCGTAAGCTCGACCCCGCTCACGGCCTCGTGACGCTTGTAGCGCTTGATGAAACCCGAGACGCGGACGATCGGAGCATCGCGGCTCCCGACTGGTTCTTTCACCGGACACCTCTGCGTCGAAATTTCAAGAGATCGGCACGACCGGCTTACCGAGGTCGTGCCCATGCGGCGTCGTCCTTCCAGCGAATGACGGCGTCGGCCGGCAACCCGGGGGTCAGGCGGTGTTCCTGATTGTCATTCAGATAGAGACGTACCGCATAGACGAGTTTGACCCGCTCGTCCGGCGTTTGGACTTCCTTCGGGGTGAATTCGGCCTTGGAGGCGATGTACCGGACGGTCGCCTCGAACGGCTGATCCGGAAAGGCGTCCGTATGGATTCGAGCGGGCAAATCGAGGCCGATCCTGCCGATCTGCATCTCCGGGACATAGACTTGGAGGTACAGCTTGTCCAGATCGACCAATTCGAGCAGCGGCGCGCCGCCCACCACCACTTCGCCGACATCGACCATGCGTGTGGTGACCGTCCCGTCGGTCGGAGCCACGATCGTGAGATCCTGCAGGACGCTCCGTGCTTCGGCGAGCGCGGCGTCCGCTTGGTCCCGTTGCCGTTCCAGCGCCGCCACCTCGGCTTCTTTGGCCCGGATCCGCTGCCATCCCAACTCGGCCTGCCCCAGTTCTTTCGAGGCCTGATCCAGCGAAGCCTTTGCGACCGAGATGTCGGTCACCGCGACTTTCCATTTGGCTTCGGCTTGGTCCAGCTGCTGTTGCGAGACCGCCTGCTCACGGATGAGAGCCCGTATGCGGACGACGTCCTGCCGCGCTTCGTATTCGACCGCCCGGGCCTTCGTGACCGCCGCGTTCGCGCTGGCCACTCTTGCCGATGCGGCTTCGATGCTCAGCGGCACCTCCAGATTCAATACGGCAAGCTGGGTGTGGGCGGCTTCCACCTGCGCCGACACCGTGTCGACCAGCCGGGCCGCCTGATCGACTTTGGTCCGCGCCTGCACATCATCCAGCCGGATGAGGACGGTTCCCTTTGCCACCTTGGCCCCTTCACGGGCGAGCAGCTCGACGATCCGTCCGGGAAATTTGCTGGCCACCGTGACGTGATCGCCTTCGATGCGACCGTTCGCTTGAATCAGCCCTTCGGGCAGGCTGCCTTGTCCGATGAAGCGGGCGAGCACGTAGCCCGAGACGCCGACGAGGGCTGCGCCGAGCGCGAGGGCGAGATACGTTCGAGAGATCTTCATGGACAGGAGAAATCGATGATCATGCGTCGGGATGCGAAACCGGCCCGGATTCTTCCCCCTCGCCGTCGTGCGGCGCCGTGACTGATCGCCGTTGGAACTGTAACACAAGACGAGACGCGAAGAACGACATTGTCCCGTGCACCCGGATGTCATAGCGTCCCGAAACGGCAAGCGGGCGAAGCTCACGCCCGTCGTCCGGTCACGTGACGGTACGGCACGGGATTGCCGACGAGCGTCGACGGGGTCGAGGCGTTCCCATCAAGACGGCGGCTGTCAAGAGAACTTGCCTGGGTTGGAATAGGGTCGTGGATTGAAGTTGCCGGCTCTCCGGTGAGCGCAGGGCCGCGCTAGGGGCCGACACTGAATCTGAACATGTCGTGGCAGGCCGTGCAGCGGGCGGTCATGCTCGACAGACGCCGCAGAATCTCTTGAGAGCTTTCCTTCTGGACGACCGCGTCCGCCAGCGCGTCCATGTCGCGATGGATCGACATGCCCATCTGCTTGAACGCGAGCGGCAGCTTCGCCATCAGCGCCGGATTGACGTCCGCGGCCATCCCCATGCCGGCCGCGCGAGCCGCTTGTTCCATTCGTTGGCGATCCGCCGGCTGGTCCTGGCCTCCCAGGCCGCTCACGATTCCGTGTACGGCCTTGAGGAGCTGCCGCATTTCACCGAGCACGAGGTCCCGCTCGCCCGCCGCCAGTACGATCTCGGTGCGGCCGTCGGTTCCCGGCTTCGTCCAACCCATGACGAAGAACCAAATCCCCGCGGCGATCGTCGCCGCCCACAGCGCCAACGCGAGGATGCCGATGCTCGGTTTCATTTCATGCCTTGAAGACTCGCAAAGGCTGTGGCAGCGACGTCGCGCTATCCTTCCAACGATCCGTTGACCGACGTTAGGCTATCATACGGCGGGACATTTTCCTCCTGCCCGTCACGGAGTGATCCGTGAGACCTTCGTGCCGGCCCCATCCGCCGCATCCTTGGCGCAGCGGAAACCCATCCAGTTGATCTTCGTATTGGGATCGGTGCCGTTGCGCATCGCCGCCCGCATCGTGGTGGTACTGTCCATCCAGCCGCCGCCGCGGAAGGCCTTCTGTGTTCCGGTTTCGGGGCCTTGTGGATTCCGGCCCGGTGCGCTCGCATAGTAATCCTTGTCGTACCAATCGGCCACCCATTCGGAGACGTTCCCCAACATCTGATAGGCGCCGTAGGGGCTGACGCCGTTCTCGTATTTGTCGACCGAAATGATCGGCGGATAGAGCAGCAACCGCTCGGGACGGTCCCGGACGGGTCCCGAGAGACCCGTGCGTCCGAAGTTCACGCGGCTCAACCCGGCCGGCTGGTTGCCCCAGGGGTTGATCCGGCCGTCTTCACCGCGGGCGGCCTTTTCCCATTCGGCCTCGGTCGGCAGCCGTTTTCCCGCCCAGCGGCAGAAGGCGTCCGCGTCGTACCAGCTGACGTGCATGATGGGATGATGCGCCATCGCGTCCTGGAAATTGCCGCCGTCGTAGCGCCAATCCAATTGCGGCGGGCGGCCGGTGGCGAGCACGAACTTGAGGTATTCCAGCGCCGTCACTTCGTACCTGCCGATCTCGAAGGCGTCCAGGTAGACCCGCCGCTGGGGCAACTCGGACCGGTAGGCCACCCGGTCGACCTTCTTGTCGCTGCCCATCACGAACTCGCCGGCCGGCACCAGGACCATCTCATCCTTGGCCTTCCAGTGCGCGACCCGTTCGGCGGCCAGGCGCTTTCCCTCTTCGGTCCATTCCACGGTGATGTCCTGCGTGTCCAGCCCCCATGTGATGGGGGAAGTCATGTGAGCCAGGCCGGCCACGGCGAACGCAATGATCGCCGCATGAGTGATTCGGTGAGATGTCGTCCGGCCCTTTCGAGCGACGGTCAGTTGTTCCATGGTGCGGCCTCCTTGTTTCTAATCACGTCGTCCGTGAAGCGTATCTCGTTCCTCGACCGGACTTTGGACGGGAAGCCCGTCGAACCGTGAAGCGTTCCGGACGAGGTTTGAAGTCGGCTCTGTGTTTCCCTCTTGCGCTTCACGCTTTACGTTCATCGCGTCCCGCGTACAGCGGAATCCCGTGAGGTAACTGCGGCGGTCCGGCGCGCCGGCGTTTCGCCCGGCCGAGCGGGCGACCTCGGGATCCTCGTTCCAGGAGCCGCCGCGAAATACCTTGTCTGTGCCATGCCGCGGCCCGGCCGGATTGCGGTTCTCGTTGCGCCGGTAGTAGTCCGGGTCGAACCAATCGGCGACCCACTCGCTGACGTTGCCCGCCATCTGATGAACTCCGTAGGGGCTGACGCCGCGGTCGTAGCGGTTGACGTTGGCGAGCGGAGGATACTTGAATCCCCGCTTCGAACCGGGATGCGCGATGTTGCTCCTCATCCAGCCGGCCGGTTCGTTGCCCCAGGGAAACAGCCGGCCGTCCTCGCCTCTGGCGGCCTTTTCCCACTCCGCTTCCGTCGGCAGCCGCTTGCCGGCCCAGCGGCAATAGGCATCGGCTTCGATCCAGGTCACGTTGATCACCGGATGGAGCGCCGCCTTCTCGGGGAACGGACTCTCGCGCCAGAACGGCGGCCAGTTCATGCCGGTGGCCAGAACGAAGCGCAGATAGTCCACGTTCGAGACCTCGTAGCGATCGATCTCGAACCGGTCGACGAACACCCGGCGCTGCGGCAATTCCTGCGGTCCCGCCGCCCGGTCGAGCTTCGGATCGCTGCCCATGAGGAACCAGCCCGCCGGCACTTCGACCATGCCTCCCGGCGTGTCCATGGTAGCCAACCGCTCCGGTCCGTCGAGCGGCGTCCACAGCGGCGGCTGTTTCGACGACTCGTGATTGGCCTTGGCCGGGGTGACAACAGCGAAAAGGCCTACCAACAACGCGACCGCTAGCCGAGCGGGGGTAACGGGGTAAGGAGCGTAACAGGGGTAGGATTTCCGTATCCCGCTAGTGCTTTCTATCTCTATCCCATCCTGCCCCATATCCCCCTACCCCTCTATCGCCTTTATTCCCTCGTTAGTGGTCCTGTTTCTCGACCATCGGATCGATGTCCTTCTGGACGGATTCCGGAATGTTGTAGCGGACGTAGGGGTGATCCATGACTTCGTTGGCGTAGAGCCGGCCGGTCGGGGCCGCGACCGCGATATGCGCCTCCGTCCTCTCTTTAGGATTGATGGTGACGGTCTGTTCGATCGCGGTCCTGACGTACGGATGCCAGACGACCAGCTTATAGGTGCCGGGCGGCACGTCGGCCAGCGTGAACCGTCCTCCCTCGTCGGTCTTGGCGAAGTAAGGATTGCTGACGGCCAGACCCCAGCTCTCCATGTAGGCGTGGAAGCCGCATTGCATGACGAAGACCCGGCGCCCCTTGCTGAGATTGACCAATTGCTTCATCGGCGCGCCGGCCATGTGCCGGTGGTACAGCGCGGCGTCGCTCCGATCCTTGAAATTGCGCGGGTGCTGCGGATTCATCGGCAGCGGCACGTTGAACAGGACGCGTGGGCCCAGATGCGAGGTCTCATAGGCCTGAATGTCGTGCATGACCGGGTCCATGTTGACGACCGTGACCGTCTGATCGTCGCGCACGACCGTCGTGAAGGGGATGAAGAGGCAGTCTTTGGCCTCGATCTGCGGCAGGCCCGCGTCCTCGAAGGGTTTCCCCTTTTCGATGTCCTCCAGATAGACCACCACGTCGCGAAACTCGCCGGCCGGTCCGACCTGGAAGGGCTGCAGGATACGCCAGCCTTGTCCGTCCGATATGCGCCCGCAATAGTACTGGTCGGGCAAGGTGACGAGGTTATAGCCTTTCGGCTTGGGAACTGCGCCGGTTAGCGTGACGGTTCCCGTGAGGGTCCCGCCGTCCGAAACGGTGATTTCTTCATAGGCATAGGCGGATGCGCTTGCGCTCAACGCGATGAGCCCCGCCGCAACGTGTTTGATCATCGTCCTTCCTCCGGCCTGCATTGATCGTGACTCGTCTCTCGTGAAGCATCTCTCGCCATGTCCCGCGCTTCACGAACGACGTCAAAAAAGATGAGGGAGCCACGTGTTACCGGCAGCTCCCCCATCGACATTACGCCATGCCCGACCTGCTTACCTCATGGCGGTCGGGACGGCCTGCGGCAGCGGCTGTGCGTCCGCGCGTTTGGCGCCCGAGCCGACCGGGCCCAACGGTTGGATGCGGGAATCGCCGGCGGGCAATACCCGCAGGTAGCCCCACTGGCCCGACTGCGTGTACGGCAGCCGCTGGTTGGACCAGACGAAGTCTCCAACCTGACGGTACGGCCCGCCCGCTCCGCCGCGGATGAAGACGTCGAGCACTTCCGAGCCGGCATATTCGACCACGCTGATCATGTCGGCGCCGGGCATGTACGGCTCGATCGGCCACTCGTGGCCTTCGACCCCGAACATCCCGTTCTGCTCGCTGTTGGCCCCGATCACGTGAATGCGGATCGCGTCACCGGCGTGCGCCTCGATCAAGGGCGTGACCGGATCCTCGGGCTTGTCCACGACGCAGGGCTGGAAGATCTTGCCGAGCGAGCAGCCCTGTTCCTCTCGGAGCTTGTACGGTTCCGCTCGGTAGTTGACGCTCGTCAAGCCGGCCACGTTCTGCACGTAGGGCATGAACGCGGTGCCGATGATGTTGTCCTCGTCCTGGAAGAACAGGGCGACGTCGCGATAGTTCCGCTTGCCGACGTTGTCCGGGAGGCTGGCGTCCACGATGACGTCGGCGCGCCAGGTGTTCTTCTGCGAGACGTCGGCCCCGGTCACCGGATCGCGATACTGCGATCCCTTCGGTCCGACGATGACGGCCCCGTACAGCCCGTTGCGGGGATTCACGACGACGTTGCCGCCGTCCCACACCAAGGACGTCGTCTCCTTGTTGGCCGGATGCGCGTAATAGGTATACGCGCGGCTTTCACCCGGGCCGATGGTTTGATCCCCGCCGTTGTTGCCGACGTTCAGGCCCTGGCTGTCTTTCGGATCGAAGGCCAGCCCCGGGGCGAAGAACGACGCCCGGCTCGCCTTCATCTTGTTCTTGAGATTCACTTTGATGCAGTCGCCCAGATTGACGCGCAGCGTCAGCGGATTGGGCGTCACGGTGGTCGCCACCGTCGTCGCCTCCTCCTCCAGCGCGAAGATCTTGCCTTCCGGCATGGTCATTTCGATCTTCCGCTCGA
>DAOLIU010000113.1:0-11114 GCA_035328385.1 Nitrospira sp. | reverse complement strand
GCGATATTCGCGGGTCAACTTCGGTTGGCTGGCCAAACCCTGGTCACCGGTCGATGCTGATCTGATTTTTTCCCGCCTTGGGCTGGGTGTGGACGCGTTCCAGGTCCTCTGCGACTCCAGTCTGGTCGTCCAACACCAAAGCTTCCTGCGACACCTTGCCGGTCCGCAATTCACGCCGTATCCTTTCTGACGCGGCCTTCGCCCCTTCTCAATTTGCCGCTTGATGCAGGTCCCGCTATAATCCCTCCGCATATGGACCGCCTTCCGACGAATTCCGCCTACATTCCGGCCGATCGCGATCTCGAATTCCTTCAGCGAGACGACCTGCGTTCCGTACGCGTGGGCCTGGAGTTGCTGAAACCGGAATTGATCCAGCGCGAACAGGGTATTCAGTCGACCATCGTTGTCTTCGGCAGCGCGAGGGTCCAGGATCCGACGACCGCCGGTCATGCGCTTCGGATAGCGGAGGATGAATCGGCGCGGTTTCCGGATGATCCCGCGCGATGCCGACGGCTGGAGATCGCCCGGCGGCAGCTTGCCCTCTCCAAGTACTACGATATCGCGCGCGAATTCGGCCGCCTCGTCTCGTCGACCTGCCAGGTCGACGGGCGCTGCGACTATGTGATCATCACCGGGGGCGGTCCGGGCATCATGGAAGCGGCCAATCGCGGCGCCTCGGACGTCGGCGCCAAATCGATCGGGTTGAACATCACCCTGCCGCACGAACAATACCCGAACGCGTACATCACGCCGGACCTCTGTTTTCAGTTTCGCTATTTTGCCATGCGAAAGATGCATTTCCTCATCCGGGCCAGGGCGCTGGTCGCCTTGCCGGGAGGATTCGGCACGCTCGACGAACTCTTTGAAGCCCTGACGCTCCTCCAGACAGGCAAGACCCGGCACCTCGTCATCGTACTCATCGGGCGCGACTTCTGGGACAAACTCATCGACTGGCCGTGGCTTGTCGACAATGGATTGATCGCGGAAGAGGACCTCCAGCTCTTCCACTATGCCGAAACGGCGCAGGAGGCTTGGGACCTCATTTCGCGCCACAACGGGGTCGCGGGCTCGTGACACGTCCGTTTTCCGTCATCGCGCGGCACGAGCAACCACGCCGTCGACATCCATTGAAGATCCGCGGACTTCCCGTCTGCATTGCCGTTGTCTGCCTGGCCTTGTGCGCCGCCGCCGTCGGCTGCGTTTCCGTCCTTGCGGCGGACTCCGAAGAACCCCGGAAGCGCGCCCGGGACATCGGCATCGTGATCGGCACCCATGAACCAGGTCCGCTCAACGCCATCACGGACGTGAGCGGCGTCAAGGTCGGGCACCGTACCCTGATCACGGGCAGCGGCGCTTTGAAGCCGGGACTCGGGCCGGTACGCACCGGTGTCACCGTCATTATTCCGCGTGACGACGTCTGGCATCGGAAAGTCCCGGCGGGCTTCTTCGTCCTCAACGGCACCGGAGAAACGACCGGCTTGGCTTGGATCGCCGAATCGGGATTCTTGGAGTATCCGATTGCACTCACCAACACGCTGAACGTTCCACGGGTCGCCGACGGCGTCATAAGCTGGATGATCCGGCAGTACCCTGAAATCGGCATTACGGACGACACGCTCACCCCCGTCGTGGCGGAATGCGACGACGGCCGCCTGAACGACATCCAAGGCCGTCATGTTTCGGAAACCGACGTGGCTTTGGCGCTGGACGGCGCCTCGACCGGTTCGGTGACGGAAGGCACCGTGGGCGCGGGAACCGGCATGGTTTCCTACGGGTTCAAGGGGGGGATCGGAACATCTTCACGACGGCTGAAGGAGGAAGAGGGCGGCTATACCGTCGGAGTTCTGGTCAACGCCAACCACGGGCGGCGGGATGAATTGATCGTCGACGGAGTTCCGGTCGGTCGATTCTATGGCGCCCCCGCACAGACGTCGGGGACACCCCACGAGCCGCTCGCGGACATCGCCGCGCCCGGAGCCGCAGAAGGCTCGATTATCACCGTCATCGCAACCGACGCCCCGCTGGACAGCCGTCAGTTGACGCGCCTGGCCAAGCGCGCCGCCCTCGGCCTTGCCCGTACCGGGGCGACGGCTCGGCACGGCAGCGGAGACTTCATGCTGGCCTTCTCGTCCGCCGGCGTCGTTCCTCATTACCCGAAGGAGCGCACCTACCAGCTCACACACCTGGCGGATACGCATCTCAACCCGCTGATCACGGCGACGATCGAAGCCACGGAAGAGGCGGTTCTCAATGCGCTGACGACCGCCACGACGGTCGTCGGCCGTGACGATCGCCGGATCGAAGCGATTTCGCTTCCTCGGCTGCGCGCGTTGTTGCAAGGACCGGCTCACTAGCGCCGCTGGACGGCGGGCCTGACTTGCAATTTGCTCGTCGGCCTCGCTATCCTCACTTCGCGCCCTGCGTTCGGAGGTTCGGATGAACGAATACCAGATCGGCGGCGGATTGCGCTTGCTGACCGCGGTGGAGAAAACCGGCGCATTCGGAGAATTCCTCAGGACCCGCATGGTGCGGGCACTGGAAACTGAAGACCCGACCGAACTGCACTATCTTCTCGCCCAACTCGACGATTACTATCACTACATGTGGCGGTACTATAAGAAATTGGCCAAGGACCGCGCCGAGCGCATGAATCCCGGCGTATAGCACCCAGCCGCGAGGATCGCGCACAACCATGAGTTACGCAACACACACCGAAGCCTCCACCGCCCTTCGCTTTGCCGTCGCCCTCTCCAGGAAAACGGATACCGAAGCGGCAGTGCGCGATCTGGCGGACATGATCCGGGATCAGATCGGGGATGGACCCGTTGATCTGGCTTTTGTCTTTTTCTCGGCCCACCACACGGCCCATGCCGAATTGATCGCCCCCATGATTCGCGAGGAATTGCAGGTCCACACCTGTCTCGGCTGTTCCGGCGAGGGGGTCATCGCCGGGGGAGAAGAACTGGAGACGGCGGCCGGATTGACCCTGTGGGTCGCGCGCTTGCCCCGTGTTGCAGTCAAACCGTTGCGCCTGTCATTTTCAGAAACGCAGGATCAGATTCACATGCCGGGATGGCCGGAGCCCACGGTCGGCGACTCCACCTTCATCCTATTGGCCGATCCGTTCACGACGCCGCTGCATGACGTGCTCGCCGTCCTGAACGATCGCTATCCGGGAAGCAAAGCGGTCGGAGGCCTCGTCGGAGGCGGCCACGGGCGGGGCGAAAACCGCTTGATCCGAAACGACGAACTGTTCGACGGCGGGCTCGTGGGAGTTCAGCTGTCCGGCCCCGTATCCGTTCGAACGGTCATTTCCCAGGGATGCCGACCGATCGGCGACCGGTTCGTCGTGACCAAGTCGGAGCACAATCTCGTCTATGAATTGGGCGGTCAGCCGGCCCTCACGCGCCTTCAAGACGTGTTCGAATCGTTGCAAGGCCCCCAGCGGCGGGACGCGCATCAGGCCCTTCACGTCGGCATCGTCATCGATGAACATCGCGACCGGTTTGAACAGGGCGATTTCCTCGTCCGCAATCTGGTCGGGGCAGACCAGCGCTCGGGGGCGATCGCCATCGGCGATACGGTTCAAGAGGGACAAACGGTACAGTTCCACATACGGGACGCGAAGTCCGCGAGCGATGATCTTCATTTCCTGCTGGCCGCGGACCGACGGAAACATCAGCACCCTCCGCTCGGCAGTCTCTTGTTTAGCTGTTGCGGACGAGGGGAAGGTCTCTTCGGGCGACCGAATCACGACAGCACCGTGGTACAGGAACGCTTGGGCCAAGTCCCGTTGGCGGGATTTTTTGCCCAGGGCGAGATCGGCCCGGTGGGCGGACGAAATTTCCTGCACGGTTATACCGCCAGTCTGGCCCTCTTCGCGGAGCCTGAGTCCTCAGAGTCGGCATAACCGCCTGGCCGAAGCCATCACATCATTCACTCACGACACGAAGGAGCGGACAATGGAACATTCGACCCCCGACGGCAACGAGGTCACCACGTCTTCAGGGCTGCAATATCTCGATCAAATCGTCGGGACCGGGGCCGCTGCGAAAGCGGGGCAAACCGCAACCGTTCATTACACGGGCTGGCTGCAGAACGGAACCAAATTCGACAGTTCCGTCGACCGGGGTCAGCCGTTTTCCTTTCCACTCGGAGGCGGACGCGTCATCAAGGGGTGGGACGAAGGGGTACAGGGTATGAAGATCGGCGGCAAGCGGCGATTGACCATCCCCTCCAACCTTGGCTACGGCGCCAGAGGCGCGGGCGGCGTCATCCCTCCGCACGCAACGCTGATATTCGAGGTCGAGTTGCTGGGATTGAGCTGACAATATCTGGAGAGAACTTCGAACGGCGGCCGTCCACCGCCGCTTTCGCCATCATGAACCGTACCCCGTTATATGAGACGCATCGCGCAGCCGGCGCCAAGCTCGTCGACTTCGCCGGATGGGACATGCCGATCCAGTACGGCAGCGTGATCGAGGAGTATCAGACCGTACGGGCCAAGGTCGGGCTCTTCGACGTCAGCCATATGGGACGCCTCTTTTTCTCCGGGATCGGCAGCGGCCCGTTCCTGCAGCGGTTGGCCACCAACGACGTCACGAAACTCGCAGTTGGGCGCGCTCACTACTCAATGATGTGCCGGGAGGACGGCGGCATCCTCGACGACGTCTTTGTGTACCGGACCGGTGAGACCGATTTTCTGCTCTGCGTCAACGCCTCGAATCGGGAAAAGATCGTCGAGTGGATCAATCGGCAGCATCGCGCCACGGACCAGTGCACCGTCGAGGACCGTTCGTCCGCCGTCGCGCAGATCGCCCTCCAGGGCCCCTCGTCACGCACGGTGCTCGCCGGTTTGTGCACAAAAGACCTCGGCGCGCTCAAGCTCCATGGCTCCCACGAAGACCTGGTCGCAGGGATCCCCTGCTTCGTCGCTAGAACCGGCTACACGGGAGAACTGGGGTTCGAGCTGAACATGCCGTCCGACCGTGCGGCGGATCTCTGGCGCAGCCTGATGGAAGCGGGTAAGGACCGGGGAATAAAACCGGCCGGCCTTGGAGCCAGGGACTTGCTGCGGTTGGAGATGGGTTACCTCCTGTACGGCAACGACATCAACGAACAGACCTCCCCGCTCGAAGCCGGCGCCGAGTGGACGGTCAGTTTCGAGAAAGGACCGTTCCTTGGACGGGACGCGCTGCTTGCCCAAAAGGATGCCGGCTTGCAACGGCGTTTCATCGCGTTCGAGCTCGCCGAAAAGGGTGTGCCCAGGCACGGATTTCCCATCCTTGACCCTGCCTCGTCACGAATTATCGGGGAGGTCACCAGCGGCAACCTGTCACCCCTCCTCCAAAAGGGCATCGGGCTCGGCTACGTGGCTGCTTCCCATTCGACTTTCGGTACCAGCATTGCGGTGGACATTCGCGGCAAGGTGTTGCCGGCCAGCACCGTGAAAGTGCCGTTTTACAAGCGACCCAAGCCGTTGGGGTGATCGATGGTCAAGTCAATCTATAAAGGACGGGTCATCACGCTGAACATCGACACGGTGCGCCTGCCGAACGATACCACCGTGGACTTGGAGATCGTTCGGCATCCCGGCGCGTCCGCCATGGTGCCAATCAAAGAGGATGGGACCGTCGTCCTCGTCCGCCAATTCCGCCATGCCGCAGGGGGGTTCATTTACGAGATTCCCGCCGGCAAACTCTATCAGGGCGAGGATCCGAAACTCTGTGCGGCACGCGAGTTGGAAGAGGAAATCGGTTACCGTGCAGGGCAGTTCACCTTGCTTTCGAGCATCCTGACCGCGCCGGGCTTCACGGACGAGGTCATCCACATCTACAAAGCCACCGGTCTCATCAAGACTCAGCAGCGGTTGGACCAAGACGAAGTGTTGGAAGTGGTGGAGCTGCCCCTGTCGGAGGTCATGACGATGATTCAAGACGGTAGGATTCGGGACGCCAAAACGATGGTCGGATGCCAACTCGTCTTCCTCAGCACGTGCCGCTAAAAACGCCAAGGAGCCTTCCGCATCCCGCGGAAGGCTCCTTGAACCAGCTAGCTTCGCCCCAAACCGATTAGTGACCCTTCTTGTCTTCCTTCTTCTCTTCCTTCTTGTCACCGAAGGTGTCCATGTGGCCACCCTTCTTCTCGTCCTTCTTATCCTTCTTCTCCTCGCCGTACACGAGGACGTGGCCGCCCTTCTTCTCGTCCTTCTTGTCCTTCTTCTCTTCGCCCGCGAAAGACGGAGCGCTGAAGGAGATCGCCACCGCCACGGCCATGACTGCCATCAACATGCGCTTCATAGGTACTCACCTCCGCTAAGGTTGGTTGAATGATGTGCCGCACAATCGGGCACGCTCTTGGTGAATCAGCAAGCTTGGTGCCGGGTAGCCTCTGATTCCATAACATTGAAATTTCATTCGGTTATATGAATATGCCCCTCTCGAATTTCAGGGTATTTCCCTGGCCGCCCTGTGGCAGAATAGCGGAGGTCTGCTAAACCGCCTCAGCATTCTTTAAGGACAAGGTGTCTCCTTGCCTCCAGCCAGGCTGATCCTGTCGGATTACGTGCGACCAGGGCTGCGCATTTTGTTCGTGGGGATTAATCCAGGCCTGAGGTCTGCCGCTATCGGTCACCACTTCGCAGGCTATTCGAACAGGTTCTGGAAGCTCATTTTCGACGCGCGGCTGGTCGACGAACCGCTGGGCCCGACTCAGGACTTTCGCCTGCTTGAATGGGACCTCGGCTTGACCAATGTCGTAGCACGCGCGACCGCCGGCATCGATTCGCTGACGGCCCGAGACTATCAACTCGGCGCGGCCCGCCTGCTGCGGCTGATCCGCCGGAATCGGCCCAGCGTCGTCGCGATCCTCGGCATTACTCCCTATCGGCACATCTTTCAGCTTCCTTCCGGACAGCCGGTCGGCCTGGGAAAACAGACCACCATGCTGGCCGATGCCTCCGTCTTTGTGCTGCCGAATCCCAGCGGAAGAAACGCGCACTACCCCTATGGAGCGATGCTTGAGGCCTTCCGCGCGCTCAGCAAAGCAGCGGGGTCTTGATCGTCATTGAGCCGGTCACTTTCTCTTGGCACCGCCGCTGCTTTCCTGTATATTCCGCCAGCTCTTTTTTCAGTGGGCGTCTCATGATCGTTCCCTACCTCCTGCTTCTTCTTGTGCTTGGCCCCTGGTGGGCCGACCCCGTACAAGCCCAACCGGAATTGCATACCATCATCACTGAATCACTGGACGAATGCCATCTGGGCCGAGTGGCCCAGGAACGGGCAATGCGCCTCGCTCATTTCGAAAAGGGCCAGCGCCTGGGAGAGCAGGCGGTTTCCTTCGACGACCGGTCCCCCGACGCCCATTTTGCTCTCTTTTGCAACCTCGGAGAGTTGATGCGCCTGGACGGAGAAATGAGCCTGGGTTCAGTGCTGGGTTTTCGTCGCATGATGAAGGAACTAGACCGCACCCTCGAACTCGCGCCCGATCATCTCGACGCCCTCTCCGCGAGAGGCACCTTCCTCGTGAGGCTGCCCGCTATGCTGGGCGGCAATCCCGACACGGGAGAGCAGTTGCTTCGCCGGGTGATCGCCAGCGAGCCGAAGGCGGTCAATGCCCGTTTGAGCCTTGCGAAAAGCTACTGCGCGCGCGGCCGTCATGACGAAGCCGTCGTCCTTGCATCGGAAGCCCTTGCGCTCGCCGAAGCACAGCATCGCGACGATTTTATCCCGGAGGCAAAACGGGTCATGGCCCAACTCCACACCACCGCCAACGCAGGCCGCTAGAGTCTCGTCCCGGCCCCAGCCTGGAACAACTTGTCGCAATCATGTTATGTTCCGGCCAAGCGGACTTGGCTCCCGCGTCGTCCCATCTACGCGTCTCCGGAGATGCGATCGTCTGTTCCGGCGAGTAACCAGGAGAGTGGCCCACGATGTTGCTGAATGGAAAAACAGGACTCATAATCGGCGTCGCCAATAAGCACAGCATCGCCTGGGCGATCGCCCAGTCTGCTGCGGCCCAGGGGGCCCGGCTGATGTTCAACTATCAAAACGAGCGCCTCAAGGAGAACGTCGAGGAATTGGTCGCCACCATGCCCGGCGCCAAAGCCTTTCCCTGCGACGTGGGCGACGACGCGCAGATCTCCACTCTCATGCAGCAGGTCCAAAAGGAAGTCGGGACGCTCGATTTTCTTGTCCACTCCGTCGCCTTCGCGCCACGGGAGGAACTGACCGGCCGGTTCGTCAACACGACGCGACAAGGATTCGCCACCGCTCTGGATGTCAGCGCCTATTCCCTGGTGGCTGTGACCAGAGCGGCTCTGCCGCTGATGACCAACGGGGGCGCGATCGTCACCCTCACGTATCTCGGCGCCGAACGCGTCGTCCAGCATTACAACGTGATGGGCGTCGCCAAGGCCGCGCTGGAATCGACGGTACGGTATCTCGCCCACGACCTCGGGCCACAGAACATTCGGGTCAATGCCATCTCCGCCGGTCCTATCAAGACCCTCGCCGCACGCGGCGTTTCCGGCATCAGCAAGATGGTCGACCACCACAAGGAGTTTGCCCCGCTTCGCCGCGCCACGGAACAGGGGGAAGTGGGCGACACCGCACTCTTTCTCATCAGTCCGCTGGGTCGCGGGATTACCGGAGAGGTGATCTATGTGGACGGCGGCTATCACATCCTCGGCTCACTCGTTTCCATGGAGTAATCGGTCGCAGAGCGGATCCTGCCGTCGATCAGCCCGACCGTCCTCGCACCCCGCCCGGTGTGGGGACCCCGCTGCGGGCGGTCAGGCGCCCAGATCGACGTCACCCGCACAAGTCGTATCTATTCAAGCCTTCGCCTGAGATCGAAATAGAAATCATTCAAGCGATCGTCGCAACGCTTTCAGCCGTCCAGTCTTCTTCTTACTCTCCAGCCGCCGTTGCTTTGACGTCTTGGTGGGCTTGGTGGGTTTTCGCTTTTTGCGCGGAACCGCCACGCTTTGAACGAGTGCCCGCAGGCGATTCAATGCTTCCTCGCGATTCTGCTCCTGGCTGCGATGTTCCTGCGCCTTGATCGTGATGACCCCGTCGCCTGAAATGCGATGATCGTTCAGTTTGAGCAGCGCTTCCTTATAGAACGGCGGCAGCGACGACGCGGCGATGTTGAAACGCAGGTGAATTGCGGACGACACCTTATTGACGTGTTGCCCTCCCGCTCCCTGCGACCGAACCGCGTGGATCTCGATTTCGGAATCGGGAATGATGACGTGTGAGGAGATGTGGAGCATTCTCGTGCAGACGCTATCAACAAAGGGACGAAAGTCTTCCCATCGCTTGTGTTCAACTCATAAATTCTTTCATATCTTTTCACATAAATACGTTCCTTACAATTGGCTAGGCTGCGCCCTGCCGACCTTGCCGGAGGAACCGGAACCCACCGAGGGGTTATTAAGCCCACGATAGGGCTGTTCGGCGAGACAAGACCGCGAGACTTTGGTGTAAAGGATGAAGTAAACTTTGTTACTGCAGTTCCGGCAGGCGGTCGATGATGCGCAGCCTGACCTCGTCACCCACCTGCATCTGCACCATCTTGGTGGTCAAACTGCTCCTGACCCGCAATGCATCTTCCATCTTGAACTGCACCTGTCCTCCGCATAGCTCGACAAGATGAAAGAGCAGCAAAGTCGTCAAGCGCTGCAGTTCGTCGTCGTTGGTATGTTCGCTGAGGTTCAGAATTTGGGACATGATCGGAGGCCTCGCTTCCGTCGTTCGTGTGACTTTCTTATCGCCGAAACGCGAGCCGATCACAATGCCCCAAAGGAGGGGAGCAGGCGGCATGGGATAAGCCGGTGACATTTAACGGCTAGTCAGCGCTAGCCGCGAAGCTGGCGGATCTCTCTGAGTACCGTGTCGATTTCGGCGGGATGATTGAGAAGTCCCGGAGCCAGCCGCACATACTGCGTGGCGTAGGGCGTCACACTGCCAATAATCCCCTTTGCGCGCAGCCTCTTCACCGCCTGCTGAGGCGGCAGGCCTGCCACCTCAAAACATACGATCCCGGCCGACAGATCCTGCGACAAGGGCGTGTGGAGCGTGACGTGCGACATCGTCGCAAGCCCTTGCTTCAGTTGCTGGTTCAACTCGTAGATCCGCTGCGTCACGCGTGCCCTGCCAAGCGCCTGATGAAACTTGAAGGCCTCGTCCAGCGCCCAGCGGTGTTCAAACGAATGAAAGCCTCCCGGCGTCATGTAGATGGATTGCGGCAATGCTTTCTGCGGGATCACATTCATCCACATGTCATACGCTTCCGTGTTGAACGTGGGAATGATGGCCTGGGCGATGGGCCAGGCGTCCTGCCGCCCCCATACGAGCCCCGTGCCGCGCGGACCGAACATCCACTTGTGCGTTCCCGCGATGAAAAAATCGCATCCCGCCTCGCCGAGCCGACTATCTTCAACGCCCAGCGCATGCACGCCGTCGACACAGAAGATGATCCGATCTTCTTCTGCGCGCGAAGCATTCAATGCCCTTAACGCCCGGGCCATCTCTCCAATCGGCAACTTGAGCCCCGTGCTGGAATGCACCCACGTCACCGCCACGATTCTGGTACTGGGTCGGACATTCCGGACAAGGGCTTCGACCAGGTTGTCTCGGGAGACGGTCCGCAAGTCCTGATAGAGCGGGATTCGGCGTACGCTCGCGCCGGTGCGAGCCGCCCGCAGACTCAAAGAGGTCTCCGTAGAATAGTGGTCGTGCGTGGTCGTCAAGATCTCCTGTCCTTCGCGGAGCATGAGCCCGCCGTAAAGCAGACCGAGTCCCATCGTCGTGCTGTCGGTCAGCGCGATTTCCGTCGGGTCCACGCCCAAGTAGCCGGCCGCCGCCTGAAGCACCGCGGCGTCCTGCTTGGCCTCGTGCTCGAACCAATACCCGATCGGATCCGCGTCGAGCCCTTGACGATGGCGTTCGATGGCCTGCCTCACCGGGAGCGGATGGGAGGCGAGGAAAAATCCCGCCAAATGGATGAGTCCGGGAGCAAGCGGGAATTGTGCCCGCACACTCTGCCAATCCGATCCGGGGGAGACGGGCGCCCCTTCCGTTTCCGGCATGGCGAGACCGGCGCGGTGGGCC
>DAOLIU010000112.1:0-11127 GCA_035328385.1 Nitrospira sp. | reverse complement strand
ATCGCACGGGGCGGTCTCGGACATCAACATTACGCCGTTGCTGGACCTGGCGTGGGTGTTGTTGGTGATCTTCATCATCACGACGACGGCGATGGTGCAGGGGATCGAGCTCAAGCTCCCCGAATCCACCCCCCATGAAACCGAGATGGAGAGCAATACGCCGACCCTGTCCGTGAAGCGAGGCGGCGACATCTACATGGACGAGGAGCCGGTCAAGTTGGGCGATCTGGAGAAATTGATTCGCGATTTGAAAGCGGCCAAGGGCGGCAAGCTGCCGCTGGTGCTGCGCGGGGATGCCGGCGTGGAATACAAGCACGTCGTCGCGGTGCTGGACGTGTTGCAACGCATCCCGGTGGAGGATCTCGCCATCGCCACCAAGCCGCTCAATGAGCCATGAGAGAGTGAAGCGTGAAGCGTTAGGGGATGTGAAGCGAATCGTCAGAACGGGAAGTGTTGGTCCGGGGTTCTAATCCCTCCGTTTCACTCCCGTCATATGTCTAACGCTTCACGAGTAACGAGTCATGGGCTATCGGGGCTTCGAACAGAAGAAGAGCAAGATCGGAACGACGTTGGCGCTCGTGGGCCTCGTTCACCTGGCCATCGGCGGCGGGTTGTACTGGGTGGCCCAGACCGATTGGGGACAGCATCTCATCAAGGTGTACAAGCTCAACGCGTTCAAGAAGGAAGACCCGCCGCCTCCGCCTGAAAAAGAACCCGAGCCGGAGCCGGAACCCGAGCCGCCCAAGCCCGAGCCCACACCACAGGAAGCGCCGCCGCCTCCGCCGCCCCAGGCCGAGGCCCCGCCGCCCCCCAAAGCTGTCGAGGCGCCCACGGCCGCGCCCCCGGTAGACGCGAATCCGTTCGCCATCGGCAAGAGCCGCGGGAAGTTCGCCGGCTACACCGACATCATCACGGCGATGATTCAGGCGCAATATCGGCAGCCGTCCGAACTACCCGAGGACTTGGCGTATGCCGTGTTGTGCGAACTGGTGCTCGATCCGGAGGGGCACGTCCTGCAGTATCGCTTGTTGACCTCGTCCGGCAGTTTGCTCTTCGATCAATCGGCCATGGATGCCCTCGCCAAGGTCACGCAGGTCCGCCCGCCGCCCGAAGGCATGGACCACACCATCGTCGTCAAGTTCTTCCCGCCTGCATGAGCGCGGCTATTTCTTGTGACATATTCTTAATAAAGCCGTCACGAACAATTTACCGCCTAGAGAAGCCGACCTGAAGTTTCCGTAATCTCGCTCTTGTACAACCTGCGCGACCTAAGCACGGAGATGTCTATCCGCTCCGGTGCGCGAAGCGAGACGGAACGGCGTCTGCACTCACAAGACACAGGAAAGGAGGTGATCGGATTCGACGCACGACGACGGATATTCGGCGCCAAGAAGAAGAGGGACGGTAGTGACAAGAAGAAAACGGAGAAATGACAGAGCAGAATAAAGAGAAGCGAAAAGGGGGGGGTCAGATGAGAGTAAAACCTATGGTTCGCAGAGCGATAGTACTCGCCGGAGTATTGGTCCTGGCTGGATTGAGCCTGACGCCCAAGCCGGCGCAGGCGCTGGAATTCGGCGCAAGCGATGCCGTACTCGTACTGTACGGGAACTCGACGGAGTACTACAAGAATCTCGGTCCCGTGTCGTCCTTGTTATCGGGCGGGGCGAACGTGACCATCGATCAGAGCATCATGAGTCAACTCGATGGTGCTGCGCCGATCAAGTACAGCCTCATAGGCTTCAACGCTGCCAGCTTCGCCATGGACCCTACCGTGACCTATCAAGGATCGGCGATTCCCCACACGAACACCACCCTTCTGTCAGGATGGACGGCGGGCAGAAACGGACAGCTTGATCAGGGGCAATACTGGAATACTTTCAGAAACTGGCAGGGTCAGTTGAGCACGATTCCGGGGACAGACAATGTGCTTGCCGCGTCGGACACCCGGTCCTTCACCAGCTTCTTCGGAACGTCGGACAAGTTGAACGCGTCATTTCCACTCCGAATGTCGAGCAACATCGATTCGGTTTTGCATCTGTTGGGAAGAGATTTCCTCCCGATTGGTGACCAGACGGCGCAAACCGGGTTGGGACAGGCCCTGTTGACGCTGATTGCCGGTACGGGAGCGGGACAGTTCACCTTTACGGGAGGAGAGGTTGCGCCGGTACCGGTTCCCGCGGCGGTCATTCTGTTCGGCTCGGGCCTGATCGGTTTGGCCGGCCTTGCCCGCCGGACCCGTGCATAGAGCAACCAGACAAGAACATTGTTAGTCACGTGATCATCAACAAGGAGTGAACTCATGAAATTTACCACTAGCTACGTGCTGAGCTGTATCGGAGCGCTGGGAATGCTGGCGGTTGGCCAGACCGCCCAGGCTCTGGATCTGAACGGAAAGGGCTCGTCGGCAGGCAGAAACTTCGCCGGACAAGTGACGGGGGCTGTCTGCGCCCCTGGTTCGCCCGCAACCTATTATTTTACGGGAACGGCGGCGGGAACCGATCCTTCCCTTCCCTCGACTCGGTCGGAGTGGCGGTGCACGGTCACCGGCGCGCCGGGGACGACGGTGTTCCGCTATCACGGGACGAACTCACTGGCCGGGTTCTCCAGTTTGAACAACACCAGTGTGCTCTTGAATACGGAGGGGTATATCAATACGCAGGTGGCCGGCTGTGTTCCCAGCACCTTTGGCGGCCTGGCCAACCCCCGTGCATTCGGAGGCCATCCGAACGTGACGCTGATGGCATGTCCCAGCGGACAGCCGCTCCTGACGAACCTGCCGATCCACTATGGAGCCAGCGACGTCCAAGGCTCGTCCTTCATACAGTCCGCTTTTGGTTCCAGCGTGACCCCGCCTGTCCTGAATCCGGGGGTGGATCTCACCACTCTTCCCATCAACACCGTGCCGTTCGGGATCGCCGTGGGAGCGGGAGTTCTGAAGTCCGCGGGACCGAACGTACAGCTCGACAATCTCAGCATCTCGCAGCTTCAACAGATCCTCTCCGGTACGGTCACCAATTGGACCAGGCTTGGGTTCCAGACCGATACGGCCGGCCAGACTGCCATCACGGTCTGCCAGCGCACGGTTGGATCCGGCACTCTGGCCACGCTCGATCAGACCATCATGAAGAAGGGGCCGAGAAGCGTCAATGGGACACGAGTGCCGCCAGCTGGCGCACCGGCGCTCGGAAGTCCTGGAAACCTCAACAATGCTTCGTCCGGAGATATTCTGAATTGTATGAATAACACGGGCGGGGTGAATCCGAATCACCGGATGTCGATCGGTTATATCGACAGCGACAGTGCCGGATCGCTGACGACAGGCGCCCATTTCGTGAAGATCAACGGGTATCAAGTATTTGACCCGGCTCTGCCCGCCACCAGCGCCCGGCTGAAGGACCTGCGTTGCGGACAGTATCCGTACTGGGCGAATTGGAACGTGATCGTCCGGACCAACGGAGTCGACAGCGTGCCAGTCACCGGCGGCGGCTCGGTGCCTGCCGGGACTCAGGCGCTTCTGGAGAACTACTTGGACAAGGCGATCAATAACAATCCATTGCCGGGTTTCTGGGCGACCGACGCGGACATGTTCGTCTTCAAAAATGACGACCAGGGGCCGCACTCTCAAAGGCCGGGCGGAGAGACCTTCTGCCGGCCCTGACCTACCTTCATGTGCCGGTGCTTCCTGCGCGGGATTATCCCGCGCAGGAACCTGATTGCAATCGACCAAACACTCCGCCGCGCAACGGACCCCTAATCATTCAGCGGTAACCGAATACATTCTGCGCGACCGTCAAGCTTGCGCAGCCTTCTCAAGATCCACTCCACACGGGTACTTCCATCGTGCCTTCGTCAATGCCGTGCACGTCTGCTCGATCGTTGCGCCTGAGATGCGGCCAAGCGATCGCTCGTTGCTTGTCGAGCGTACTGCAGGTCTGCAGCATGCCGTTCGTCATGACGGCTGACTTGTCCCGTTACGACACGGCGATCATGGGGGATGAACGCTGTGTGAATCTCCTGATCGCGGAATCCCACCCGGGCATGTCGCTGCCGGTGCGTGACTGAATAGTAATCTTCTGTCATTCATACCTTAACTAGTATGTAACACTGTGGAAATACTCGAAGCTCTACCATCGGCCCATCTCTTTTTTAACCGTTGACCGGCCTGCGCCTGGTCAGACAGAAAGGATGGGGCCACTATGATCGGGAAACGTGCGGTACAGACGGGGATAGTGACACTTGGGATATTGGGGGTGCTCGGAGCCGGCTCGCCGGCCTGGGCAACGCTGGTGACGCAGTTGGATTTTTCGATGGGCGCCGCCAATTGGGGCGGTAAACAGGGCCGGGTGGCGGACCGGCTCCTGGATCAGGAGGGCACGATCAAGTTGGGCGGCTATCAGGCTTGGGGCGACATCACCGATCCCGTGCGCTCGCACGGCAAGCAGTACAGCCTCTTCACCAGCAATCTGCTCGGCGCGCCGGCGCCGACCGCGACGATCGACGGGATGAAGATCTCCGTCGATCTCTCCTCATTGTTCCTGGGTTGGCAGCGCGGCGGCGAGCTGCGTCTCTGGAACATCGGCGGCCAAGCCACGGGTCTGTTCAACCCCGAGACCCATGAATTCTTCCTGTCCTGGAACAATCTCGTCGACAGTAAGGGCGAGATGACGACGAAGACCGGCCGGCATGACCGCGGCGTGAAGGAAGCCCTGGGCACGTTCTTCCTACAAGGCAAGGTGGAGGGCACGGTGGCACCGGTCGCGATTCCGGCCGCGGTGCTTCTGTATGGCACTGGCGTATTCAGCATCGGATCTTGGTCGTGGCTCAAACGCCGCCGGCACATGCCGTCGGGCGATGTGGCCGTCTCGGCCTCGGGCAACTGATGCTCGAATGGATCGCTGAAGCGCGGAGAGGAACAAAAGGACTACTCTCCGCGTCTCTGACCCGCCACGACGCTGCTGAGAGGTTCCGCGCGGTTTCGCGCGCCGTCTTTTCGGACGACGTGCGAAACGCCGTCGGCTTCCCGCTCCACCTGTTCTGATACCTTCCTGTCTACCGCGTGCCGCACATGGCCGTGCTGCGGCGCTGTTAACAAATGATCAAATTTTCAGAGAGCCTCGACTTGGACTCATCGGCTCTTCGAGAAATCTCGGAATTGGGCCTGTCTCCATGCTCAAGGCACAAGGACAGAAAATATGCATACTTGACACAATGTAATCTATACATGTATTTCGACCATCCATGGGAGAGCGACACCGGGCCGAACCGATCAGCAATATCGACAACAATCTGAAAACCCTGCGCGCGGCGAAAGGGATGTCGCAAGGGGAACTGGCGGAGTCGGCGAAGATTACCCGCCAGGCCGTCTGTGCGATAGAGGGGAATCACTACCTGCCGACGACCGCGGTGGCCTTGCGGTTGGCCGGCGTGTTGGGGTGTCGGGTTGAAGATCTCTTCAGCCTGCGCGCGACCGGCGAGATCATCCATGGAGAATTCATCGATGAGACGGAACAGGCCGACACGACGATGATTTCAACCAGGGTCAAGGTCGCCCGTGTCGGAAACCGCTACGTCGTGCGGCCGGTTCGTGCACTGGGTGAATTACTCGCGTACACCGTTCCAGCCGATGGATTGCTCGTGGGTGGAGAGGGAGATACGAGGCCTCGATCCAGGCCGTCCAATCGTGTCCGCGTTCAACTGCTGAGGGACCGCCGCGTCATCGAGCAGGAAATCTCCATTGCCGGATGCGATCCGGCCGTGTTCCTGGCGGGTGAATATCTGCGCCGCTATAAGGAAACCGCAACCGTGACCGGATGGATGATGGGAAGCGGCGCGGCAGTCGAGGCCTTGAAGCGACGGGAAGTGCATATGGCGGGGCTTCATATCAAGGACGAAAAGACGGGTGAAAGCAACCTGCCCTACCTGCGAAGCCATTTGAAGGGAGACGATTACTTGATCGTGACGTTCGCCGCCTGGGAGGAAGGATTGATCGTCGGGCGCGGGAATCCGAAAACGATCCGCAGCATCGAGGATCTCGGCCGTCCGGACGTCACGCTCATCAACCGGGAAAAAGGAGCCGGAGCCCGGCAATTATTGGACCAAAGGCTCGATCAGGAAGGTCTCCTGAAGGAAGACGTTCGCGGATACAATCTCATGGCGGATTCGCATTTTCAGGTCGCCCGCCGCATCGCGGAGGGGCAAGCCGACGTGGGGATCGGCGTCCGGTCCGCCGCCAACCTGTTTGCGTTGAGTTTCATTCCCTTACAGCAATCCCGATACGACTTGGTCGTGCCCAAATCCTATCTCTCGGTGATTCCAAGCATCGGCAACCTGTTCGATGCGATTGTGAGCCGCCAATTCCGGACGGAGATCGAGGCGCTGGGCGGCTACGACACGACGGAAACCGGGAAGATTCGCCAATTGCGGCGGCAATAGGCCGGGTGCGTTCCGGGCCCACGCGCGTGGGTGAAAGCGATTGATCCCAACGATGAGAGTGCGATGTAACATCCTCAACCCGTGATAGCGATCCTTCAATGTCACGTGATAACGACGAGATATCGTTGGCGTTCCGCTCTGAACAGCGTAACTGGAAACGAGTCCTCTCGGCCGCCGGCCTTTCTCTGTGGCTTCACGTGACGACGGGAGGACTCGGTTTGATGTGGGCGGCGGGATATCTGGTCGGCGGACAACCTGATGCTCTGCCGATACAGGTGGACATCGTGAGCGCCGATGAACTGGCTGGCCCTGTGGAGCTCAACGACGCGCCGAAGAGCGACGACGGTGACGAGGCGAGTGAGCCGTCGGAGAGCCAGGAGTTGGACCAGCCGTCGACCTCCCTGGCTTCCAGTCCTGAGATCCCCTCGGCAGAACAGGAAGCCTTTGCGGTCCTGGCCGACGAGTCACTGGGAACCGCGCAGCTTGTCGCGCAAGCGGCGCGATTTCCCACGCCGCCTCCGATGCGGAGCAGCCCAAAATCTTCGGTAGCCGATTCGAATCGCGTGGCACGGCAGGACGCCGAAACCGGCGAGGTTCGGCAAACCGGGCTCGTCATGCCGCAGCGCGTCGTCGAGCGCCCTTCGGTCCGGGTGCAACGCGTCAATTATCGTCAGGTCGAGCCGCACTACGGGTGGCTGGCCGACATGCTCAAACGACAGTTGGAGAAGATGAAGCGGTATCCGCCGGCGGCTCGTTCTCGTGGCTGGCAGGGAAACGTCGTCGTCCAAGCGGCCGTGAACGTCTCAGGTCGAGTTCACGGGCTGGACGTGGTTCGCAGTTCTGGACATAAGATTTTGGATGAAGATGCGATGGACCTGCTTCGCCAAGTCTCGCCGTTGGAGTTGAGGTACCCCATACACGATGAGGAAGTGACGGTTGAAGTGCCCATTCGTTATGAATTGAATTAATGACAGGCGGATGCGCGTGTGAATGATCACTCAAGCCGCCGGGCTGATCGAATTGGCCATCTCGTCCAAGTCTTCCAGGACTGCTACGATGATTTGGTTCGCTTCCTGACCACCAAGTCAGGCTGTCGTTCTACCGCAGAAGACCTCGCACAGGATGTCTACCTCCGCGTCTCGTCCGTAGGGACTGGGTTTCAGGCCCTGTCTCCAAAAGCATTCATCTATAGAGTCGCCCACAACCTTTGGATTGACCTGGAGCGCCGCAAACTCCGCCGTGCAACCATTGTCCCGGGAGATTGCGACAATATCGATGTCGCCAGCTGCGAGCCGCCTCCGGATCGGGCCATTGAAGCGAAACAAGATCTATCGAGGATTGAAGCGGCTCTGGAAGGCTTGCCGGCCAAGTGTCGACAAGCACTGTGGCTGAGCCGAGTCGAAGGATTATCCCATGCCGCAGTCGCCGCGCAACTGGGAGTATCTGAAAGCATGGTGGCAAAGTACATCGCACGGGCGCTGGACCAGTGCGAAAGCGCATTGCACGACGACGAGTAGGCAAGGGACTGGACCTGGGAAAGAGACTTGTAAAAGAGAGGACGTTTCCCTAGAAATGAGCGCGACGATCATACAGATGGGAACGTTTGGATCCAGCGACAAGGCGGCGGTGCGCCGCGAGGCCATCGCCTGGATAGTGCGGATGACCTCCGGTGCCGCTACCGACGAAGACCGCCGGCAGTGCGCGGCGTGGCGTGCGCAGAGCCTCGAGCATGATGCGACGTTCAGAAGATTTGAGCAAACCTGGGATAAAGTCGGCGGTATCGCCCAACCCGTAAGCCTGCAAGAGAGAAAAGGAGCGCGAAGCATCCGCCACGTTCCGGCCAGCCGGGGGATCGCCTGGGCGGTGGCGGCATCCATCGTGCTGGTGGCGCTCTGGAATCTTCAGGCGCTCAACCGGATGAAAAGTTTCATGGCTGATCATCGGACGGCCGTCGCTGAACAAAGGCTCGTGACATTGGAGGACGGCAGCACGCTGTTTCTTAATACGGACACAGCGATCAACGTCGAATTGTCGTCTTCCAAGCGGAAGGTTCGTCTACTTCGCGGTGAGGTCGATGTCGTTGTGGCGCCTGATGCGCGCAGGCCATTCGACGTGTTCACGCCGGACCTGACCGCCACGGCTTTGGGGACCGACTTTGTCGTCAAAACGATCGACGGACGAACGACGGTCACGGTCTTGGAACATGCCGTGCGCGTGCAACCGAACGGCCAGCCGGCCGCCACGGCGATCACTGTGCAGCTTGGTCAGCGCGCCGGCCTCTCACCGGAGGGCATGCTCGTCGTAGAAACAGTCGATCCGGAACAGGCGATCGCTTGGCGGCATGGGAAGCTCATATTCGATGGACACCCACTCAGCCAATTAATCGATGAACTGAACCGTTATCGGACCAGCCGAATTGTCTTGTTGAATCCATCCCTGGGTTCTCACAGAGTGACGGGCGTCTTTCCCGTGAACGACGGCGATGCCACCATCGATCTCCTGAAGCAAGCGTTGCCCGTGAAGATCACCGACCTTTCTCCGCTTCTTGTCCTCGTCCGCTGACGTCCCGGCCTCCTATCCCTCGTAAAAAATAATTTTCTGATTCCGCTGCAAGATTCCCGATCTCCGTCGTTATGGAAGTGGAGGCCCACATGTCGGGGCCTGCATCAACGGGGGATTGTCCTGATGGTGACACAACCGGATGTTGCGCGCAGTATTCGCATGGCCATGACAATTGGAATTGTCCTGTTATGGACTCCCTCGGTGAACCTGGTCATAGGCGCCGAACCTGATGCAGCGACCACGCTCCAGGAAACGGAATCTGTGGATTTCGAAATCCCCGCGCAGCCGCTCGGCAAGGCGCTGACGCAATTCGCCGATCAAGCCAATTATCGCCTGCTCTACAGCACGGATATGACCGAAGGGCGATCGGCCTCGGGAGTCACCGGTCGGTACGCGCCGGAAGAAGCGTTGAAGCAATTGTTGTCCGGAACCGGCTTGATCTATCGCAAGACCGATCAGCGGACCATCACGCTGGAGAAAGACGAGACCAGCGAAGGCGCGGCCGCGGCCGGCATCGCCGCAGGAGCCGCTGCTGGGGTTGGCGCCGCTGCCGCCGCGACGGGGGAGACATCGAGCGCTCGAAAGAAGAAGCCGGTGAAGGTGGACGAAGTCGTCGTGAGAGACACCAGACAGCGCGAGACGCACGAATTGGATAATCTGCCGCCGGAGTATGCAGGCGGACAGGTCGCCCGCGGCGGCCGGGTGGGCATTCTCGGCAACCGGGACATCATGGATACGCCGTTGACGCAGATGAACTACACGTCGAAGCTCATTGAGGACCAGCAGGCGCGGTTTCTGACCGATGTCCTCAGAAACGATCCGTCCGTCCAAATCACCCAGGGAGCGTCGTCGGGCTTTACGAATTTCTCTATCCGTGGGTTTGCCGTAGATAACGCCGCCACGTCCTTCAATGGGTTACTGATGGCACCAACCTTCAATGGGACGATGATGACGGAGTCCATCGAGCGGGTCGAAGTGCTCAGGGGGCCCAACGCCCTGCTCAATGGGGCCCCTACGTCTGGGAATATCACAGGGGGTATGGTGAACCTGGTGCCGAAGCGTGCCGGCGACGAGGAGTTGACCCAGCTCACCGCCCAATACATGTCCGATACGCAGGTCGGCGGGCATGTGGATTTCGGGCGGCGGTTCGGATCGCACAAGCAGTTTGGCGTCCGCGTCAATGCCGCCTATCGGAACGGCGATCTGCCCATCGATCATTTATCGCGGGAATCGGCCTTAGTGACCATCGGCCTCGATTACCGCGGCGATGTCGTCCGGCTCGCGGCCGATTTCGGGTATCAGGAGCAGGAAGTGCTTGGTTCCCGACGGGCGTTTAGTGTGGCTCCCGGCCTGACGGCCCTGCCAGAGCCGCCCGATACCCGCACCAATCAGAACCAGCCATTCGAGCTTAATCACAATCGAGCGCTGTATGGGACCCTGCGCGGCGAGGTCGATGTGACCAGGCAGATCACCGCGTTTGCCGGCCTTGGCATCAAGCAGGATCGCCGGCAGCAAATCATATCGACTCGCCAGATCATCGATTCACAAGGCACGCTGGCCGCAGGCATCACTGCTGGTCCATCGACTTTCGACTTTCCGACCGTGACATTCGACGCCGGCCTTCGCAGTGCCTTCGACACCGGCCTCATCCGTCACCAGGCGGTCGCGGCTTACACTCAGCTTACAGAAAAATTTCGCAGTGCCTTTGCTTCTGGTGGTGCCCTTCCTACGTCGAATCTCTACGACCCTGTCTTTGCGCCGACGCCGCCCTCGTCGTCGATGCCGGGTTACGGCGATGTGCGACCACAAGTTGACACAGACCTCTCAAGTGCTGTGCTGGGTGATACCCTCTCGATCTTCGATGAGCGCGTGCAACTGACCGCCGGCGTCCGCTTCCAACAGATCAAGCAGACCAACTTTGACATTGCTACGAGCGCCGTCACTGGCCAGTATGACAAAAGTGCCGCCACTCCGATGGTCGGGCTGGTCGTCAAACCCTGGCAACAGGTCTCGTTCTATGCCAACTACATCGAAGGGCTGCAGCAGGGACAAACGGCGCCGGAGACCGCCGCCAACGCCGGTGAAGTCTTCTCGCCGTTTGTGTCCAAAGGGTACGAAGCCGGCGTCAAGGTG
>DAOLIU010000111.1:0-11155 GCA_035328385.1 Nitrospira sp. | reverse complement strand
GGTGCCTCGGCGGCCGGAGGCCGGTGGTTCATGGCGCGCAGAGCCTGCACGATCGAGGCGGCCTCACTGAGCCGCCGTCGCTGGTCGGCGGGTGAAAGCTTTCCTTGTTCGGTACCGAACAACTCCCGCAACTTCAAAAGAGAACCCTCGACCGCCCGAGGATACGACTGCCTGGACAAGGTCTGCATGACTTGTTCGGTCACGAAACTGTCGAGATTCTTGATCATGGAGAGGCGCGCACCGGCGTCGCGGGTAGCGAACTCGATCGGACGCGCCAGACGATCCAGCCATCGCTGGAAGGATTCGGAAGGTTCGGCCTCGGCAGAGCGCCACATGTCGGCGAGGATCGTATCATAGGCCCGGAGTGGGCTCAACGACGGCGGCCTGAGGAAGATTTACCGACAATTCTTTGCCGCAATATTCTTGAGTGTTAGACTCGGAGCACATCGAGAGAACCGTCAACTCATGTATCGCCGAAACATCTCGCACCTCCTCTACAAGGTCGCGCTCGTCGTGGTCTTGATCATCCTGTACGGAGCATGGATCAAGCCCACGTACCTGCAGCGACCGCCCGGTCAAGCTCAGGATGCGCAGCAGGCGGAGATACAGGTCCCGCCGGAGACCATGCGTCCCATGGAGGTGGCGGACCCACCCCCGAAGCAGACAAGGCTCATCGATCACAGCGTGGTTCCCCGCACCAAACACCAGGACCTCTTGGCCGCCGTCCGCGACGACCTGGAGAAGGGAGACCTCGCCGCGGCCACGTCGAAGCTCGACAGTCTTTCCGCCTCAACCACCAATGACCCCGCCGTCCGGCCGTACGTCGCCGTCCTGTGGAACAACGTCGGGATCGAACAGGAAAAGACCGGCGGGACCAAGGAGTCCGTTCAGACGTTCAAGCGAGCCGCGTCGCTTGATCCGAAGAACCCGGTGATTCAATTGAATCTGGCCCACGCCTATTGGGAGCTGCGGGACCCGGCCATGACCGTGGAGTTCCTCGACAAGCTGATCGCCTTGGCCCCGGACGAACCCTTCCCCCATTTGGCCATGGCGGAACTGCTTCAGGAACGGGACCGACTGAAGGAAGCGGCGCGGCATCTCGACCAGGCGACGGAACGCGCCGCGAAAGATCCGGCGGTGCAGTCCTATCTGAGGACCGTGGCCGCCAAGATGCGCAAGACGGATCAGGCTGAGGAGCAATTGACCAGCCGCGCAAGCGCGCACTTCATCGTCAAGTTCGACGGGGAAGCGGACCACACCACCTGGACAACCGTGCAGGACATTCTCGAGGAGGCCTACCGGGAGATCGGTCAACGGCTCGGGCATTTTCCGTCGAAGCCGATCGTCGTCGTGCTGCAGACCAAGGCGGCATTCCAAAGCGCGAGCGGCAGCCCGGTATGGGCGGACGGACTGTTCGATCCGGTCCTGGGCCGAATTCAGGTTCCCTCGCAAGGAGCGTTGACGGATCGCGCCTGGCTCACCAGGGTCCTCCGGCACGAGTTCGCCCACGCGGTGCTGCACGACATGCAGGGGCACAGCGGCAGCGCCATTCCCACATGGCTGAACGAAGGACTCGCCATGCAGCTGGCCGGCGAGCACTGGTCGGAGATTCAACCGGTCAAACACCAGGAGGTCGCTTTGATTCCGCTGACCGCGCTGGAAAGAGGGTGGGGCGATCTGACGCCGGAAACGGCGTCGGTCGCGTACCTGGAAGCAAACTCAGCGGTCCACTACATGATCGACCGTTACGGTCTGCACGGAGTCAATCAGCTGCTTGCCCATCTCAAGGCCAGACAGACGCTCAGTGCGGCCATGCAATCGCAACTGTCCCTCTCTTACGAACAGTTTCAATCCCGCTGGGCCGACCAGTTCAAAGGGGAACTCGCCAAAGGGTAGATTCAGATCTCTTCCCGGTTTGTTGGCTCCGTCGGCCCGACGAACCATTGCGGAATCACCCCGGCCTGGTCTTCGGCCAGCTCGGACGACGGGTTTCCTTCCTCCGTCTCGGCGATCCGATCTTCCCAGAGTAATCGCCGCCCGTTTTCGTCGAACATCCGGATACGGAAATCGACGTCTTGGATATCGATTGGTCCCGGGTTCGGGCCGAACACACCGATGCGTTCCGCGCGAGCGCGAGCACCATCGGTCGAGAATTGGTCGAACCACATCAGCCGGCCGGTGTCCCGATCGAGGACCCGGAGCAGGAACAACGGCTGACCCGCAGGGTCGATTTTTTCAGCCACCTGAGTGACGGTCGCATGGGGCCGAACCGCGACCGCGACCGGAACGGCCTCTCCCGCCGAACTACCCACGTTCAAGTTCAGACGGCCTTCCCAGAGGAATTTCCCGTCCGCTGCGTCATAGACACGGAGCATGAACTCTGACAGTCCGTCGGCTCCGATCCCGACCCCTCCGGCGACGATGCGTTCCCGCGGCTGCGGAGTGGCTGCCGATCGATCTTCCTTGATGTCGAGCTCATAGGATTCATCGGAAAGAATTTCGCCGGACTCGGCATCGTACGTCTTGACGGTGATGACCGACGATTGAGCGGTTTGCACTCCGAATCCCGCCGCGACCGTCTTCCTGATTTTCGACGACTCCGGCAGGGCGCGCTCTCCGGCCTCAACCCGGAACGGCAGCCCCACCAGCAGCAAAGATAGCGCCACCAGCGTCATCGACCCCACGCCGCGAATTCTCGCAACCCGAAATCCCGTCCGCCGACAGGGAACCGGTGCCGGAACATTGAATTCGTGCCGTGATTCCAAGAGCGACCGTACTGCGAGAGACAACCATGTGAAGAGCATGAGCTTCGTCCTCCTTGCCTGGCAGTGTCCCAGCAAGAGGCCCCAAGGGTAAATTCCCCGGTATAGGCAAACAACCCCCGAAAAGAGGGGGTATGGATTTGAACGGATTTGTACGAGTCGTTGAGACGGATCCGGGGGCGGTCAGCTGCTAGAGGTGAGAGGACTGTCCGTGCGGTGGGCGGACTTCGCCGAAGAGTCTGTATCGGTGTTTGGCGACAACGCGGTACAGCAGTCTGGCAAACGGTTTGACCAACGGCAGCCGGAACAATCCGGCTAGAAGAGTCCCGCCCTTCATAGTGGGAAGAAGCGGCAGGAACGCATCGAGTCCTTTGGTAATTTTGCCTTCCGAATCAATGAGAAAGGCGACGTCCGGACGGCCAGGCCGATAGGCCTCTCGTAGCAATCGTTTTGCCTCCTCGTCGTCGTAGGGAACCATCCGCAGGGCTCCTCCCGGCCGTTCGGCTCCTAATCGTTCAAGTTGAGTCTTGGCGGAAACACAGAGCCGGCAATGGCCGTCATACACCAGCGTGCAGTCGGCCGATCCGCCGCGAGGAGGTTGCTTGGTGGGCTGCTTGGTAGGATCGCTCATCCTCGTTTCACCCTAGCAGCCGGCATGAGCGAGAACAAGCGCCTGTTGCCACTCCAAACAGGGCATGCGTATGATCCGCCCCATGCGTGCGGCGCTGACAGCCATCTTGGCCGGCTTACTGCTGATCGGAATTGAGACCCGTGGTGTGACGACCGGTTCGGACCTGCTTGATCGAGGCTTCTTGCCCTGGGATGTGTTCCTGATCGTGATCCCGCTGACGTTGATCGGTTTGGTTTGGACCAACTGGACGTGGCCCGGGATGGCGTGCGTGATCTATGGAACGGTCGGACTTGCCCTGGACCTCGCCACTTTGACCGGAGCGGCCGGAGATTCCCGGACTTGGTTCACATCGTTGAACTGGCTGAGCGGAAGCTTCAACCTCTCGTTGATCGTCGCCGGCTGGCACGCGTTTGTGCGGTCGCTCTGGGAAGACGGGCCTCCAAGACCCCTCCCTCCCAATCCTCCTGCCCCTTCTTCATCCCCAACAGCCTGACGGATTCAAATCCGGCCGCTTTCAACCAGTTCTTGACCTCAGCCGCGCGGTAGGTGTCGCCGGTTTCGGTAAACAAGAGCATGGACACGGCAAACAGGCTGGCATCCTCGGGGCGAAGCCCTTGCCGATCGTGCAGAAAGGCATCCTGGATGATGAAGCGCCCTCCCGGATTCAACGCCGCCCTGACCCGCCGAAAGATCGCCTGATTCTGCTCTGGAGAATAGATGTGCACGACGTTCGAATACCACACGACGTCGTAGGATCCGGGAATCGGATCGACCAACAGATCCAACGGGAGATATGACAGTCTTGGACCGGCCTTGTGGCCCCGAGCGATGGCCTTCGCCACTTCGAGCGCGGCCGGGCGATCGCAAACCGTCGCCCGCAACCCCCGGTTTCTGGCCAGGAAGGCCAGCGCGTATGTCCCCGGCCCTCCGCCGAGATCCAAGAGGGATTTTGCCCCGCGGAGCGAAATCCCGCCGGCGAGGCGGGGAGCGAGATCCATCGTGCGCTGATGCATCGCCCAGGTGAATCTTGAGCGATAGTCCGGCTGATCGGGTTTGTCATGGCCGACCGGCTTCCCGGTCCGCACCGACTCGGTCAAGCCGGCCCAATCGTTCCACTGGCCGGCGAGCAGATCGAGATACCTGCCACGATACGCGGGATGGTCGCCGTTCAACAGCGTCGAGCCCAGTCGGCCGTTTCGATACCGCGCTCCCCTTTTGACGAGCAGCCCGGCCATGGCCAGGTTCCGGCACAGTATCGTCACGCCCCGTTCGCTGGCCTTGAGCGAGCGGGCCAATCGGGACAGGGTCCACGTCGAAGAGCCCATGACCGTGAAGAGTTTCAATTCGAGCGCGGTGAGGATGATTCGCGGAAGGCGATAACCGGCAAGAAGGTCGCGGAATTCGGAAAAGGTCGCCGGCGCCCGCGTCATGTCGCTCCGCCGATTTGCCGTCGGCACCAGCGGATCAACTCCTCAACCTTGGAAAGATTATGAAAGTCTATCGGCCGTTCGAACGTCACCGCCACATATTCATCATTCATCTCGGATTGCTCGGAGAATCCTGACTGCAGAAGGAGGCTTCTGAATTTCGACACGGCCGGTTGAATGAAGTACTTGGCCTGTTTGGCAATCTCGTCCGTCCCCAGATCCTCCGGCGTCCCGTCGGACATGAGACTCATCACGTCGTCCATCGCCACACCGTACTGGCAAAGCACCTTGCCTTCCGGCTTGAGTTCCAACAACCAGCCGTCGTCTCCCAAATCCAGCGCCAACGCCCCTCCCGGTTCAAGTTCGTAGAACTGGGGAAACGTCTCGTTCAATTTGGTCCGGGCTTCAGCCCAACCAGGCGATGTCGATTCACTCATGTGGTTCTCCCGCCGTCCGTCTTTCCGCCCGCTCACGGAGATCCCGAAGCCGTCTGGTATTCTCGTCCAATTTCGGCAGCTGATACTTCCGATCCATTTCCACCACGCGTTCCAACAATGCGACCGCCTCGTCGAGGCGGCCGAGTTCTTCATAGCATTGGGCCATTACGTAGCGCGCCCCGCCCGCGCGGAGCTCGTCATGCGCCCGCTCCGCGATGGATTGGCTGGTTTGGCAGCAGGCAATCGCATCGTCATGACGGCGCTGCATCAAAAAGGTCCGCCCCATCATCCGCCAGGCATCGGCCGCCCCGCCTTGATTCCCCAATCGGCGCATCAGCGCGAGCGAACGTTCATAGCACCGGATCGCCTCATCGAATTGGCCGGTCTCTCTCGCGATCAAGCCGAGATCGGAATACAGCACCGCTTTGGCCGCCTCGTCGTGCGTCTTGGTCATCAAATCCAGCGCTTCCAGGTAATAGGCCCGGGCCCGCTCCCATTCTCCCGCGTCCGCGCGGAGGTTGCCCAGGTTGGCCAGCGTCGTCCCGATCCCCTTCTCGTCGCCGAACACCTTCTGCAGTTCCAATACCTCCTGATAATAGTCCTGTGCCGCGTCCCGACGGCCGCTGACGGCACAGATGTTGCCGAGATTGCCGAGCGTAGCCGCCAACGCGCGTTGGTCGCCGGTCATCCGATCGCATTCAAGAGCTTTGGCGTAGCAGGTATAGGCCTCGGTGTAATGCCCGAGCGAGAAGTGTTCGTTTCCCTGCCGATTGAGCTCCTCCGACAAGCCGTTCTTGAGCATCACGGCGGCGAATCCTTCAAGGCCAGCTCGACCACCGGCTTGGCTCCGGTGAGGATCGAGGTCCCGTCGCCGACCAACAACGCGTCGAAGGCGTACTTCAGCAACCGGCGGAGCCCTTCCCGCGCCTTGCGGATGTCGGCGTACTTCTCCGCAGCCAACAGACTCAGCGACCCCGCGGGTTTTCCGATCAACGCATCGCCGACGATGAGGATGCCCTTGCCCTGCGGAATGAACAGCGCCGACTCCCCGGGAGATTTTTGATCGGTCAGCCGGACCACCCACATTCCGCCGGGCAACAGCTCCCCGTCCTTGAACGTTCTGGTGGGCTGGAGGTCCATCTGCCCGGCATCCGCGTCCGGCACCCATAATTGGCAACGGAATTCATCCCTGCACGTCTCGGCCTCCCGCCGGTGGTCACGATTCGTGACGACGATGTAGTCGACCCCTCCCTGCCGGCGGATCAAGGTGGTCGCTTCCGCCGTCAGGGGAGGCGGATCCACAAGGATCTTGTGTTCGCCGATCGCCAGAAACAGTCCGTTGAAATCCAGCTGTTTCTCTTCGGAGAACCAGGACCATTGCCAGATGCCGTGAAACAGTTGTTGCATGAAGTACCCGGGGTCACCCGTTCAGGAGAGCCTCTCGCGCGGAGACCGGTGGTGAACCAGACCGCGCCGAGATGGAAAGGACGGCCTCACGATTCACAGCGCCGCAACCGCGTCCTTCACGACCTTCGTGACCTTGGTTTCAATGTTCGGTTCATTGGGCAGATCGATGATGTCATCCTCCGGCAGCGTGATGAACTTCCGGTTCGGTCCCTTCGTGAGGGAAATCAGAAACATGCTATTGGAAGGCGAGACGGGTATGACGACCTGCACGGCGGCATCAATGGCCTTGACGACCTCCAAAAACCTCTGTTTCCCGGCTTCGATCTCATCCATGGGGAGTTCCGCCTTCCGTCAGCCGTGTTGCTACATCTTTTGTCCGGACGCAGCCAACAATTTTTCGACCTCCGCCACGATCACGTCGGCACCGGCGAGGTCCATGTTCCCCACACGCTGCCAGCGAATCACTCCGTCCTGGTCGATGACGTACACATTGGGGATGAATTTTCCCCCTCCGTAGAGCTTATCCGTCACTTTCCCGGGGTCCAACAGATACGGATACGTGACCTTGACGGGAAACGCCGAAAGAAACTCGCCGACGTCCTTTTTCGCGTTGCCGGCGGAGTTCACGCCGATCACCGCCACGTTCTTCCCCTGCGTCGATTCATACACCTTCTGAAGATTGGTGCCCTGCATCATGCAAGGATCGCAGATGTGGAACAGCCCCAGCACGACGACCTTGCCCTTTTGCGACGCGAGGCTCACCGTTTCGCCCGTCAGGGCGTTCAGCGTAAAATCAGGCGCTCTCTCCCCGACCTTGAAAAATCCCGCCGCCAGAACTCCGTACGCGACCAAAATCGGCGCCGCCAGGGCCGCCGCTGCGATAAGGATGGACCGTTTCATGACGCCTCCTTCTTCTTGTCGACTGGACGGTCCGGCAATCCGGCGGCGGATACCGGCATCGCCACCGAATCTGTGAAACCGCACAATCGTCCGGCTACGCTCGGGCTATCCTACCATGTGGTTTTTTTGAGGGGCAACGGCGAAAGGACGCAAGATACGTCAGCACTGAAGATCGGCGGTTCGAGAACGTCCCGCAAGGCGGGCGATCCCACGACGCGTCTGTTTGGCCAGGGGAAATTTGACGGCCCATGACCGGACCGGTTGTACCGCGCACGCCAGTCGCCTCAGAAATCCGCGATGGCGGAACCATTCGGGCGCGTCGTGGACCACCCGATGATCGTCGCGGCAAAGGTCGAGCGCATAGCGCCACTGCTCCAGTTTCGTATCTTTCAGCGCATAGTACAATGCCGGCCCGTCGTGCTCATCGATGCCGTCCTGCGGTTGGAAGAGCAGGCTCTTCGGCATCCGCGCCGCCAGGTCCAGAACGTCGGCGTCGGCCCGGACCGCCGCCCACAGGGCGGGAGGCAGCTCCGCATTCATCGTCTGCTGCGCCTGTCTCAAGCCGAGCAGCACCATGCGGCGGCACTTCCATGTGTTCGCCGTGGACATCACCCGATCCCAGTCCAATCGGTGCGCCCGGATCAACGCGTCCACGTCCACGATCCACTTCAGCCGCTCCCACGCATGTTTGGAGCCGTGCACGCACAAAATGATCAAAAGTTCCTCGGGGGCGATCGTGCTGATCCGTCCTCCGTCGACCGACAGGGAGATCCGCCGGTCCCAAATGTCGGATCGGTCCAGACGGAAAGAGAACTGTTCATGGGCCATGACCCACTGCAAATCCACCAGCAGGCGGCTCGTCTCGTGCATGTATAAATGGTACGGTTCGTCGTAATGAGCATCCTGAAACGACTCGCGGGACCGGCTCAGGGGCCGATATCCATGAGCCAACAGAATGTCCTGCGCTTCGGCCAGGCGCGCTTGCGGCACGATGAAATCCAGATCGTCGAAATCCCGGAGATGCACGTCCTGGTACGCCAACGCGGCAAGAGCGGCGCCCTTGAACGGAATGGCCGGCAAGCCTCTCTCTTCGAATGCGAGGCTGATCCGGACCGTCTCGCGTGCCAACGCCCGGTTCAACAGTGTACCGGCCTGCGTCACTTGGCGAAGCGCCGTCAGCGTCGCCTCAGGCACAAGGTCCGCACAGAGGGCGGTGATCGACTGCCACAGCAGCGGACCGACCCCATGGAACCGCGCGAGATCCAACACCAATGCCCAATCCAGTGGACCGCGGGCCGTTTCTCTTACGCGTTGCCGAACGGCTTCGCTCACCGACGTGCGGGCACAGAGCAGGATGAATCTCGCTTCGGGAAACCAGGACGAAGTCGGCGTCCTCCTGAATCCGGAGACCGGAGCGAGCGGGGCCACCAGTTGTTCAGACGATTCCTGCATCATCCCCTCCTGCTTGCCAAGGGCACCAGGGTCCGAAGCGCCCTCACGAACGGCGACAGATAGAGCCCGGCTACGGACGTGAATTCGCGGCGGTCGGCATCTGGAAGTCCGACGCTCAATGTTTCCCGCTTCCCGGGTACGTATAACGTTCCGAACAGCGCATCCCAGACGGCCAGCTTGACCGCGAAGTTCTTGTTCCAATGATGCGCGTCCACGCTGTGGTGAATCTGATGATGCGCGGGGCTCATGAATACTCGATTCAAGACCGGTCCGTAGGAAAACCAGACGTGGGAATGCCGCAAGTGGGACCCCAGGATGCCGGAGAGAAACGTGAATACGCTCACCCCGAACACCATGGTGATCCGCTGATCCTCGCCCAGAATGTTCTGGTAAAACACCGCGGCCGCACCCACCACAGGCGCCTGAACCGCCGCGAAGGTGAGGAGCTCGACCGGATGCACTCGAAACGCCGTGGCCGGCGTCAGCACCTCCGCCGAATGGTGAACCCGATGAAACGACCAGAGCAGCGGAATCCGGTGAAACGACACGTGGGTCCAGTAATTGACGAGGTCGTGCAGCGCGAAAAATCCGACCGCGGCCGCCGCGATTCCTCCGGGAGCAAGGGCGGACGGCGGTACCCATCCCCAACTTCCGACGAGCCACGCCGTCATGGTTTTCGCTCCGAGCAGCCCCATGCCGGTCATGATCGGCATGTACAACACAAACTGGAGCGTCAGGTCACACAGGCCGAATTTCCAGTCGAGCCGCGTCGAAGGATGCCGATACAGCCGCGCGGGAAACGCGAACTCACCGAAGGACCGGCACGCCGTCGCCCCGCGATGCTTCACCACCAGAAACACGATCCAGGCGATCGCCAGGCTGGACAACAGATAGGGCCAGGCGAGCGGATGGGACAGGTCCAGAATCGCCAGCGGAATCTGCGCGAGCGCGGCCCGGAAGTTCGACCAGGAGGACACCGCCTCCAAGCCGTACTCCGCCGTGCGCTCGACGAACCAGGTGATCGTTTCAATCTCCATCGATGCTCAGGCGCTCTTGCGCAGCTCCAAGAGAGGCTTGATCAGATCCGGCAGATCCAAGATGTCGCGTCCGAAATGCAAGCGGTAACAATCCGTCTGCTGGACCAGTTTCGACAGCGCATGAAACTCGCGCCGCGCCACCTCCTGATCATAGACCAGCAAGCCCTGCGGCATGAGCGCCTCCAGCGCGCGGCTCTTTGCCAAGGGTTCGAGGCAGCTGTGCGGCATATCGACGACGTGGGGAAACATGATGAGGGCCGGCACGCACGACGTGCCGATGGAATTCGCGTACAGATCTTCGGCATGGAAGAACTTCTTGCAGATCCCCTGCTGCAACAACCCGGCCGGCGCGGCCCTGAGCTCCGGAAAGAATTCCACACTATGGTCGGTGACGTCGATCTTCATCGGGAACGCCAGGAGCTCCATGCGGCCGCCGAGGTCGCGGAGCAGCGGATAATCATCGGACAGATAGCGGAAGCCCGAACGAAGCAGGGACAAAAACGCCGTGGTCTTTCCTTGGCCGCTGTAACCGGGAATCAACACCCCGCGGCCTTGATACTCCAAGGCGGTCGCATGGACCGTGAACAGGCCTCTCCGCTTGAGGAGTTCCGAGAGGGCGAAATGAAAGAAGCTCGTGCAGACGTCCGCGTGCATCGCCTCCGGATTGACGAAGTAGCCTTCGGCCGTTCCGAGGGCCCCGTCGATCACCAAGAGTCCTTGATCATGAAAGTCGGCGACCAACCGATCCCTGTCCTGGACCACGTCACAGCGCCAGATGGAACGCAGCGAGTCGCCCATGGCCGGCCTGGTTCCGGAAAACAACGTTTTCGACGCCTGGGATATGCGATATGGAACATCCGCCCTGCTGCGGACCTCCTCGAAGCGGACCGTCAGGACTGTTTTTTCCGAGGCAGACTCGGTCCGATAGTGCCGAAGAAACGCTAGAACCGGCGCGGCCAGCGTCACGGACGACGCGTGATAGTGCAATTCGACCCCATGGAACGTGAACAGATAGTCTTGCGCCGGCTTCGCTTCGATCATCTCGCACCTCTTCTTGTTGCTCGCTCTGCTGCCGCTAGTGGCTGGCCGGTCTTCAGAGACC
>DAOLIU010000110.1:0-11161 GCA_035328385.1 Nitrospira sp. | reverse complement strand
TCGCCCGACAGACAGTTCTGTCGGGCAGCCGTAGAGGCGCTGAAGCCGCTTCAATGGGTCTCCGGCGACTGCAAAATGCACAGATCCGATGGCATTCAATCGCTTCCAATGCAGTCCCCGCATTTCGGATGGGACCAGAAGCAGTACCGCTCCGAGCTCAGCCAGCTCCTTTCCTTGGCGATTCCAGAGACGGCTCTCGCGTTCTTCAAGTCCCGGAACAAAGCTGAGGACGAGCCAGCGCCCCCTAAACTCTTCCGGTACGAGGTAGGTCATCCGCCCGGCCAGAACCGCCGGAAATCGAAACGTCAGTGCTTTTTGCCCTATACGACGTATGGTCTCTTCCACTTTGTGCGCCCCGCTCTCTAGAAACCGGCCCCAGAAACAGACTCCACCCGCCCTGGCCATGCCGCCGGTTCCGGCATGGCCCAGACAAGATAGCCGCCCTTTATGGGCGGCCCTATCGCAATCCTTCCCGAGCGACTGAGACGATCGATGGCGAACAGCAGCTGCGCGCTTCCAATGTGAACCAGCTCGCCCTCCAACTGATCCAGGGTCTTCGCTCCGCGCTGGCGCAACACATCAAGAATGTTCACTTCAACGGACTGAATCTCCTGTCTTGCTTCATCGAGTCCGACGGTTTGCGATGCCATGTTTCACCTCCCTCACCTCTGCGGAAATATGCTGTGCAGAAAATATGCCGCTGCATTTTCTCAAGAAAATGTCCCTGCGCCGAGCAGGCGTGCTTGCCGCCCAACAGCGCCTGCGGATGAGATGCTGCCGCAGAAGCAGCATCTTCCCGCTACGAACTCAATCAACACGAGGCTGACACGTACCCACTGCTGTGCTACGCTACGCCATGCAGCACGGATGGATCGGCCGCCTCTCGATTGGACAAAAATTCCTCGTCTCTTTCGGGCTGATCCTGTCCCTTCTGGCACTGAGTCTGACGGCGCTGCTGTTTTACCTCTCCCGCATCAACAGCTATGTCGACCGGCACAAGCGAATCACCGTCCCCGCCATCGTCACCGCCGCCGCGATGCAACGGGATGCCTATGATTTGAAGCTGGCCCTGCACCTCCACGTGGAACGGAATTCGTCCGGCTCTCTGGTCGACACGCTCGCCGAGATCGATCGCCATACCGCGGATATCCTGAACGCGCTGAACCTCTACAAGCGCACGCATGCGGCCCGCACGCATCCGATCCTCTACGGGATGTTGGAAGAGCATCAGCGGATCGACCTGGCGGACCGGGAGGATCGCGCGATCGAAGATATCGCCGTTTCACTGGCCGAATTGACCGCCGCATGGAAACGCCTGCCCGCGCAACCGGCCGCTTCCAAACCGGATATGGCATTGACCGATCGGCTCATGACGAAAGTGCTCGACGGCCTGGACCAGCTCGTCGAAGCCCATACGCAGATCGACATCGAGATGAAGCACGAAGGTGATCGCCTGCTCGGCCGCGCGCGCCTCATCGCCTTGGCCTTGGCGCTGCTGTTGGGTGTGGTCATCGCCGCCACCTACGTTCTCGCGACCAGGCACATCGCCCGGCCGCTCACGACGCTGGCCGCGACCGCCGATCAGGTCGCTCACCACGACCTGACGGCTCGCTTCGCACCCTGGCCGAGCCGCGACGAGGTCGGCACGCTCGCCGGCTCGCTCACCACCATGCTGGCCAGTTTACGGGAACAAAGCACCGCCCTCATGCGCAAGACCAAAGAACTCGAAGCCTTTACCTATTCGATCGCGCATGACCTCAAAGGTCCCTTGCGGGAGATCGAAGGCTTTTCGTCCTTATTGGAGAAGCAGTTCGCCGATTCGGGCGACGCGCAGGCCAACCACCACATCGGCGTGATCAGGTCCTCCGCCATTCGCTTGACGCACATGATCGACGCGCTGCTGAAATATTCCAGACTTGAACAGCAGGAGCTCCCCAAGCAGCGGTTCAACGTGCGGGACATGATCTACAATCTGATCAACGACCGGCTGGCCTCCGGGCTGATCTCCGCCGACGCGGTGCACATCGACTTCCCGTTCAGCGAGCTCCACGGCGAACCAGTCAGCGTCAGGCAGGCGCTCGCCAATCTGCTCGACAACGCGATCAAGTTTTCCCGCGGCCGGCCCGATCCCCATATTCGCATCCAGGGAACGGAGGATGCCGCGCGACGGGTGATCCGAATCGCGGACAACGGCATCGGCATCGAAACGGCCCAGATCGAGAAAATCTTCGGGTTGTTCGAGCGGCTCCACAGCCCCCAGGAGTACGAAGGGACCGGCGTCGGGCTGGCGATCGTGAAACTGGTCATGGACAAACATCAAGGGCTGGTCTGGGCCGAATCGACGCCGGGCACCGGGAGCACGTTTTATCTCGCGTTCCCTCACGGGAACATCGGTACGTGAGTTTCGAGTTTCTGATTTCGAGCTTTTGGTATGGAGTCACAAAACGGGTAATTGGGAATTTCAAAACTCGCAACCCGAAACTGTCGCTCCATACGGGAGAATAGAAGAATAGAATTAGCAGTGTATTCGAGATGCGCGCGCTCATCATCGACGACGAGGAATATGTCCGCCTGGTGCTGGAACAGGCGCTTCGTGAGGAGGGCTGCGCGGTGACCGCCGCCAAGAACGGCAAGAGCGGCATCGAGCTGCTCCAATCGGCCACGTTCGATTTCGTAATCACCGACCTCCGCATGCCGGGGACCGACGGCAAGGCCGTCTTGAAATGGGTCAAAGAGCATCAGCCCGAGGTCGATGTGGTCATGCTGACCGGACACGGAGACGTCAAGGATGCCGTCGAGGCCATGAAACAGGGCGCGTGGGATTTTCTGATCAAGGACACGCCCTTCGACGCGACCATCGTCAAGTCCGCCCTGGCCAAGCTGCGCGCCATGCGCGCATTGCGGAAGGAAAATGTCGCGGCCCGCCACGGAGGATTCACCCGCGACGTGATCGTCGAGGGAACGAGTCATGCCTGGCGACAACTCAAAACCCAGATCACCAAGGTCGCTCCCTCGAACGCGCCGGTGCTCGTCCAGGGCGAAACCGGATCGGGCAAGGAAGTGGTCGCACGGCTGCTGCATGATCTCAGCATGAGGGCGAGCGGGCCGTTCTTGTCCGTCAATTGCGGCGCCGTGAGCAGGGAGCTGCTGGAAAGCGAGTTGTTCGGCCACGAACGGGGAGCCTTCACCGGCGCGGCCTCGGCCAAGCTCGGTCTCGTCGAAGCCGCGGAGGGCGGCACGCTCTTCCTTGACGAGATCGGCGAGATGCCGGGACCGATGCAAGTGAGTCTCCTGCGGTTTCTCGATCACGGCGAATACCGCCCGGTCGGCAGCACGAGGACGCTGCATGCCGACGTACGCCTCGTCGGCGCGACGAACCAGGACGTCCGAGCGCTGGTCGGACAAGGGCGTTTTCGAGAAGACCTTCTCTACCGCATCAATACCGTCACCCTGCACGTCCCCCCGCTTCGCGAGCGGAAGGAAGACATCGTCCTCCTGGCGGAACATCTCCTTCGCCATGCCCGCACCCCCGGATCCCCGAATCGCGGACTGTCCGCCGAAGCGCTCGAATGCTTGGCCTCCTACCGGTGGCCCGGCAATATTCGCGAGTTGCGCAATGTGATCGAACGCCTCGTGATGCTGGGCACGGGCAAGGACGCCATCACGGACGAAGAAGTTCGGCAGGTCCTGCCACGGGCGCACGACGCGCCCCAACACAACGATCTGTCACGCGCCTCCTTGGAAGAAGTCGAACAACGGCACATTCGGTCCGTGCTTGATGCCTGCGGTGGGAATAAAACTCATGCGGCCAAGATTCTCGGAATCGACTATAAGACGCTTCTCAGCAAACTGAAGAAATAGGATCCCGGCCGATGAAACAAGACGGTTTGCACCTGCCGATGACCGACCCAGAGTCAGAACCGGATCGATGCCCGTCTGTATGAGGAACCGCCAATCGTACTGTCCGGACCCGGGCCCCTCGCTGTGAGACCGCTCGTCGCGGAGGCAACGGGCGACGCCGCACGTTCTGGGGGTTCACCGCTGCCTCCGGCGCCGGTCGGTGGTCGCCTGCGTTCTCTGCCGGCGGCGACGTGTCTTCTCGTTCTCTCTCAGGTGCTCCACCCCTCGCCCGCGGCCGGGCAACCACCAGGAGATGTCTTCAGCTCACAGGGGGAGTACGACAATTTCGCCGTCGGCGGCGCTCACCGCTGGCATGACAATCATTCACCCGAGTTCAGGGAGAAATCCAGTCATTGTCTTCCGATCCTCGACGAAGCCAAAGCCTATCAGGACAAGGCACTGGAACTATTCGACGAGGCCAAGCAGCCGGGCAACAGCCGGCGACAGACGGAGTTGGTCAAACAGGGCAACGAACAGATCAAGCTCAGAGGAGAACGCCTTCGTGCCTTCACGGATTGCGTCAATCAGGCGACCCGCGGCCCGATGCTCCAAGGCAAGGTCGAGCAGAATGAGGGACCCGCAACCCAACCGCCTGAGGAAGACAAGAAAGCGCCTCCTAAAAAGCCGGCAACCAAGACGCCGCCCCCAAAGAAGATCCCGCCTCCATCGGATCCCGGTCCTGAACCGCCTGTTCCATTGCCGGCACCGCTTCCGCCGGGATCATCGAACAAGAAGCCACCGCCCGGAAGCACGTCAGACCAAGGCCCCGGCCGCTACAAGTTCGGCCAGCCCGACCCTCCTTTCATGTTTGCCGACGGAGTCTCGAAGGGAATGAGCGACTGCTTCGCCGAGAATCTGCCGATGGATATGGCAACCGCCCCTCTGGCGGTGATCAAGAAGCTCGAGCGGCTGAAAAAAGCGGTCGAAGTGATCGGGAAGGCAGGATCGATCTATGCCATCTATGAGGACATCAAGGCCTACGACCCCACGGCGGATCCCTATGTGACAGGGAAATGGCTGGGCAAGCTGATCTGTGACGGCAAAGACCTCGACCAGTTGGTGAAACAGAAGAAGAAGCTCGGACCGGAACCGGAGCCGCCTTCGGAACCGACGCACAACGATCCGTCGCCGGAAGAGCCGCCCGATGCATCACCGAAGCAGGAACCGCCGGGACAGGACCCGATCCTTTTCCCTCACAAAACGCATTTCCCTCCCGCGCCCGATCCCTTGAAACGAGGAATGCCGCTCGAAGATCACAAGCAGTTGGCCAAGTTGGCGGTGGGCGAGAAGAAGATCATCCTCGTGCGGGATTCCAATCCCTGGGCAATGAGATGGGCCGGACGGCCGAGACACGCTCCCAAGCCTCAGGACGTCAAAGCCAAGACCATTCCCTACGATCCGAAGAAGTCCCCGCAAGACAATCAATTTGCAGGCTTGGCGTCAGCAAAGGGAATCTCGGATGCGGATCGAAGAGCTCTTCTCCAAAAAGGCTATACCATCCGGGGTAAGGAGGAGATCATCGTCGATCCGAAGGGGAACCGCCTCTACAGCGATACGGACCTCCACGGGGTCTATGACCTCAACGGGCACGACGCCTGGTCGTCCGACATACAGCAGAAAATGAACGATTCATTCCTGGAGAATATGGTCCAGCACGGGCCTCAAGACAATTGGCCGGATCGCAACAACCTGGGGATCGCCGGGCCGAACGCAGGACCAAAACCACCCGTGACTGCCTACCTGCCTGACGGCACGACGCAGCATCTGAAGACGATTCCACAAATGAAACAGTTCTATACGGCCAACGGAATCGATTGGAACTCGCTGTATCCGGGCTACTAGCCTCGCCTTGTCCTCGCGCTCCTTGGATACCGCAACATCGCTTCTTCATAATCGGCCCTGGTCGATCACCGGTCACTGGACACCGTACTTCCGCTTATCCTCCTGAGTTTCTTGATGCTCCCTGTAACGGTCGATTGCTCCCTTATCCCCTTGATTGCAAGCAGCCGCCGCAGGACCCGAATAGCTGCTGCAGGGATTTCCGCCGCCGCCATCACTCCCACCGCCGCCAAAGGCGGCGGCCGCCCGCCGCTCGATATTCGCGCCGATGTACTTGCCCAACTGCACCTCGTCCTTGAAGTGCGGCGTATCGGGCTTTTCCAACCAGGTCGCGATAAAACCGGCTCCGCCGTTCTTGTGGCGGCCGGCTCGATCCAGCCACTTGATCGCCGTCCGGCGATCCCTGGGAAGTCCGCCCCATCCGAATTCATAGGACAAACCCAAGATGAACTCCGCTTGGTCGTACCCTTTGTCTGCGCTCTGCCGATAGAGTTGGATGGCTTTGACTTGATCCTTCGCCACGCCGTCGCCTTCGAAATATAAATTTCCCAGCGAAAATAGCGCGGCGCGATGTCCCTGCGCCGCCGCCTTGCCGTACCACTCCGCAGCCTGCTTGTAATCCTTGGCCTGGCCCAAGCCTTCCTGGTAAGTCCGGCCCAAGAGCGCCTGGGCGCGGGGATGGCCGGCCTGCGCAACTTCCACCAGGATTGGAAAGGCCGCGGCATAGTTTTTCATGGTGAACAGATCGTAGCCCTGCTTGAACCGCGCCTCGACCTTCGGATCGGAATTGACAAAACCTTGGGGAGAGGCAAATGGAGCTGGGCCCATTTTTTGTGTACTGGCAAGAGGTGTGGACGGTTTGATCGGCACCGTCCCGCCGGGTTGTCCACTGGGCCGGCGCGAGGACGATGGGGAACTGACCCTGTCCTGACGCGTCAATACGTCGGCGAGCGCCTGTTCTTGATTGATTCTCGTTGCCTTCACGAATGACTGGGAAGGGTCCGTACTCACCAGCCTTGTTCCCCCATCGGCGAGAGCGAGCCGGTTGAGGTATCCGCCTTGTTTCCATTTGAGCGCGACCGCGCCCTTGGACGCATCGGTGCACTTCCAGGTTCCGGAATTCCCGGACTTCTGCGTGAACGTCCCGTCGGCATTGATCGTCACGTCCCCGCCGGTGAACCAAGCCCACTTGCCGACGACGGCGTCACAGGAGACGGCGGAAGCGGCGGATGGAAGAAGAAGCGGAACAATCGACCCTAGAGTCAACAGCGTGAAGAACTTGTATGGTTGCCACTGGAAGCCGGAAAAGCGTCGGACGATTCTTCGTCGATCTCGCAATGAACGCCTCCGGAAAAGGCAAAGGCAAAGGCAAAGGAGGAGAGGAGACCGGGGCAGCCTACTGGTGCAGTCGTCCCCTGTCAACAAGGTTGAGACGGAATGGCACAGATCGACCCCTCTCCCCTCTTTGGAGGGGGTTCGTTGCCTTGCGACTGCTGCCGTGATAAACGACTTCGCCGATCGACAACTGCATCATGAGGCATCCGCATGATTCGCCACCTCCCTCCTTTCATTGGCACCATGCTCACGGCAATCCTCTCGTTGAGTTCGGCCGAGGCTGCAAACGCGCCAACGACCTATCTCGATGCCGATCTCGGGCAGAACCTGGAAAGTCTAGGCCGTCTCTACGAGGACGCCACCAAGGGCGGGCTCAGGTCAGCGAGTACGATGGTGGACGGCTTGAACGGCAAACCTGTGCCCGTCCTCACGGAAATCATCAGGATCACGCAGGTGTTTTCGACTCAAGATCTCCGGCCCGCCGGCACCCCAACGATCCAAGGCGGGGGCACCAATATCTCGCGTAACGGATCCTGCGTCGTCGGCTATCAGGACAGTGGCCCAGGTACGCCGTACCATGCCTTTCGCTGGCTGCAGAACGGCGCCTCAAGCACCCCACTCGACCTCGGCTCGCTCGGCAGCGCGACGCTCCAATCGTTCGCGACGGACACGAATCAGGACTGCTCCGCCATCGTCGGCTATGGAGACGTTGCGGGCGGCGCGACGCAGCATGCCGTCCGCTGGACCTCGGCAGGAGGCATGGAGGACCTGAATGTCCTAGCCGGCGCCGCCGGTTCCTCTCGCGCGCTCGGGGTGAGCACTACCGGCTCGGTCATCGTCGGTGAAGCCGAATTTTCCGCCGGAGGATTTCCTCGCAAGGGCGCATTTCTGTGGAGTGGCGGCGCGTTCACCGATCTTATTCCCGGCGGCACGCCCTCGCTGGCAACAGCCGTTTCCGCAGACGGTACGGTCGTCGTGGGACAGGTTGGCAGCTCCACCGCATCGCACGCCTTTCGCTGGAAGCAAGGCGAACCGACCCTCCTGATCGGTCCGCTCGGTTCTGGCGCGACCGCCGACACGCACGCCGCAGCCACCGCGGTCAATGACAACGGGAAGATCGTGGTCGGCATCTCGCATCCGACGTTTCTGTCCTATCAGGGTGTCGTGACGGGCTGGAATTCCGGAACCGCCTTCCGCTGGGCGGAATCAGGTCCCTACGCCGGGATCAAGGATCTCAGGCAACTACTGGTGGACAATGGCGTGACCTTGGACAACATCACCTTGGTTTCCGTCACCGGGATTTCTCCGGACGGACAATGGATCCAAGGCAAAGCGCAGGTACCGGGAGGCGAGACCACGTTCGTCGCTCAGTTCTGCGACGAGAACATTGTCGGCGGCATCGGGAGTTGCTCCACGAGCGCCGCGCCCTTCACGCTTGGCGCGTCACCCGACCAGCTGAGCGTCCCGGCCGGCCAAAATGTCTCCACCACGATTACCGTCACTCCGAATGCCGGCTTCAATCAACCGGTCAGCTTTGCGTGCGGCGGTCTGCCGGTCGGCGCGAGTTGCTCTTTCAATCCGGCGACGGTGACTCCGGCAGGCGGCGCGATCGACACAACGTTGACGATCACCACGAACGGAGGCCCCGTGGCGAGGCTCTCGCCCGGCCTCCCGTCGGCGATGTTCGCGTTCCTCATGACCCCCTTCGCGCTGGCGCTGGCGGGGCTGCTTCTGTACCGGCCGACCATGAATCGGCATTGTCTGTGGACGGGATTGCCGTTGATCCTGGCGATCGTCGCGACCAGTTGCAGCGGCGGCGACTCCTCTCCTCCGCCGGTCAACTCAAGCGGCGGCGCACCGGCTACCGGAACTCCGGCCGGCACGTCGAACCTAACGGTGACGGCCTCTTCGGCCTCGGGCAACAGCACCGTGCCGATCACCGTGAACGTGACGCGCTGACGAAGCGGGCAACCGTTGACCGAGGCCTGCTCCAAAGACTACAAGCCGACCGGACGAAGAAGAGTCACAATCGCCCGCGTCAATGTTCAATTAGACCCGGCTTTAAGTAAGGTTTACTGGCTCAATTGACCGTCGATCCAGTCCGTTCTCGTCCTCAACCAGCTCTTCATCGCGTTGACTTCACCCTCGTATGATCCCGTCACCACTCGATTTGGCCAGACATAGGTATTGAGAATGTTCCAGATCTGGAAATTGTTCTCCTGGACTTTGCTCAGCCGTAGCGCTTGGTTATCGATATAGGTGAAGATGCCTTCAACGCCCCCCGAAGCCTTCAACTGCGCCCACCGCGCCTTGACCTTGGCCTCGAATGCAGGGTCCTGGAATAGTCGCGCGAACCACGACGCTTTACGGACGTACCAATCGACGGGAGAGCCCGGGTCGCCCACGCTGTTGGTATAGTCGACGTTGCCAATCGCCAAGTCGAAATCCCACACGGGTCCGAACGTGAGCTTGCCGTCACGTTTCTTGTGCAGATAGACGCTGGAGAACAGGACGGAATCGACGTTCTTCACCCACTCATTGACCAGATAATAATTTACGGCGGAATCGACGTCGATGTAGGCGGCATACCCTGTGGCGGGATCGGTGAAATGATCGGAAAACAGGGCCTCCTCGGTCTGATCGATATAGCCCTGGATGTAGGCGCGCTGGTTCTCCCAGCCCGGCTCCAACAAGGTCTCCGGATTGCTCAGGCAAAAGACGATTCCGGTCCTGGGGGATTCGTAGCAAAAATCCTCTCCCCGCCTCGCATCGATCTCGATCAGATAGCCGCCGGTGATCTTGTCCGGAGCCGTGTCGCCTTCATCCAATTCCGGAATGTTCACCCGTTCGGCCGCGATGCGGATATGCTCGGTCAGCTGATAGATGCCGCGGTCGGTTCCATTGAGCCACAACTCGACGAACGTGCTCCTGGGCGTATATTCCAAACCCAGACGCCGGCTCATCTCAAACGCCACATCGTTGCGGATGAGCGTCTTGTCGGAGTAGTTGGCGAGCAACACCCAGTGGCGATTGGCGGGCATGCCCATTAAGGGCGTGCTGTCGGTGAGCCGGACCCGATAGGGCTTCTTGGGCATCGTCCAGGTCGAGTTTCCCCTGCCCCGGATGTCCAGCGTGCTGTCATTGAGCGTCTGACCGGCATCGCTCTTGAGGGTGTATTTTGCGGATTCATAATCTTCTCGTGAAGTGATCTCCGCTCCGTTATCCATCTGGACGCTCAAAACGGGGAGCGTTGCGGCGGGGGCTCCCGTCGATTGTCCCTGCTGCGCGGAGCTTCCGCTGCTGCTGGACTGATCATCGCTGCTGCTGCACCCGACTAGAACGAGGAAAATGAATGCGGCGAAATGGGCGAGGATTCGAGTGTGACTTCGAGGCTCATCGATAGACCGTGGCGATTCCGTACAATGCGGTGGCGTCATATAACAGCTCCGTCCTGATGGTTGATTAGTACATGAGGAAAGCTAGCCATAGCATCAGACTGCGACCGGACACAATACGCAAAGTGCCGGAGAAGGGTTTTTTGCAGCAACTAGGGATTTCACCGGTAGGCAGTCGCTAGGCCATCTTGCATACTGTTACCCCCCTCGCGGCCCGAAAGCTTCGACGTTAGTCCGTTCTTCGCGGTCGTCGCACGGGCGATGAACGGTGATAACGCGATGATGAAGGAGACGCGGAAATCCGGAAGGTCACGAACGAAAGAGCGTCAGCCGATCGGTCAGCCGGAGGTTTTCTTCGTAATCCACGGCGCAGTCGATAACGACCGGCATCGCGCTTTGGAATGCTTCGGTCAACACGGAGCCAAGCTCGGATAGTTCCGAGACTCTATATCCCCTGGCTCCGAAGCTCTCCGCGTAGCGGACCAGATCGGGATTCCCGAAATCCACCGACGCGCTCCGGCCGAAGCGCACCATCTGCTTCCAGCGGATCACCCCGTATCCGTCGTCACGCCAGACCAGTATGACCAGCGGCAGGCGAAGGCGCACGGCGGTTTCCAGCTCCTGGGAATTCATTAGAAACCCGCCGTCTCCCGTCACGGCAACCACCCGCCGCTCGGGATACAACAGCTTCG
>DAOLIU010000109.1:0-11300 GCA_035328385.1 Nitrospira sp. | reverse complement strand
GGCTTCGGGGGCCGGAGCGCTTGTCCGCTTGCCGGCGGCAGGCGGGAGGTCCGTCGCGGGACGGCGCACCAGCACGGTGGACTGTTCACGGCTCAGCAGAAACACCAGCGTGATGATCGCAATGCCGATGGCGACCGCGACCGCCTTGCGGTTGGCCTGTCGTTTTCGTTCTTCTTGAACTTGCCTTGCTTTCAGCCGTTCCTTCTCATCCTGCTTCTCATAGAACGCCCCGGCGGATTGTATGAAGCGATGGATCGCATCTTCTTCGTCGAGCCCCAACGAGCGGGCGTAGGAGCGCACGAACCCCCTGGCAAACACCTGGTCGGGCAACTTGGCGAAATTCCCTTCCTCGAGTGCCCGGACGAAATCGGAACGGATTCTGGTCTTCGACGCCACCTCGTCGATCGTGAGACCTTTAGTTTCACGAACCTGCTTGAAAAAATCGCCGATCGATTCCATGCGGTTCTCTCTTGCGCGTTATGGACGGGCTGGGTGCCCCGCTCGCCCGAACGAATGACCGAAACAGCCGCGTCGTCTCGGGTCCGCACCGTGCCAACCCGGGATCGAGTTTGACAAGATCGGGGTCACGGCTTCAATCGGGCCAGAATCTCCTTGGCCGCCGCCCCGTATTCTCCGTTCTTGTCGATCAGAGTGACTTTCGTGAGGGTCTCGACCGCGCGCCGATCGAATCCCATCTTGTAATAGATCCGCCCCAGCTCGAGATTTGACTGCGCAGGAGGCACATTGGGCGGATTCACCGTGAGCGCATCCTCCAGCGCCTCCATGGCACCCTGCAGGTCGCCTTCATGGGCCAGCGCGCGTCCGAGATGGAAGCGGGCGAGATCCGGCGTACCGTACAGCGGATTTGTCAGCGCCTTTCGAAACTCCGGAACCGCCTCGGCCCATCGGTCCTGACTGATCAGCACCTGGCCCAGATATGTACGCGCTTCCGAGTAGTCCTCGTCGATCTTGATCGCCGCCCGAAATTCCTGCTCGGCCTGGGGAAGCTTACCCTGGAGGGCAAGAATGTGACCCAGACCGTACCGGGCCTCTTTGTTGTCGGGGTTCAGTTGAACGGCCTTTTGAAAGGATACGTAGGCTTTCTGGCGGTCCCGGTCGAGGCTGGCCAGTCCTTCCTGATAGTACCCCTTGGACTTTTGCTTTGACTCTTCGGACGTTGCGCAGCCGGTCAACAGACACAGACCGACGACCGCCACGGCGGCGCAATACGACGGCCGACGGCCGACAGCCGTCTTGGAAAGACTCGTGGTCACGGAAGGTCCTCGAAATGGGTCAATCGCTTGAAGGCTCTGAAGCGTTCCTGGATCTCTTTGTAATCCAGGATGCGCAAACGGTCAAGACTAAAGGCTTCTACGGTAAAGGACGCCATGACGCTGCCGAAAATGATGGCTTGCTTGAATGCCTCGGAAGATCGGTTCCCCGTTGCGGTCAAGTGCCCGAGAAAACCGCCGGCAAAGGTATCCCCCGCCCCTGTCGGATCGCGCACATCGTCGAGCGGAAAGGCCGGGGCGCCGAACACTTGTTTTTCGTTGAACATCAGCACGCCGTATTCGCCCCGTTTGATGATCAAGTGCTTCGGCCCGCGTGCCAGAACCTTCTGCGCCACCTTGACGAGATTGGAATCTTCGCCCAACGCACGGGCCTCGCCGTCGTTGATGATCAGAATGTCCACCTTCTCCAACACCCGCCATAGGGCCTCGCGCTTGCCGTTGATCCAGAAGTTCATGGTATCGCACGCGACGAGCGGAGGACGAGGCAGCTTGTTCAGGACGTCCAATTGAAGTTCCGGATCGATATTTCCCAGGAACAGGACGTCCGGGGTTCGATAGTTGTCCGGAATCTTCGGACGGAAGGTTTCAAAGACGTTGAGCTTGGTATCCAGCGTGCGGGCTTCGTTGAGCTGATGGGAGTATTCCCCCTTCCACCGGAACGTGGCGCCCGGACGCCGTTCCAATCCGGCGAGATCGATCTTCCGGCTCTTCAGAAACATGAGATGTTGCGAGGGGAAATCCTCTCCCACCACCGCGATCAAATTGACGTCCGCAAAATAGCTCGCCGAAGTGGAGAAGTAGGTGGCCGAACCGCCCAACACTTCCTCCACCGCTCCGAACGGCGTCTTGACCGTGTCCAATGCGACCGACCCGACAACGAGCAATGTACCCATGAAATCACCGTTTTCCTTTCGCTGGAGACAGGCGGTCGGTCACGACCGCCAATTTGCGGCGAAGCGCGGCCGGAATTCGAGCGGGATCCGTCACGATGGCATCGCGCAAGGCACGCTGGCAGACACACTCGTCGCCTGCCGCAGCCGACTGAGCCGCAGCCCGGAGAAGCCGCTTCGCCAATGCTACATTCTGCCGCAACGTGGCCAAGATCGCCTCGACGGTCACCGGCTCCTCCGTTTCATGCCAGCAATCGTAGTCGGTCGCCAGAGCGATCGTTGCGTAACACAGTTCCGCTTCCCTGGCGAGTTTCGCTTCCGGAAGATTGGTCATGCCGATGACGCTGACGCCCCACTGCCGATACAGAAGCGATTCGGCCTTGGTGGAAAACTGGGGTCCTTCGATGCAGACATACGTGCCGCCGTCATGAACCGTCGCCCCGACGGAACGGGCCGTGGACGAGAGGTGGGAAGCCAGAGACGGACAGATCGGCTCGCCGAAGGCCACGTGCGCCACCGCCCCCCCCTCGAAGAAGGTCGACGCTCTGCGTTTCGTCAGGTCGATGAACTGATCCGGAAGGACGACATGCCCCGGCTTGATCGACTCCTTCATGCTTCCGACCGCACTGACCGAAATGAGCCGCCGGATGCCCAAAGATTTCAATGCATAGACGTTGGCCCGATAATTGATCTCCGACGGGCTGAGCGTATGCCCCTGTCCGTGGCGTGACAGAAACGCGACGCGGACGCCGTCCAATTCTCCAAGCACGACGGCATCGGATGGGGAACCGAACGGCGTCCTCACCGGCACCGCTTTGACGTTTTTCATCCCGTCCAGGTCGTACAACCCACTCCCGCCGATGATCCCGATGTCCGCGCGCACCGCCCATCCTCGCCGTTTCATGATGTCGTCGTCTCGCTTCCCTCGGAATACGCGCCGCGCGTCCCGACCCGTTACAATCCGGCTAGGAACAGATCGATCCGTTCGATAACCCGGCCGGCCGTGTGCTCCGGAGAATCCGACTCCGCGATCTCGAGCCACTGGACGGCAGGCTCACGGCGAAACCACGTCAACTGGCGCTTGGCAAACCGCCTGGTGTCCCGCTTGAACCGCCGGACCATCTCAGCATAATCGCACTCGCCGGCGAGATAGTCCGCCGCTTGGCGGTAACCAAGCCCCTTCATCGCGGCACTTTCGCGACGATATCCCCGGGCCAGCAATCGGGCCGTCTCGTCGAGAAACCCGTGGTCCAATTGCCAATCGATCCTCGCCTCGATCCGCCGGTACAACGCCTCCCGATTGCGGTCGAGCCCGATCAGCAGCGTGCGATACGGCTGGTCGCCGAATGCGTGGGACGTGTGAAAGGCGGAAATGGGCTTCCCGCACAGCTGATGAACTTCCAGTGCGCGGATCACCTTGGCGGCATCGTGCGGATGCAATTTGGACGCGGAGACCGGGTCCACCGAAGCCAATCGATGGTACAAACGTTCGACTCCGACCTCTCTCGCCTCCGCCTGCAACCTGGCACGGATCGCCGGCTGAGCCGGAGGAGCCTCACAGAGTCCTCTCACCAGAGTCCGTACATACAGTCCGGTCCCTCCGACGACCAGCGGAACCAGCCTGGCGCGATGCAATTGGTCGATTGCCTCCACCGCATGACGACGGTAGAGGCCGGCATTGAATGGTTCATCCGGTTGGGTCAAATCGATCAAGCGATGCGGAATCCCTTGCCGTTCGGAAAGGGCCGGCTTGTCGGTGCCCAGATCCATTCCGCAATACACCTGGCGGGAATCCGCAGTCAGCACGTCGGTGTTGAAGTGCTTGGCCACCTCCACGGCGACGCGGCTCTTTCCCACCGCCGTCGGGCCGACGATGACGACCAGCGGTTTCAGCCGAACCTGCGCTTCAGTCAGAGTGGGCATCGGAAGGAGTGCGGTCGGCGTCACGTCCACCCAACCCGCCCGAAGAGCTTGTCGAGTTCGTCCGTCGACATCCTATACGCCGTGCGGCGGCCGTGGGGGCAGGTCATGACGAGCCCCTCCTCCACCCAGTCCCGTACCAATTGCCGGATCTCCGGCAGCGCCATGTGCCGCCCGGCTCGAACCGCGCTGTGACAGGCCAGGGACGCCAACACGGGCGCAACCCGATCATCGAGCGAAGAGAGACGGTCCCATTGCGCGAGATCGTCCAGCAGATCGCGCAAGAGCGACGCGATGTCCATTCCGCCGGTTCCGACCGGAACGGATCGCACGGCCACGGCCGTCCCGCCGAACGGTTCGATGGCCAATCCCAGGGTTTCCAGGTCATCCAGATGTTTCGTCAGGAGGGCGAATTGCGCCGCCGGCAACTCGACCGTTTCCGGAATCAACAGCGGCTGGGAAACCAGTTCCCGGCGCTGCCACGTTCGATGGATTCGCTGGAACAGGACGCGCTCATGGGCGGTATGCTGATCGATGACATGGAGCTCCTGCTCCACCTGTGCAATGACGTAGCGGCGGAGCATTTGACCGAACGGCACGATGTCAGGCAACAGGGCATCTCCGTACGATGCCTCGGGCTCCCGCATCCAGGTCAGTTGATCCTCGGCAACCGGCTCGGATGTCGGCTCCGGCGGACGACCTGCCCGCGCTTCCAACCTTGTCCCTTCGACCGATATCCCGGCCGGCGGCGCGTCCTGGAGCCGGGCGCCGGCAAAATCGTTCGCGATGGACGCCGCCGCCGTCCGCTCCTGACCGCTGAACAGGCGCCGCAGAGTCTGCGAGAGCAATTGATGAACCCGGTCGGCCTCCGCAAAGCGAATTTCACGTTTCGCGGGGTGCACGTTCACATCGAGCTTGTCGGGATCCGCCTCGAGATACAGGACGTACGTCGGATGACAGCCTTTCGCAAGAAGCGAGGCATATCCCCCCGTCACGGCGTGAAAGACGGTCGAGCTGCGTATCGGTCGCCGGTTCACGAAGCAATCTTGAGGTGTCTTTGCGCTCCTTGCGTGGACCGGATCGATCACCAGGCCCCGGACCAGGTAGCCCGTGGCGCGCCCAAGAACCTCGACGGTGGAAGTCACGAACGCCCGGCCGTACACCTGCAAAATACGGTCGCGCCCCTCCGTGACGGCGGGATAATTCAAGATTTCTTGGCCGTTATGGGCCAATTGAAAGTGCACCGCGGGCCAAGCCAGTGCGGCCTGCTGCACGGCGTGACTGATGTGGGAGAATTCGGTGCTCTTTGCTTTGAGAAACTTCTTCCTGGCCGGCTGATTGTAAAATAAATCGGAAACGTCGATCTTCGTCCCCGGCACCGGCGGGGCATCGGTCACCGCGCCGGCCACGCCTCCAACCAACGTCAGATGCGCGCCGGCGGCTTCCCGCCCGGTGAACGTCGTGACGGCCACTTTGGACACCGACGCGATGCTCGGCAAGGCTTCGCCGCGAAAGCCCATCGTCATGACGGAGGTCAAGTCTTGATCGGACGCCAGCTTGCTGGTCGCATGGCGCTGGAAAGCGAGAGAAAGATCCAGCCGGCCTATTCCAGCTCCGTCGTCAATGACGCGGATGAGCGACAGGCCTCCGTCTTTGACTTCGACCGAGATCCGACGGGCCCCCGCGTCAAGGCTGTTCTCCACCAATTCCTTGACGACGGCAGCCGGACGCTCGATGACTTCTCCGGCGGCAATCCGGCTGACCACATTACCGGGCAGAATGTGGATGGTGGGAACGCAGCCGGCAACGGCCATTGAATCAGACTCCGGAGAAACGGAGGAGGAGCGTTGCTGCATGGGAACAGGACGCGAGCGGGATCATCGGATTTCCGCGAGCTTGTTCTTGGCCAGTTTCGCCTCGTCGGACGTGGGGAATTCCTCGATCACCCGTTTGAGATTTTTCTTGGACTTGGCCAGGTCACCGGTTTCGCCGGCGGCCAACCCGAGTTTGAAGAGCGACGCGGGCACCTTCTCGTTGCCCGGATATTCCGTGGACACGTACTCAAACGATTGCATCGCCCGAACATAGTCCTTTTGCTGGTAGTAGGATTCACCGAGCCAGTAGTAGGCATTGGGCGTCAACGATGTGCCGGGAAAATCCTTCACAAACCGTTGAAACCCTGAGACCGCCAGATCGTACTTGCCGTTGAGATAGTCGTTGTACGCCAAGTTGAAGGCCGACGTCGGCGTGATGGCCGGCACCCCCGGAATCACCGGTGGCTCCATCGAGCCGCCCGGTCTTTGAGACTTGGATCGGATCGGTTCGCTCGGTGTCGGCTCGATCTTGGAAAACGACGAGATTGCAGCACTTTCTTCGACCTTGGCAAGCCGGCTTTCGAGCTTCTGAATCCGCGCGGACACCTCGTCGAACTTCGGCCTGGCACCGTCGCCGTCCTTGATTCGCTCCACGGTTTCCAGCCGACGCTGCAAGGCATCCAATCGTTTTTGATCCTGCTCTTGAGACTTGGCCACCGTCGCCAAATGGTCGCGCAACTCGACAAAATCGGCATGCTTTGCGCATCCGGACAAGAAGGCGAGTCCGACCGCCGCCACCGCTGCCCCACAAACCGATGTAAGTGTGCCCATCGCCGTTATCGGGTCTCCTTCAATTGAGCCAGCTTGTCGTACGCCTTGCCGGCCTCCAGACTTTTTGGATACAAGGTCACCACTTGCTTAAACGCAGAGGACGCGCGCTTCTTGTCTTTCAACGCCAAGTAAGCGTATCCCTTCTTGAGAATCGCCGCTGGAACTTTTTCGCTCTGCGGGTAATCCATTTCAACACGGTCATACGCATCGATGGCCTGTTTGTAATCTTTCTTACCGTAGTGGGATTCCCCGAGCCAATACCGGGCGTTGGGCGCGAGATCCGAATTGGGATATTGGCTCAGGAAGGCCGTGAAGCCCCGTCGAGCCCCCTCCAAGTCTCCGTCCCGGAACAGTCCGAGCAGGTGCTCATATTCCGCTTTGTCGGGACGATCGGACGTCCGGTTTGGTGCGGGTTTTGCGGCTTCTTCCGATTCCTCGGAAGCGGCCGAACGATCGGCGGCCGGCGCGCTTTGCTCCACTTCCTGAGGCGAAATGGACGCCGTGACGGTTTCCTTTTCCTGTTGCGAGGCGCCTTCTTGAAGGGGAACGGAAGGAACGGGAACCGGAGCGGCTGCGGGCCGTTGGGGCATCGAACTGGTCACCTGCGGGCGTTGCCCATTCCGCGCCGCCCCCTGAGCTTTGACCTCTTGCGATACCTGATCCAGCGTCCTGGTCAGCGTGTCGAGCCGCTGATCCTGCTCGTCCAGACGGGTCGCGAGCTTTTGGGCAACCGAGGCGACGCTCTTGTTCACTTCATTCAAGTGGCCGGTCACCGCCTTGGTCGTTTCGTTGATATGGGCCGTGGAAGCCTTGGCGTCGGCTTCCACCTTCGATGCCATGGTGCGATTGGCCTGCTCCTCTTGTCCCACTCGCTCGTTCAAGCCCGTCAATGATTCCCGAAACCCGGTCAAGGCCTGACTGAATTGAGTGAACTTGGTCGCCAGCTGCTCCGTGCGGGCCTGGTTCTCCGTCACCGCCTTGCGCTGCTCGTCGAGCTTGACGTCCACATTTTTCACCAAGGTGGTGTTGGATTTCTGCACCACCTCGATGATGTCTTTCCGCAACAGCTCCATCTGCCGGTTGATTTCATCCAGCCGGTTGTTGACCTCGCTGCGCAACTGGTCCCGGTCGGTCTTGCTCTTCGTGTCCTGCGCATTGAGGCTTTCCCGAAGCTGCGAGTATCGGGCGGTGTTTTCCGTTTCCAGGTTCTTGGCCCAGTGGTCCAGCTTCTGCTCCAACTTCTTGGTCTGCTGTTCCAGCCCGGCCGAGCGCTGCTTCAGATCTTCCTGCTTGCCTTGGAGATCGTGGGTCACGTGCTGCACCCGATCCAGATCACCACGCAATCGCGGAATCTCCTGGCCCTTGATTTCCTCCAACTCCTGCCGTTGTTGCGCGCCGCGCTGCGCCAGTTCCTCGTTGGATTGCTTGATGCTCCGTTGCAGCTGGCGCTCCGCGGTCTTCAGATCCGCCTGCTGCGCGACACAGCCGCCCAGGCCCAATGCCCACACCACGCCGCCCGCTGCCGTCCACATCCGCATGACGTTCGCTTCAGGCCTCATTGCTACGATCCCCTCTTCGATTCGTCCGTTTCCGGTCGGCGAAGATCCGGCTTAGCGCGGCACAGGACTACTTGCCTGTTCGAACCACCAGGTGACCGCGCCGGTTCTGTTGATAGCACGATTCCGCATGGTCGTTGCAGAACGGACGCTCCTTGCCATAGGAGACGACCGACAGCCGGTTGGCGCCGATGCCCAGTTCGACCAGATAGTTCCTCACCGCTTTGGCCCGCTTCTCTCCCAGCACCAGATTGTACGCGGCGGTACCCCGCTCATCGCAATGGCCTTCCACCTTGATCATCGCGCTCGGATTGGATTTCAGCCATTCGGCATCGCGGCTGAGCGACTGGCGGCCTTCCTCCGAAATCGTCCAGCTATCATAACCGAAAAAGACGTCCCGCAGCCCGGCGGCCGCAGAAGCGGCCTGCTCCGCCCTGATTTCGTCGAGCTGATGTCCCGCACTTTCCGACGGATCCGCCTTGGCAAGCAACGTCCCGCTGCCCGCGCTGCCCGGCCCGTTGCCCGAGCCGTTGCCCGACCCGTTGCCAGGACTGCCACCCGGACCGCCGCTGAGGCGTTCTTCCGACGGATTCTTATCGAGGCCTTTCAGACCGCCACTCCCTGATTGCATGCTCGTATCGGGAAAACTGCCGACCCCCGATTTCGTGCCGCTCGAGGACCCTGAACCGGATCCGGCCGTCCCACTCTTTGCCGCGCTCTGTTGCGCGGTTTGGTCTCCCGCAGACTGAACGCCTTTCTTCGCGCAACCGGCTGGGCCGACCAGCATAACGGTCGCGAGTAACGCGATGGGAAATCTCTTAGACATCGTACGCATGGGTGCTGTCTCCTATTTGAAAGTTGGTGTTCATCATAAGCCGAAGTTTCAGACGATCCTCAGGACGCAGGCGACCAAGAAGGCGCGCTGTTGTGCGTCCCATCGAACGTCAGGCGCTCCATGTTTTTGCCGTCCGAATCGATCATGTAGATATGGCTCTTCCCATCTGCCGTGGAACTGAAGACCAAATGCCGGCCGTCCGGGGACCAGGAAGGGGAATCGTCCACCCCGGGCCCTGTAGTCAATTGCATACGCTTCTGCCCGTCAGGTGTAATGACGCAGAGCTTATATTCCTTTCGGGGCGTTCGGCAAACATAGGCAATCCAATTCCCGCGCGGCGACCAAGCTGGCGCGGCATTGTAATCCCCTTCGAACGTCAATCGCCGTACATTCGATCCGTCGGCGCTCATGAGGAAAACTTGGGGTCCGCCCCCACGATCCGACACAAACGCAAGTTCCCTACCAGTTGGGGACCAGGACGGCGACAGGTCTCCGGAGGGATTCACCGTCAAACGCTGGTTGGTTTTCGTCCTGGTATCCAGACGATAGATTTCGGAATTGCCTTCATGACTGGAGGCGAACGCCAGGAAATTCCCGTCCGGCGATAGAGCCGGCGTGATATTCAGCCCCCCCTGCGAGAAGATCGTCCATCGCTTCCCGGTCGCCAGCTCGATCATGTCGATGTCCTGGGTGTTGCGGTCCCGATAGGCCGTGAAGACGAGGAACCGGCGATCGGGCGACCAGCGCGGCATCAGGTTGAGGAAGCCGTCCGCCGTCAATTGACGGGCATCGTAACCGTCATAATCCATTACATACAGTTCGCGCGCGGCCCCCTGTGCCGCCACATAGGCGATCTTCGTTCGGGCGATGCCCGGCTCGCCCGTATAGCGGAAGACCAGTTCGTCCGCAAATCGATGGGCCATCAACCGGACCACGGAGGGGGAGCCGGCATAGCGCTTTCCGCCCACGACCTCGTCACTGCCGCTGTCGTAGACGAAGCCTTCCATGTTGACGTCCCCGTCCTTTTCTCCTTCCTTCTGCACCGCTTTCCCCCAGACAAGCACCGACACCCCGTTCTCGGCCGCCTGCTTGAAGACGGACGCGGACCCGCTGCCCGTGCCGTTTCCTACGTCGCGAACCTTGATGCCCAAACTGGGAAGATCCACCAAATCGAAGATCAGCGAGCGCTTCACGTCCTTTTTCAGGACCTCTTCCAGCCGTCCGCCGAGCCACTCGGGACCACCTCCGTTCTGGATCCCCAGTATCCCCAACGAAATCTTCTGAAAGTCCGGCCGCGTTGCTTCCAAGAAGACATCAGCCGCTCCCGATTCCAAAATTCCCACGGCACCGGCCGTAATGGTCAGCACGGCCAGCGCTGCACCGGCGAGTTTCATAGCCATCATCCCAATGCCTCTCCTACGCGAAACATCATCTCGACGTCCTGATAGGCCTCGGTCATCTCCGAAGGGAACGGAGGAAATGCACGGGGCTTCTGCACAGCCCGCTGGCCCGCCATGTCGAAATAGTCGTTCCCAGACGAGCGTTCGATACCGATGTTCTTGACCGTGCCGTTGCGGTAAAAACGAAACTTCACTACGACGCTGTACGTGCTGCCGCTGGCGTCAACGGGAGGCGGCTCCCAGTTGCTCTTGATGATGGCCTCCACTCTTGCCCAAAACGGACTGGTGCCGGAAGCCCCGGAGGCTTTCAACATCGTCTGCGGTGCCGCCTTGACCACCGGCACGGACGCTTCCTGTGGCGGAGGCGCCACCTTGACCGGAACCTCCTTGGGTATCTCCAATTTAGCGGCCGGCTCGAAATGCTTGACCTTTTTCAATTCCTCTTCCAACTCTCGGTTCTGGTCCTCGCTCAAAGATGCCTGCGGCGTCTGCTGGGGAGCCTTCACGACCCGGTCTGGCATGGTGTCGGGTATGTGGGGCAAGTCCGGGAGCTTGACCTTGGCGGCCGGAGTCTGAGGCTGCGGCTGGGCGACCGCCTTGGCCGGAGTCAATTCACCAAGTTTCGGAGCATCCGGAGGCAGCTGAAGATCCCGCAGAATATCCTTGGCGATGCTTTGGCGAGGCGGAGCCGGTGCCGGGATTGGGGCCGCGACCGGAGCGGGCGGAGTCGGTGCGGGAATCGGCGCGACCGGGACAGCAGGA
>DAOLIU010000108.1:4339-11315 GCA_035328385.1 Nitrospira sp. | reverse complement strand
AACGCGCGCGTGCTGAGGTTATATTAATCGGGCGCGCGCTTTTCCGCAAAGGGCGCAGGCAACATTCATGTGATGAACTGTGGGGTATAGCAGCGTAGGGGCGAGGCATCGCCTCGCCCGTTCCGATCGAGGACCGGCAGATCCAACCGGCGAGCCTCGACCTCCGCCTCGGCAAGAAAGCCTATCGATTGATCAGCAGTTTCCTGCCCGAGCTGTCGCCCATTTCCAGCCGGCTCGACGTGATGGACTTTTACCACTCCGACCTCGTGATGTACGAAATGGACCTGAGCGGGGGCGCGATCCTCGAGAAGGGCCATGTCTATCTCGTCCCGCTGTTGGAATCCCTCAACCTGCCGAAGACGCTGCGGGCGCGGGCCAACCCCAAGAGCACCACCGGCCGGCTCGACGTGTTCACGCGCATCGTCACCGACCTGAATACCGGCTTCGACGAGATCCGTGCCGGCTACCACGGTCCCTTGTTCCTCGAGGTCGTGCCCCGTTCGTTTGCGATCAAAGTCAAGACGGGCCAGAGCCTCAACCAGATCCGTTTCATCCGGGGCGAGGCGACGGCGCCCGACGCGGCGCTCCAGCGCCTGCATCGCCAGGAACCGTTGCTCTATCACAACATGCCCAAGCGCAAGGCCGTGGCAGCCAGGGAATTCCGCACCGATCACGGGCTGTTCCTCCGCATCGACCTCAAGGGAGAGGAGCAGACCGGCGACGCCGTCATCGGCTATCGCGCGAAAAAAAACAGCCACGTCATCGACCTGTCCAAAGTCGGCTACTACGCGGCGGCCGATTTCTGGGAACCTCTGTACCGACATCGCCAGGACAGCCTGCTGCTGGAGCCGGAAGAGTTCTACATTCTGGCTTCCAAAGAACGCATCTGCGTCCCGCCGGATTATGCGGCCGAAATGGTGGCCTACGAGGCGGCTTGCGGCGAACTGCGCACCCATTACGCGGGATTCTTCGATCCGGGATTCGGATACGGAGCCGACGGCGAAATCGCCGGCACGCAGGTCGTGCTGGAGGTGCGGCCCCACGACGTACCGTTCCTGATCCACGACGGCCAGACCTTCTTCAAGGTCATCTATGATCGCATGCTCGACGTGCCAAACCGCCTTTACGGCGTCGGCCTGGGCTCGTCCTATCAGCAGCAGGCTCTCACCCTCAGCAAACATTTCAAGGTATAGTGCAAGGAAACGCCATGGCACCGACCGATCTTCCGACACCGCCATCAGACGACCAGCCGTCCCGCCATGACCACGCGCACCGGCGTGAGCAGGACGGTGGCAGCGACACGCAGATGCACGTGGTCGGCGTCATGGTCGGCACCGCGCTCATGTTCATCGGATTCCTGAACGTGTTCCTGTCGATCAGCGGCGGATTCGAGATCAACGTGGTGCCGCTGCTGATCTACTTCGGAGGGCTCGCCGTGTGGGCCAATGCCGCGATCGAGCTTCCCATGCTCCGTTACGGGGTGATCGCCTGCGCCCTCGCTTTGGCGTTCGCATTCTTCCACTACGGAGAGGTGCTGTTCTGGCACAAGCAGGTCGTATTCTGGGCCACGGTGGTGATCGTCATGTATTTCATGTTCAATGAGCCGAAAAAGCCCGCGTAAGAAGCCGTACATCCTCCGAGGCACCGCCGCCGACTCTCTCCTCCCGATGGAGCACATCGAATTCAACGCCGGACCGGCTGCAACCCGGCGCACTTCGCGCGTTGCGACTCCCATGCACGCCGATCGAACCCGGAACCACGAGGCCGCCTGCCCGGAGACCGTACGATGATGAACCGCACCCCCGCAGGCATCGCGCTGATCATCCTCGCCGAGGCTCCCATCGCCGGCCAGGTGAAGCTCAGTCTTTGCCCGCCCCTGACGCACGACGAAGCGGCGACGCTGCACGGCAGCTTCGTGCTGGATACGCTGGAACGTACGAAAGCCGCCATGGACAAATGGAAGCTTGCGTTCGATCGCTATCTCGCCTGCGCTCCGTCGTCCCAACACGTCTTCTTCAAGATCATGGAAGAGCGACACCGCCTGCGCTTGATCGACCAGCTCGGCGCCGATCCCGGCGCACGCATGCGGGAGACCTGCCGCGCGACGTTCGACCGCGGACACACACGTCTCGTCCTGGTGGGAACCGACGTGCCCACCCTGCCGCTGGAGCATTACCGGCAGACGGCGATCCTCCTGGAGGAGCATGACCTGGTACTGGGGCCCGAGCGGGACGGCGGATACTATCTGCTCGGGTTGGCCAAGCGGGTGGACGGCCTGTTCGACGACATTCCCTGGTCCACCGATCGGGTCTTCCGGCTGACCCGCGAGAGGGCCGAATCTTTGGGCCTTCGCGTCGCCTGCCTGCCGGAGTGGCGCGACGTCGACTCGCTCGACGATCTGACCGCGCTCATCGAGGCCGGCGCCCGCGACGCGAGTCTGCCGAAAGCGGAGCGACAGTTCTCCGCCCGCACGGCCGGGACGCTGCAACTGCTCGCCAAACGGATTCGATCACGGGCATAATAGGCCGGTATGACCCATCGGGTGGCGCTCATTACCGGCGGAGCAAAAGGCATCGGACGCGGGATCGCCCTCGACCTTGCGCAGCAACGGTGGCACGTCGCCATTTGCTATCGCACGAGCGCGGCGGAGGCGGAGGAAACGGCCAGGGCCATCGAAGCACGGGGCGGCCGGGCCCTCACCCGCCGCTGCGACGTGTCCGATCCGGCGGCGGCCCGGGAGTTCGCCGCCACGGTCGAGAAGGAATGGGGGCGCATCGATGCGCTGATCAACGGCGCCGGCCCCTACCATCGCGTCAACCTGTTCGACGAGACGGTCGCGGGCTGGAACGAGATGTTCGACGGAAATCTCCACCCCATCTTCTACCTCGCACAAGCGGTCGCGCCCGGCATGAAAGCCAGAAAGTACGGCCGTATCATCAATTTCAGTATGGCGAACGCGGAGCAGATGGTCTCGCAGCCTGACGTCACCGCCCACTATATCGCCAAAGCGGGAGTACTCATCCTGACCAGGACGCTGGCGAAGCTCTTGGCGCCGCACGGCATCACGGTCAACGCCATCTCGCCCGGTTTCATCGACTCCGGCAGCGCGCCGCCCGGGGAATTGGCCGGCATGACCAAACGAATTCCCGCAGGGTATATCGGCACCGTCGGCGACGTGGTGGCCGCCGTCCGTTTTCTGTTAAGCGACGACGCACGGTACGTCAACGGGGCCAACATTCAGATCAGCGGGGCGTGGGGGGTGTAAGTGGTCGGCCTGACCGTCCTTCTTGCTCGCGGAACGCGCACGATCAGAATGTGCTCGTTCGACGCGCGCAGTCAAAGGCCGGTTCAGGCCTCCCTCGGGGTAAATGTAGAAGGACAATGAGATCAGAGAATCAATGAGTGGCGCGCGGCAGCGAGCACTGAAACCATATCGGACCTTCGATCGGGAAGGAAAATCATAGAACTCCCGAACGAGCACAGGCTGTGCTCGCCGGGATGGAGCGCGTCTCGGCGCGCACGGGGATGGTGGGTGGAATGTTGTGCGCAGTGGAACCAACCATGGGCGCCGTCCCCTGGAGGATGTTAGGAGGCTCGAAAAGAAGGTTTGACGCGCGCAATGTGAACCCACATCGGACACCTCGATCGGGGAGGAAAATCATAGAACTCCCGGGCGCGACGAAGACACGATTCGAACGAGCGCGGGGAAAAAGGAGTGACGCGTATGAAATCAGAGCAGGAGCGAGCGGAGCACCGCCGGTTCGTACAAGCATTGCAACACGAACATCTGACCTGTGCCCGTCCGGACTGCGGAGGCCCGATGGACGTGATCGATTTGACCGTGCACCATGCCGCCGTGAAGACGTATCAGGCCGAATGCGAACGGTGCCATACGGTCGAGCACATCACCGGCAAGGCGCAAACCCATCCCTCCTGGGACGTCGCCTCGATCACCATGATGGCCGAGATGCACCTGCTGCACGACCAGCCGGTCTGCCCCTTCGACGACACGCCCATCACGTTTACCTCCATGCCCAATCCTCGCCGCAAAGCCCGATACCGTCTGTCGTGCTATTACTGCGGGCGACATACGGAAATGAACTGGCCTCCTCCCGAAGCGAAACGATAAAACCGCAACGTTCTCTGCCTGAACTGTCTACCCTCTCCAGGAGATTGCACTTCCCCTTTCGTAATGGACTCATGTGAGGAAACTCCGTCATTCCCGCGAAGGGGGAATCCAGGTCCCTCTTCAAAGTATCCTTTCCACAGGTCCTGCCACTGTTCCCAAGGCAAATCCGAAATTCGAAATCACAAATTCGAAACCATACATGTGGAAAGTCCCAAATACCAAAACTCAAATCACAAAAACCGAAATGCCAACGATCAGCGCCGCTCCTTGCCGGAGCGCGTGGGACACGGCTTGCCGCTGGCCGTGCCCGTTGCCCTCCGCGTCGCAACGGCGTGGCCTGTACTGTTCGAGTCGTTTCGATGAGTTTACAGGCCACGAACGGACGAGGCTTAGCTGAATACGCGCGGAGGTGGAGAGCGGCGAGGATCGTGACGACGCTACTCTTGTCTTCTCATCCTCCACTCTCCCCGCTGCTGAATCTACCGGGCGGAATCGTCCGCCGCCTTGCCGGAGAGGCCGGGGACACAACTCGCCGCACCGCTCCTCCCAAATGGAAGCAGCGGTGAATCGTCCCAGCGAGGTTGCGGGCAAGCCGTGCTGATGTGCCTGTCGGAAAACCCAGCGAGGTCCGACAGCACCTTCCAGTTGAAACAGGAAGGCGCTGATCGGCAACCTCCAAATTCTAATTTGGCGGATGGGGGGAACCGCAGCCGGTTGTCCGACAACTACAGCAGCTAGGCGAGCCCGCACAGGAGCGAAACGTTTTGCGTTGCCTCTTCTATTCTCTCCCCCCACCGCTGCTGAAAATCTCACTGGCGACAGATGGGCAGAAACGGAGCCGCCATTACCGGAAGGAGCGGGACACAACTTGCCGTCGCTCGCGGCCGTTGCTCTTTCGTCGCAACGGCGAAGCGCGTACTGTTCGAGTCGCTTTGGACGAGTTTACGGGCTGAGAGCGAGCCGGTTAGTTGGGTGCTCCTGAAGGTATGGGCGGCAAAGTTCTGCCCATCTGCCTACTTCCCAAACGCCTTCTTCAGCAGCGGCTCGATCTCGCCTTTGGCGGCCATCGGGTCGAGGATGTCCGTGTCGCCATAGAACTGACCATCGATGAAGACCTTGGGCAAAGTGGGCCAATTGGTCATTTTGGTCAAGGCTTCACGCTTCGCCGGCTGCGAGAGCACGTCGATCAACTCGTAGGGATAGCCGTACTTGTCGAAGAATTGCATGGTCTCCCGTGTAAACCCGCACATGGGCATCGTCTTCGTTCCTTTGCCGTAGATCAGGATCTTGTTCGCGGCGATTTCCTGTTGGATTTCGTCCTGGATCGGGTCTCCCATGGCTTCCTCCTTATGCTTCATCCTTCGTGCGGGCCGTCAGCTCCAGCGCGTGAATACGTCCGTCCTTCATCGGCGCATCAAGAGCTTGATAAATAAGACGGTGCCGGTCGAGCAAGTTCTTTCCCCGGAAGGCCTCGGAGACCACCACCACCTTCAAGTGGTCCATGGTTCCGGTGCGGTCGGTCATCGTCACGGCTGCGTCCGGCATCGCGCTTCTGATGTAGTCGGTCAAAGTTTCGGCTGTAATCACCGTGGTCTCCTCAACGAATTCCTCATATACACCCAGAGGATACCGTAGGGACTTCCGGAAAGGCAATTTCTCAGCGATCTCGCCCGACTCGACTGAACAGCCCGAGCCAGCATATTACGGATTCACAGTGAATCGGTTTTGATCCGCCGTAACCGTGGCTCCGGCCGGTGCGATCCTCGCTCCTGCTCCACATCAGTTGCGAAATCTGAGTAATTTGTCGCGAGGCCACCTTCTGGGCGATTGGTACGAATCTTGGGATAGCCTGCACAAGCGTTCATTCATCCGACGAGGTGTGCACATGGGTTACGTCGTGACCGCCGGGATCGGAATCTTATTGAGCTCTTCGCCGCTATTGCGGCTGTCAGACGACTTATGCCGTCCAGGGCTGCCCTGAGCGGGAAGGGGGAACAGGCAAGGGTGGTGGTGGATATCAACTCATGACGGTGGATATGAACCAGTCTCAAAAAGTCATACGAAACCGGCTCGGCGGTATACCCTCAAGGATCAGCGATTTCGAGCGATTCCTCCAGTGGCACACTGGTTGCTCACCTCCCGTAATAGAAATCGCGCAGCATCAAAGATAGAGACGACATGAACACATCACCAATCTACAAGGAGGGCATCATGGGAGGAGAATTTACATCGGGATTTTTTATGCCGGACCAAGCCACCAACGGACGCGTGCTCGTCGTCGACGATGAAGCCGACATTCGGAAGGTGGTGCGCATGACGCTGCAGAAGGCCGGGTACGACGTACTCGAGGCCGAGAACGGCGAGAAGGCGATCGAAACGATCAATGCCGGGGAGAACCGGCTGCTTCTCGACGTCGTCATCTGCGACATCCGCATGCCGAAGATCAACGGTGTCGAAGCCATCGCCTACTTCCGCAGCAACTATCCCCGCGTTCCCCTGATCGTGTTGACCGGATTCCCGGACACCGATATGGCGACTTCTCTGCTGCGTCAGGGTGTCGTAGACTATCTCGTCAAGCCGGTCGAAGGGGAGAAGTTGCGGGACGCAGTGGCCCGCGCCATGGGTCAACGCGAGCTTGCCCACCTCTAGCAGGCCGTTGAAAACTGTAATGGTGTCAGTCATGCATGGTCGCTGGCCGAGCCGGAAGAGCTCCCAGGATATTCAAAAAGGCCTTCCGGCAAGGCCGCAGCGAGGTCCGCGACGCGAAGAAAATAATGAGCGTCACGTGTGCGGGCGGGCGCGAGACGGTGAGCGCCAGTGTCTTGGAGGCGAAGCGTATACTATTCT
>DAOLIU010000108.1:0-4239 GCA_035328385.1 Nitrospira sp. | reverse complement strand
GTACGTTGAGCCTCTGAGCGACGCGAGAACGCAGCTGGCGGACTTTTTCAACATCCTGCTAGGATGAGTGGGCCGCATGCTAGACGACCGGGGGGAGAACCGACGACCGGTTCTCCTCCCGCCGTGGGAGTAGCCGTGCATAACCTGACGGACAGCGCGGTGGTGTCGGCGCTCGCCCCCACCAAGGTGGTCATCCTCGGTGCCGGTCGCGGAGGCACGGCCCTTCTCGACCTGCTGCATCAAATCTCCGCCATCGAAATTCTGGGCATCGCCGATCGTGATCAGCGGGCCCCGGGCCTGCAGCGGGCACGCGATCTCCGTATTCCCGTCAGCTATCGCGCTGAAGATCTGATTGCGAAGCACGACGTCAACTTGATCATGGACGTCACGGGCGATCCCCACATGGAGCACGTCATTCGGCTCCATCGGCATCCGGAAACCGACGTGCTCAGCGGGACCGCTTCCCGGGTGCTGTGGGAGCTGGTGCGGCACGAAGCCCGACTCCAGGCCGAGCTCTTCCACGCCGAGAAAATGGCCGGCATCGGTAATTTCGCCGCGGGCATCGCCCACGACATCAACAATCCGCTGCAGCTGATTCTCGGACTCGCTGAAAATCTCGCGGAGGAACGAGACCTCCGCACGATCCACGAGCAGGCCAAGGACATCATCGAGGCCGTCAAGCGGACCAGCGCGATTTGCCGGGACCTGACGCAATATGCCCGCAAGTCCTCCGTCAACGGCGACAGTCAGGTGAATTTGAACGTCCGGCTGGACGAAGCCCTCAAGATCGCCCGCTATGCGGCCAGCTTCCACGACATCACGGTGGTCAAGCGGTACGGCATCGGCGCCGTCGCGACGGGCAACCCGGACGAGCTCCTGCACGTGTTCGTGAATCTCATCACCAATGCGGTCCATGCCATGGATCGCGGCGGCGGAACCCTGACTTTGACCACCGAGGCGGCCGCGGATGCGATACGAGTGAGCATCGCCGACACGGGGTGCGGCATGTCCTCCGAGGTGGCCGGCCACATTTTCGAGCCGTTCTTCACGACCAAAGGACCGGGCAAAGGAACCGGACTCGGACTCTACAACGTCAAAACCATCGTCAATAAGATGCTCGGGACGATCACGGTCGACAGCCATGAAGGCAAGGGCACGACCATCACCATCGGCTTTCCCCCGCCGCACGAGGTGCCGCCGTGAAGACCTCGAACGGCGAGCCGGTCTCATCGACCCGCGGATGGCGGCTCCAGACCAAGCTGATCGTATCGATGCTGCTGGTCGGGGTCGTCCCCCTGCTGGTGGGACTCGGCATGGCCTTTTGGCAGGGGTCCCGGGAGATCAACGAGGTCAGCGGAGAGAGTTTCAAGGCTCTCGCCACGGAGGCGGCCAGGAAGCTCGACATCCTGATCGGCGACGAGATCTCACGTACCGCGCGTATCGCGTCGGATCCGCTCATCATTAAGGAACTTGAGCGCCGCCGCGACGCCGCCCAAAATCAGTCCGCGTCGACTGCATCGGTCGTCGAGGAGCAGCGGACGAAATGGGAATCCAACGATCCTGCCATGGTCAAGGCCATCACGGAGAATCCGGTCGCCGGCTTGCTGCACGAGTACTACACGGGGGCCAGGAGCGAACCGGGAGAGATTATCCCCCAGGTGGTCCGCGGCGCCACCAAGATGCTCTTCCTTACCGACATTCAAGGGCACCTGACGGCGGCCCTCACCACCCGGCCGCATTACGCGAACGATACCGCGGCCTGGTGGAAGGGCGCCTACAACAAAGGCGTCGGCCAGCTGTACATCGAAGACGTCTATTTCGATAACCTGGCCGGAACCTACGTTTTCTCCATCTCCATGCCGGTCATGGACAGCCTGCGCTACGAGGCGGTGGGGGTCCTGCGACGGGTGATCGACGCCAAGGACTTTTTTGCACCTTCGACCCATCCCATCCGTTTCGGCAAGACCGGCCACGTGATGCTGATCGACAGCCGGGGGATCGTCATCAGCTGCCCCATCCTGCCGACCGGCGTATCGCTCTCGGACGCCAGTCTCATCCCGCTGGTCACACCGCGCCAGCCGGGATGGACCAACGCGCCGAGCGACGGGCACGGAGGCCGATCGACGTCGATCATCGGCTTCGCTCCACTGCCCGAAACCAGTCGCAATACGAACGGCTCGTTGGAGTCCGGATCCTGGCACACGTTCGTATGGCAATCCTCCGACGAACTGTTCGGGCCCATCCGGCACCTCCTGACCTGGATGACGGTCTTCGGGCTTATCGCGATGGCGCTGCTCGCGACGCTCGGGTATCTCGCCGCCACCCGCATCGTGACGCCGGTGCGCCAACTGCAGCAAGCCGCCCAGTCGATCGGACGAGGCGAACTGCGGCAAACCATCCAGATCAAGACGGGCGATGAGCTGGAAACCCTTGCGGAAGAATTCAACCGGATGAACCGGCAACTGGAAGCCGCTTTTGCCGGCTTGACCGACCAGGTCACCCTCAAGACCCAGGAAGTTCAATATCTGCGCGAATCCACCGACCAAATCCTCGACGCCGTCCCCACGCCCATCCTCATCATCGACGACGACGAATCGGTGCAATACGTCAACCGTACCGGCCGCGAGGCATTCGATTTGGCGAATGCCGGCCTGGGATCCCTCCACCTCTTCGACATTCTTCCGCTCGAGGCTTCCCAACAACAGCAGCTGCGACGGGAACTGCTCGACCAGGCGGCACGGACTCCCGACGAACCGGCATCCGTTTCCGAAAAGGAATCGGACACGGTTCGCACCCTGCGCGATCCCCTTGCACCCCGGCTCGACCAGGATGCGGAAGACCACCGGACGGAAATCCAGTTGGGCCACCGCCTCTATCGGTATCAATGGTTCCGCGTGAGCGGACGGCCGGGAGAAGCCGATCGGGTAGGGTTGGTGCTGCGCGATACGACCGAGGAGAGCCGGATGCAGGAGAATCTGATTCAAGCGGAAAAATCCGGAAGCCTGGGCATCCTCACCGCCGGAATCGGTCACGAACTCAACAACCCGCTGTTCGGCATTTTGGGGCTGGGGGAAGCCATTCAGGAAGAGGGTGATTTCGTCCGCGCCAAATCGTACGCGCGGGACATCGTGCAGCACGGCCGGCGCATGGCGTCCATCATCCGGGACTTCACCGGCGTGACCACGCGCGAATCTTCCGACCAGCGCCTGACCGTTCCGCTGGAGCGCGAGCTCGATCTGGCGCTGGCCACGTTGGCGGTGGGAATGGACATCTCCGCATTGACGATCGAGCGGTGCTACGCGGGCGACACCTGCGTGAGCGCCTCGCCGGACCAGCTGCGACAGGCGTTGAGCAACCTCCTCCTGAACGCCGTTCAAGCCATGAAAGGACGGGGCATCCTGCGCCTGACGACCGCGACGACCGGCGCGACCGCCTCGGTGATCATCACGGATTCGGGGCCGGGAATTCCCAAACAGCACTTGTCGAAAATTTTCGATCCCTTCTTCACGACCAAGGGGCAGGGAGAAGGATCCGGCCTCGGTTTGACCGTCGCCCGCCGCATCATCAGAAAATTCGGCGGCGACATCCGGCTGGAAAGCGTCGAGGGGCAGGGAACCTCGTGCGTCATCAGCTTTCCCGCACTCCCCCGTTCCGCCGCTTCCAAGGAGGTACCATGTACCGTGTCCGACACCCGCGTCATCTCGCAGCCCTCACGTTCGTAGCGCTGTGGGGTTGGAGCGGCTCCGCAGCGTTTTCCGCGAAGGAGGCGGCGCCGGCGCCGGGCATTTCTCCGGAGAAAGTGGCCAGCTACGTCCACGCCGTGCTGCAGGCTGACCGTACCATCTATACCAATCAAGTCGTCAACCGCATGCAGGAGAAGGGGGTGGTATCGGCGACGGAACATTGGGAGCAGGACAATGCCCTCCCCCTTCCGGCGCAATTCCTCCAGCATTCCGGCCGGCTGGTGGCGGAGGGCGGACAAGGGATCCGCTACCGCTTGATCGGGCTGTCCCCCATTTACCAGCGCAACGCCCCCGCCACGGACTTCGAGCGCAAGGCCCTGGAATCGCTGAACCGCTCGTCGGATACGCCGGTGACGGGCATCGTCTCCAGCGGGCGCAAGCAATATTTCCAAGCCATCTATCCGGACAGAGCCGTATCCGCCGCCTGCGTGAGCTGCCACAACAGCCATCCGCTCAGCCCCAAGCGGGACTTCAAACTCAACGATGTCATGGGAGG
>DAOLIU010000107.1:0-11354 GCA_035328385.1 Nitrospira sp. | reverse complement strand
TGAGTCGGCTCGTGAGTCACTGTCTTGGCTTGCGGCGATGAATGAGGCGTGCTGCAGGCCCCGACGAGCATGAAGCTGGCGACACATAAAACAGACGTGCATATGCGCTTCATCTTTTCCTCCTTACACTACGACGTGACAGGAAGCCGCGTAATCGGTCGCGATGATCGAATCGTCATGGTGTTTTCCCCTCCGGCTCGGAGGAATCGTCCTTAGGCTGACCATCCTCCTTTCCGGCGGTGCCTTCGACCCCGCGCATGCGAATCATCCCCGAGAACGACCCAGATCCTTGTGACGGAGGCGGAGCAACGGCCGGGGGACGGGCCATCGGGGCGGCGCTTCCTTGCGGAGCGGCCTGCACGGCCGATGACGGTAACGGAGTCGTTTGCGGGACGGGGGAAACCTGCTTCTGGGATTGTGTCGGCTGTGTCAGAACCAGTTGAAACGGGAGTGGGAGACTCCATGGTCCCGGTACGGCTTTGCCGGTGGCTCGAGCGCGGATTTCCCAACGACCGGTATTACCCCGAGTGACCGGCTGGGGGACTGGGTATCCTTGCAGGAGCTTGGGAGTGTCCACGACGAACGTGTTCACGTAGGGTTGGTTCGGCGCTGCGTCCAGCCATCGAAATTCCAATTCAGTGACCGGCGTAGCGCCGATCTTTGGGGCCTGTGCGGTGACGACCAGCTGGCCTTGCAGGACCCGTTCGCCGTTCGCAGGTTTGGTGATGGTAAACATTTCGTGTGGGCTCGCAAAGCTTGTCGCCGCCGGATTGAACTTGCTCGCGACCGGGGGATTCATACGAAGGTATTCCTTGGCCAAGCGTTGTCGCTCTTGAGGGGGGATGAGGTCTTTTGTCCTGGGGAAGCCTTCGTGCGTGAGATCGGTCACCTGTTCCCGCAGGTCTGGAGGGATGAATTCGCCCATACGACGACAGCCGCCGCTGGTTTCGGGCCTCAGCCAAGGATCGTAATTGCAACGGGCCGTCCAGAATACATAGATTTTTCCTCCCGGTGCGCGTCCGGGAATGAAGGGTTCATAGCCGGTGATCTCGACGGACTCGGAGGCATTGGGTTTGTTGGGGTCGGTCTCCGCCGGAGTCCATGAGCCTTCCCATCGATACTTCAAGGACGTGCCAGGGTGATCCCGATGGGTGCAGTTGCCCCCAAATGGGTATTTGGCGCTTCCCTTTGGTGTCCGCAAGAACTGAGGGGAGCCGCTCGGAACCGGCGATGTGCACGTCAGGGGTGTCGGCTCTGCGGTACTGAACGGCTCATACTCCCAAAACGCCACGCAGACGCCAAGAGTGAGTACGGCACAGATGCCTTGGCCTATCGTAGGCCCGGCGTTTGCCACCCGCGGCGCCGGCATCTCAAGCGCTCCGAGCAGAAGCACCACCCCCGCAAGCCCGGCGATTGCTTTGACAGACAGTGGTTGCTTGTCGTCATGGCGATATCGCTGCTGATCACGTATGTCTTCCATGTTCACCTCCTCGGCACAATCCGAGCCAGGAACATCGGTTCACTATTGGCGCTGAAACGTCACCAGATCCCGTCTGCCGCCGACGGACAGCGTCGGACACGATGCTGGACGGCCGCTCTGAGTCTCTCAACCTACGGCATTCCTTCCACGTGGCAAGGCACCGGCACCCATCGCGGTCCGATTTCGTTCGGATTGGGCCGACAGGGTGGAGACGAGACGGCCCTCGGACTGACGGAAGCTGCCCGCACCGCCGCGTCGATTGTTTTGTCGGGGAGTGGGGCGATCGTCTCGACGCTCCGAGGCTTGACTGCAGAGGGAAAGCCGATTGCGTCAAATCGCCTGCCGTCTGACGTTAAGTAGAGGAGGTGTATGTCGTCCGACGGGCCGGAAATGGCCAGCGCAATAGTCCGGTGAATTGGAAAGCTGTGCCGGTCCTGTTTGGCATTCAGCAGCACGGTCGACTGGCCTTCTTTGGCAAGTCCCAGTTGAAGATCCATGATCGGTCCGACTTCATAGGCGCCGGTCGTGAGTTCGATCGCTTCCCCTTTCGCATCCGTCGAGTGAAAGGGTTGGTCCAGTTTGAGCGTAACCGGCTCGACAATCTCAGCGGTTCGTTCTTCGATGAGGGCCGGATCGGAGGTTTCAGTGGCGGCCTCTGCCGGCGCCTCGTTTCGTTCCCGGTCTATGATCTGCCCCTCTTTTTCATCGACGCCTCGCGAGAAAAGTCCCGAGCGCGCGAGGGCGTCCGCTGATGCTTGGGTCTTGGGTCGTGCCGATTGCGGCTGGGCCTCCAGGACTTGGGCAGCTTGTGATTGCGTGATGACTTGGGATTGTTGCGGCTGAACCATCATGGCCTGGGTCGGCGGAGATTGTTTGACGATCGGAGACTGTTTGGGCTCGGTCATCATGCTTTGGATGCGCTGTTGCTTGCTCATCCGTGCCGATCCTGCCTGGTTTGCCACCTGATATTGTTTGATGAGTTGCTGCTTCAACTTTGGCGAGAGGGAGTCCTTTGTTATTGGGAAGGGCTTGTATTCGATCACACGGGGAAAGGCTTCCCGCACATCGCTCGGGACGTACTCGCCAAGGCGCTGGCAAGTTCCGCCTTGAAGCCAGGGATCCGCGGTGCAGCGGGCTGTCCAATACAGGAACATCCTTCTCTCTCCGGATCCTTTGGATTGTCGGTTGGGAAAAAACTGTTCGTAGTTCTCGACGAAAAGCGTTTCCACGGCGTTCGGACGATCTTGGCGGGTCTCCGACGGGTTCCATCGCCCTTCAAAGAACAGGTGGATGACGCCATGGTGATACTGACCCGCCTGCAATTCCACGGGACATTGCTCTTCAAAAGGATATGAGGCGAAGCCGGGAGGGTTGGAGGCAAACGTCGGCGGGTGTTTCATCACTGGCCCTGGGCAATTGAGGCGAACCGTATCGTAGGTGCACTCGTGACAGCTGAGGTATTCTCCCATGGCCTCGAGAGATGCGGGTGTACCAGGGATGCAGAGCAGGAGAAACGTACCAATCAACCAGGCGCTCCATCGTGACTCCACGGACCGTTTGGCCGCGCCGCATTGGTCCCACAGGAATTGCGACTGTTCCATTGCGCCCTCCTCAATCAGCTCTCCCGCTTACGTCGTCTGCCGGTCACTCGGAGATCCTTTATGTTCGGATCCTATTGTCCGAACATCTTCGGCGCCCGTTGAATCGCTTTGTTGGGCGCATTGACGACAAATTCGATAGGCTGGCTCCATCCCGTCGGTTGCGGCGCGGACACTTGGGCGCTGATCCGATACGTACCCGGCATGGCCATGAAGGCCTGAGATTTCCCATCGGACCCGCCGCTGCCCCAACCGAGATAGCCGGATGGCGCCGATGCCTGTGCGGCGCCGATGGGCAAATTGGTCACGACCATCCAGGCGCCTTGGACGTCCTTCCGCTCGATCTTCACCATGTAAGAGGAGACGGTCATGCGCCTCGGAGGAGGAGCCAATTTGATGGGCACCGTCGTCATACTGAGAAAGAGTGAACCGGGCGTCGGTGCAACGACGTAGGGCGACAAATTGTCGAGCAGGGTCGGTGCCGGCTGGACCGACTTTTGAAGTCGCTGGGCGTCTTTGCGCGAGGCTTCTGCCTGGGCAAGCGCCAATTGTTCGGCTTGGAGGTCCGCGTCCTTTTGAAAGGACAACGCGTGACGGTTGTAAGCAAATCCGGTGGTATTGGGAAGCTGGGTCTGCATGAAGCCGGCACTCAATTTCTCGATGAGGTCCTGCAACTGGGAGATCTCTCCCGCGGTGGCAAACTGGCCTTGTGCGCAGGGGGACGGAGAGAACTTGTTGTAGGGGGTTGAGAACCAGGGGTCGCTGCTGCAGACCAGCTTGGTCGTGATCGAGCCCCGATAGGGCGGATTGCCATTGAGCGCGATGCTCTCCTTCGCCAACCCGCCGTTGGCGGAGTATTCGCCCTGGGAAGTCCAGGGAACCAAAATATCGGATTTCGTGCAGGATCCAATAAACTTGTAGCGGGCACCGGAAGCGGAATATTTGGCTTCGAACACTGTATACCCGCAAGTATATTCAGGCGTGTAAGACAAAGTTGTGGTGAAGCTTCGGGCCTGTTCTGCCGACATGGCCAGGCTTCCCAAGATGAGACACAACACACCGATACGTTTCATGACGTCAGACCTTTCGTCGTGGGTATGTCGCTCCGTCGTGCCACCGGTTCGATGCCCTGACGGACGGCTAGGGAAACCGGACTCGGTTCTGCCCGAACACGAGCTGCTTTCGTCTTGCCGCGCCACAGCCCCGCCGCCGCGAGCAAGAGGATCCCGCACATCCACAGATCTCCGGTCTTCGTGTAGACGGTCCCCGCTTCGCCGATGTGAATGTCCGCCGCAATCGCCCCCTCCATGAAAGTGTGTTCGGTGCTTGCGATGATCCGCCCGTAGCCGTCGATGATCTGGGACGGTCCGGCATTCGAAGCGATCACCACCGGGACCCGATTCTCCACCGCCCGTATGATCGACATGAGATTATGTTGATGGGGCGCCGCGCTTTGACCGAACCAGACGTCGTTGGTGAGTTGCACGAGCAATTGTGCGCCATTGCCGGCCGCTTCCCGCGAGAGGGGTGCGAAGAGATTCTCCCAACAAATCAAGGGACCGATCGCAAGGTCATCGCGCAGTTGGAACAATTGCGCGCCGTCACCGGGCGACATGTCCGTCACGCGGGGAACCAGCCACTCGGGCCAGGGGAGCACGTCCTGGTGGGGACGATATTCGGCAAAGGGAACCAGCACACGCTTGCGGTACGGAGGAAGCAGCGGGCCTTCCGGACGAACGAGATAGGCGGCATTGAAGAGGCGCCGCTCAACCGTCATGCGCGGTTCCGGCCGCGTGAATTTTTCCACTTGCGCCGAGCCGACGACCAGGGGCACACCGGTCTCTTGCGGGATTCGTTGCAGGCGTGCGACCAGATCCCGATCGGCATGCAACTCGCCGGGAATGGCGCTTTCCGGCCAGACGATCACGGCGGGCTGTGCCGCGGCCGCTGCACGCGTGAGCCGCTCCAAGCGATCGAGGCTGTTCTGACGCCCTTGTTCAGTCGTCCGTTCATGCAGTTGGATATTCGCTTGGATGGCCGCGACGGTCACGGTCCGGCCCGCCGGCTCGGCGTAGAGCCGTGCCGCGCCCCATAGGTGTACCCCGACGAGAACCATGCTGGTCAAGAGAACCGCCTGACGTTCGCGCCGCAGGATCCAACAGGCCAGCGCCACATTCCCGAATGCGACGAGCAAGGTCACCGCTGCCTCTCCGCCGATGCTCGCAATCTGTAGGATGGCAAGGTTGCGGTGCTGCGTTTGCGCCAATGTGCCCCATGGAAGGGCCAGGAAACCGGCGTGTGCCCGTAGATAGTCAACGGCGACCCAGAGGACCGGCGCTGCCGGAAGAAAGGATATGGCGCGGCGCCTCGTCCAAGCCAGCGCCGCGCACCAGATGGCGGGATAGGCGCCGACATACAGAGCCAGGACCACGGCATGGCGCAGATCGAATCCCGGCACCTCGAAGAGCCAGCCGTAGATACCGAAGCTTGCCGTCACCCCCGTGACAAGTCCAAGGCCGGCCGCCGGCAGAGGAGCGGCGTCGTGGCACGCGAGGAGGAGAGGGACCAACGCGATCCAGCCGAGCCACCCGATGTCCGCTTTCGGCAAGGCGCAGACGAGTAATGCGGCCGATATGAGAACCAATAGGATGCGTACGGCAGGGTGGGTCAGGATGCGCGGCGAAAACGGACGTTGGGAGGCCGATTGATCCATCCAGGACTCGCAGCTCATTTTTTCGGCGGCCGCTGATAGAGACACTCATCCCTGGATGCATCCTGGTGTTTGATGAAACAGGGATCGAAATTGTAGTTGTCGGCTTCGCCGACTTTGAGCGCGTCGATCCGGAAATAGGCCTGCTCGGTCTGACCGTTGTCCAGCCGCATCGTGGCCTCGCAGTAGCGGGACTTGTGATAGTAATCCTTCGCCGGCGCATGCTTGTTCACCCAGGCGTTCGGGCCTCCGTAGCCGAGTTCCCGGACCGCTTCGCCCTGGAACGTGCGGGGAGACCCTTCCGTGGACAAGGCGAACTCATAGGCACGCCTGACTTGGTACAGCACGTTCTGGTCGTTGCACGCTGGCGCTTCGGCGGCTGATCCATTCGGCACAAAATAGGTCGACCAAGCGACGCCGATCGTGAACAGAAACAGTGGAAGGCGAAGGAGCGTCCCGTATGCGGCTTTCATCATTGGGGCCTCATGAGTGAACCTTTGCCGATCGCCGCCTTGCCGGATTGGGAATCGACCGGAGGAGGCGCGGCGACCTTGAATTCGACCGTGTTGCTCCAGCCTGACTGATTGGGAGCGGACACCTGCGCACTGACACGCCAGATTCCAGGCGAGGAAGGAAATCCGCCGACGCCGAACCCGACGTAGCCTCCCGGAGACTGAGCTTGAGGCGCTCCGACCGGAATCGTCTTGTGCGCCACCCAGATCCCCTGGGCATTTTTCAATTCGAGCTTGACCATGTAGGTGACGACCGTCCATCCCACGGGCGAGCCCAGCTTGATGGGAATCGGATTGCCGGCCAGAAATACTTGCCCGGCAGCCGGTCTCAGGATCGATGGAGCCACCCCGGCGCTGTGCGACAATCCCGGAGTCTGGCGTGCTCCTTGAGCGAGCTGCTCTTGTTTACGGTATGCGGCCCAGGCGTTCGCAATAGCCGTGTTGCTTCCGCTTGCATGATGGCCGGCGGCCGCGCTGTACGGCCTCTTGAATCGTGCGATATTGCCGAAAATTTCGTTCAACAAGAGCCGGGACGCTTCGTACCTTGGGCCGGGATATGCACTGGCCGGAGGGTTTGCAGAGGCGGTGATCGGTTCGCATTTTACGTCGTTCAACCAGGGATCCTTTTCGCACCGAAACGATGATTGAAACGTTCCCCAAGGACGCGACGGTTCGCTGATTTTCGGTTCCGGCACCCGGAAGATTTCCGTCGCCACGTGCGCCTGCGGCTCGTAGTAGCCTTCCGCAGTGAAGGGGGCATCTATCGGCACAAAGTAGGGCTTCCCACCGGCGGTGTCGATCCGCAATCGAGCCACCCGACAGGTCCCCTGGAAGACATATTGGTGTTTCGTGTCGGTCACATGAGCCTTTTGGGGCAACGCTGCCGACGCGACGCAGGCCTCTTCATCGATCGGCAGGGGAGTTCCGCAGGAACTCGTCAACAGAAGACAAAGAGCCGTGCTGCACGTCCGGATATATCTCACGACGCACTCCTTTCCAGCGAAGCGCACCCGCACCGTTTGCGTCAATTGCCAAGGATCGTCGTGCTTCCCGTGACGATCTCTCCACCGGCCGGCGTCCCGATAACCGAACCGCCCTGCACGGTGCCGATGACTTGTCCGCCGCGCAGCTGCACCTGGCTCCCGATCGTCGCGATGGGTTTCGTGCCGCCATTCAATCTGAGCACCCCTCCTTTGAGATCCAAGGACCCCGCTCCTTCAAGAAGGGTGGACATGCCGGATCGGATCGACGTGGCCATGGCGGCGCGCACGTCGAGGGAGGTCCCGGCGGTGACGGTCACCCCCTTGCCCGATTGGAGCGCCAATCCTTCCGAGGCGATCAGCGTGACCGTCGGGGCTTGAAGCGTCGCTCCTGTTGGCGTGACCTTCAAGACAGACTGCAAGGCACCGAGTTGAGCGGTCAAGACGTCGACCTGCTGCTGAAGCTGGGCCACTCTTTTCTCCAAGGCTTGCATGGATCCTTCAGGTACGAGATTTTGCCGCAGCCCGGTATTCGGCACGGCTCGTTCCTGTACGTCGTCTGCCGCGTAGGTCGGAACGGCCAGGATCAGAACCGCCAACAACCACCATGCCGTCACACTCATGTAGCCTCCTGTCGATCGTCTGTTGTGAACCCGTCTGGCGGCTGCCGTTCCGGCTGCCCCGAGCAAGCCGTCATCATGCGTCTGCCGTTCAAATCGGTACCCTCTGTATGCCGGAGTGCGGCATAGACCGAGAGCCGCCGTGGAGCTGGACAACCCTGCACAGAATAGGGAGCGGGTGAATTGGGAAAGAGCCTGAATTCTTGGATATGCCGAATCGTTGCCCGGGAAAGTCCGGCGGGTCGTGACACGGAGCAGACCGGATGTACGCACGCGCAGCCTCGTCCGCTTGGACCAATGCGAGTCGAGCTTCTTCTTCGCCTCCGGCGGCCGATTTACGATGTTCCCGGGATCCGCCGAGTCTTACCCGTCAGTCGTCGTATCGAAGTCAATGGTTCATGCGTCGCATCGGAGAGTCTCACGGGACGTCCGCCGCGTCTCGTACCGATTCCGAGGAAGACGACAGCCTACTTGACGCCGCCACGCACGGCCTCCGTCCACGACTTCGCCGTCTTGGCATCGCTCGGAGCCGGTTTTGTGCATTTTTTTCCCCGGACTCCATAGCTGATCGTGTCGGTCCGGATGGGACAGGTTCCGAAGGGCGTGCCGAACTGCACGACTCCTTCGATGACCGTCAGGATACTTTGCCCGTCTTCCTGTACTTTCAGGTTGAATTCCGTCTCCTTGACGGAGGCGGTCGCGACCGGCGTCTCCACCTCGAAGCGTTTCGGTCCGCCGGCGGTCTTGGCCCAGACCTCTCCCTGTTTCAAGCGGAGGATCCGTACGGTGGGCCTATCCTTCTCCCAGCGGGACAAGAGTTTGAAAGACGTGTCTTCGTTGAGCGCCACCTCGATGCCTTCGGAGAAATTGATGAGCGCCTGACTGCTGGCATCGGTCTTGAGAACGTCGCCTTCATAAAGGGGGATATTGCCCTTGCCCTGCAGCCGCTGCTGTACGCCATCGGTCCGGATAATCACCAGCGTGCCGACGGCATTGGTGGCCGTCCCGATGGGAGTATTGTCGGCGACGGCCGATGGAACCGGGGCAAGGTTGAGGACGGCGATCAGCACCACTGCAATCAGCACATGTCGTTGAATCATCATGGTCGTGAACTCCTTCAATCCTTGGTCTTTGTCCAGGGCGGCCTCGGCACCGGCGATTATCGGGAAACCACGACCCTGATCGGCTTGCGGCCGACCGGCACCGTGGCCAGGGTTTGGCCCGTTCCGGTATCGATGACGCGGATTTCGTTGCCCTTGTCGTGTGCGACAAAGAGTCGCGTGCCTTCCGGATTCGACCAGATGCCGTTGGGGCCTTCGCCGACGGCGATTTCGTCGACGACCTTGAGCTCCTTGGGGTCGCCGCCGAGCCCCACGACTTTGTTCTGGCTGCCGACGGTCACATAAGCCAAGGGACCGGCCGTGCCTTTGTATGCAAAGGCGATCTGTTGCGGTTTGTCGCCCACGGCGAAGGTCCCGACCTTCTCATGGCTCTCCGGATCCAGGACGTAGACGTCGTTCTGTCCCGTATTCACGCCCCAGATGTGACCATCCCGGCTCACGACGAGGAAGTGCGGGTTGGCCCCGACGGGAATGGTCTTGACGATTTGATGAGACCCGGTGTCGATGACACCGACCGTCTTGTCCCCCTGCGAACTGACGAACGCAAACCGTCCGTCATGCGAAAAGGTCAGTCCGGTTGGACCTTTGCCGACCGGGATCGTCCCGAGAATCCTGAAGGTGGCGGTGTCTACGATGGAGATCGTGTTTTCGCCGATATTGGCCACCCAGAGTTGACCGTCGTCGTTGCTCAGCGCGACGACGTGGCATCGTTCACCCGTATAGATCGAGGCGATGGTTTCCCGCTTTGCCGTGTCGATCACGGAGATGCGGCCGGACGCCAGGTTGCTGGCATACAGACGCCGGCCGTCTCGACTCACGGCCAAGTCGTGCGTCGAATGATTGAGCGCGGGAATCGCGCCGACCGATTGGAAGGTATTGGCATCGATGACGCTCACGTCGTTGCTGCTCTCGTTGGCGACATAGATGCGCGCGGGCAGCGACACCGACGATGCGCTTGATGAAGCCTGTGACGACGGCATGTCGTATGAGCCAATTTTCGTCGGCTCGAACGCCCCGCCGCATCCGTTCAGGATCAGAATCGCCGGCCAAGCCGCCGCCGTGACGTGCTGCAAATATCTCATAAGGCCTCCATGAATAATGATGACTCGACAGTCTTGCCTACCGGACATGACCGAGGACCAATTGACCCTCGACTTCGCCTTTCTTGATCGGATGCTGGTTCTGTCCCGTGACCTCCGGGACTTTTTTCGCGACGTATCCGTAGACCTCGTCCACGGTTACGATGCCGTCCTTATCGGCATCGGCCTTGCCGCGCAAACCTTCCAGGAGATAATAGGTGAAGACTCCGTGGCCGAGATCTTCGCGCTCCTCGCTCACCTCGCTGGCCTTGCTCGCGCTCAGGACGATGCGTCCCTTGCCTTTGGAAAGCCGGGAGAGAAAATTCTCCGACACCACCGCGCGGCGCGAGGCGGTCGCGAAGGTGCGCCCGGCGGTCGCGCCGCTGTAGCAGGAATCGCTGATGAAGATGATGCGTTCGGGGGTCAGGCGTTGAAAGATCGTTTCGATCTCCCTCATCGGCAGCCCCGTCGTATACAGGTCCCGCGGGTCTGCGTCGTACGGCACGATGTATTTTTCCAGGCCGTCGTCGTCGCCGGCCGACGAGTCGGCCTCCGGCGCCCCGTGGCCCGCATAGTAGACGATGATCGTGTCCTTTTCCCCCGCCTTGCGCCGGAGGTCCGTGCCCAGGGTCCGCTTCAAGTTCATCAAGGTGGCTTGCTCGTTCAAGAGCAGGGTGGTCTGGTCCATTGGGATGCCGATGTGATTGGCCAGGTAGTCATGAAAGGCCAGGGCGTCCTTGTCGGCGTAGCGGAGCGGCTGCACGCCCTTATAATTGGAAATGCCGATGACGACCGCCCAGATCTTTCCGCGGTCGACGATCCGCGTGACATGGAGCGTGCGGCTGGCCGAGAGATTGTCCCGATCGACGGCGGTCACGACGATCTGGTTTTTCCCTTCTTGCAGCGCCAGCCGTTCGGAGAACTCAAGGTTGGTCTGGATGTCCGATCCGCCCGGTTTCACCGCGATGCCCCGGCTGTCTCTTTGGGTCACGAGCTGGCCGTTGAGGCGAATCTCCACCCGAGCCACTCCCTTTTCGCTCGCCGCCGCGCCGGCCAGATTGATCCGCTCCGCGCCCACCTCCATCCCGTCGGACGGGGTGGCCATGGCGATGACCGGCGGCGCATTTTGATAGAGCTTGACGACCGGCGTTCCGGAGATCGTCGGGACCGGCATCTCTCCCTTCACCGGCTCCTGCGATTCCCGCACGTCCGCCTTCGCGATCCAACCGACCTCCTTCGGGGAAATCTGGATGC
>DAOLIU010000106.1:0-11456 GCA_035328385.1 Nitrospira sp. | reverse complement strand
CATCGTGTTGGCCGACCGGGCGACCGGCAAACACGGCGGCCGCGTCGTTACACGGTTTCCACCCGAGCCGAACGGCCATCTTCACATCGGCCATGCCAAGTCGATCTGTTTGAACTTTGGGCTGGCTCAAGAGGATCCGGAAGGAATCTGCCACCTTCGGTTCGACGATACCAATCCCACGACCGAAGATCTCTCCTACGTACGGTCGATCGAGGACGACGTGCGATGGCTGGGGTTCGATTGGCGGGACAAGATGTTTTTTGCGTCCGATTACTTCGAGCAGCTCTACAATTTTGCCGAGCGGTTGATCACGAAGGGGCTGGCCTATGTCGACAGTCTGACCGCCGATGAAATGCGAAGCTATCGGGGCACCCTGACGGAACCCGGGGAAAACAGTCCCTATCGCGACCGGTCCGTCGAGGAGAATCTGACGCTCTTCCGGCAGATGAGGGCGGGAGAATTTCCCGACGGAACGCACGTGCTCCGCGCAAAAATCGACATGGCGTCTCCCAATATGAATCTCCGCGATCCGGTGCTCTACCGTATCAGGCATGCCGCCCACTATCGAACCGGTTCGGCCTGGTGCATTTATCCGGCCTACGACTACGCCCATCCTCTATCCGATGCCATCGAGGGCATTACTCACTCGATCTGTACCCTGGAGTTCGAAGATCATCGTCCCCTCTACGATTGGGTCGTGGCGGAAGCCGAGACCCGGCATCGCCCGCAGCAAATCGAGTTCGCCCGACTCAACATCGAGCACGCGGTCATGAGCAAGCGCAAGCTGCTCGAGCTGGTCGAGCGCAAGCTGGTCGCCGGCTGGGACGATCCCCGGCTGCCGACGCTCAAGGGCCTTCGCCGGCGCGGCTATACGCCGGAAGCCATCCGCGCGTTCTGCGATCACATCGGCGTGGCCAAACGGGATGCCGTGGTGGAGATGCAATTGCTCGAGTATTTCATCCGTGAGGATCTGAACAAGCGTTCCCAACGCGTCATGGCGGTCCTGAAGCCGCTGAAAATCGTGATCGAGAACTATCCGGCCGACAAGACGGAGGAACTGGACGCGATCAACAATCCGGAAGATCCCTCCGCCGGTACCAGGACGGTCCCGTTCTCCAAGACTCTCTACATCGAACAGGACGACTTTCTCGAAGAGCCTCCGAAGGAATTCTTCCGCCTCGCGCCGGGCAGGGAAGTCCGCCTCCGATACGCATACATCATCAAGTGTCTCCGCGCCGTCAAAGATCCGGTCAGCGGTCGGGTCACCGAATTGCACTGCACGTACGATCCCGAAACCAGGAGCGGAGCTGCGCAGGCCAAGCGAAAGGTGAAAGCGACGATCCACTGGGTGTCGGCTGCGCACGCCGTCAATGCGGAAGCCCGCCTGTACAACCCGCTACTCACGACGGACCTGACCAAGGTTCCTCCCGATCACGACTGGACCGCCTATCTCAATCCACAGTCCCTGGAGGTCCTGACCAATTGTCTCGTCGAACCGAGCCTCAATCAGGTGGTCCCGGGGGCCAAGTTCCAGTTCGAGCGGTTGGGCTATTTCTGTGCGGATCCGGACTCCATGCCCGGGAAACCGGTCTTCAATCGGACAGTCTCGCTCAAGGACGCCTGGGCCAAAGCGGCCAAGCGACCGGGATCCACGTAATCTCACTCCCGCACTCGAGTCTCTTTCGCCCGTCCCCGTCAGATTGCTCCGCCATTCTCTCTTCTGCCGGATCTCCATTCCGCTGAAACTCCCTGATTGCTTTACCGCACGAGCCTGTTTGCTACACTCAAGGCACCAGCGCTTCGGTTTCAGGCGACGGACGAAGGAGACGAGCACATGATTGAATGCCGCCAGCATCCCCGTGTCCCCGTCGATATGCAAGTCTACTTCTCGACGACCGGCAACAGGCTGATTCGTGAAGGCACAATGTTCGATCTGTCCGCAGGCGGCTGCGCGGTCGCCAGCACCACCTCCGTCCAGTCCGGATCGGCGGTACGGATCCTCATTCGTGCCACGGACTTGGGATCGCCTATCACCATCGAATCGGCCGCGGTCCGTTGGAGCGAGCACGGAGAATTCGGGGTCGAATTCATGGGCGTTTCGGAAATAGACCAACACCGCCTGCGCCGGTTGCTTCAAGCCACCACCGTAAGTCAGATCCGGCCGAGCTGATCTCTCTTCAGACTCACTCGTCGTGATAAAATTCCGGCATGATCTGCCCGCTGTGTCGTCAGCCGACGGCGTGGAGCGCCAATCCCTGGCGCCCCTTCTGCTCCGAGCGCTGCCAGCTGATCGATCTCGGCACCTGGGCATCGGAGGGATACCGTTTGCCCGCACAAAGTCCGAATCACCTCCCGCCCGCCGAGCAATCGGATGAAATCGAGGACGAGGTGGACAAATCCGTGGATGAAACACCGGATCGCCGAGCGAAGCGGTCCGACACTTCGTAACTGTCCCGACGCATGCTGCACTAGCGTACAGTTTCATGAAATTCGAACTTGTAGGCTGGACAAGATGGTTGGCTAGCCGAAGAAGTTTGAGCGAGACCGATACCAAAACTGCTGCCACGGCCACAGTAACGGAGAGAGCCAAGCGGGAGGAGATGCTCCAACCTGCGGAGAGTACGGGGAAAGAAATTGGCTGGGGGACTAGGAATCGAACCTAGGTAGCCAGCTCCAAAGGCTGGCGTCCTACCGCTAGACGATCCCCCAGCGCGGTACGGAACCGAGACATCGAGCTGAAGAGCAAGGCGTGGGAAAGATTTTGGCTGGGGGACTAGGAATCGAACCTAGGTAGTCAGATCCAGAGACTGACGTCCTACCGCTAGACGATCCCCCAACCGGCATTCACAGTAATATACGGGTCCCGATTCCGTCAAGCCAACCGATTCAGTCTTCGCCGACGGCGCCGGAAGAGCAGCCCACTGAAGGACGCTGATTCTCGATCCCATGCTTTCTGGCGTGGGACGGAGGTACGCGAAGGCTGTCGAGTCCTGCTCAAGCAGCCCGGGCCTGTTCGAGCCCTTTGCGCAATCTCAAGAGGGTCCGGTCCCGACCGAGCACTTCCATCACCTCAAAGAGGCCAGGACTCGCGGTGCGACCGGTGAGCGCCACACGGACCGGCTGCGCTAGTTGCCCCATCTTCCATCCCTCTTCTTCGACCAACTTCTTGAAGGTTTCCTCCCATTCCGGCTTGGAATAGGTCGGGAAAGCCTCGAAACGCGCCACCAGCTTTGCCAGAACCGGAGCGACGGCCGGCGTCAGGAATTTCTTGGCGGCTTCCTCATCGAACGAAACCGTTTCGCCGAAATAGGGTGTGACCCACATCACCATATCGGCCAACGTTTTTACCCGCTCCTTGACCAGGACGACAAGCTCGGCCAACCATGTCCTCGAAACCTTCTGAACCTGCTCCGTCAGTCCCGCCGACTCCAGAAAAGGGACCAGCGCATCGGCCACCTGTTGCGGCGGGCTGGTCCGGATATATTCGGCGTTCAACCACTGGAGCTTTTCCGGACTGAAGACCGCAGCAGACTTCTGCACATGATCCCAGGAAAACTTCTCGATCAGCTCCTGCCTGGTAAAGACCTCCTGATCGCCGTGGGACCATCCGAGCCGAACCAGATAATTGACCATGGCATCGGACAGATATCCCATATCCCTGTAGGCCAAGATCGACGTCGCCCCGTGCCGCTTCGAGAGGCGGGCCTTGTCCGATCCGAGAATCATCGGCAGGTGGCCGAACCGGGGGACCGGAAAACCGAGGGCGTCGAAGATCGGAACCTGGCGCGGCGTATTGGTCAGGTGGTCGTCCCCGCGGACGACATGGGTGATCCGCATCAACGCATCGTCGATGACGACGGAGAAATTATACGTCGGGTAGCCGTTCGAGCGGAGAATGATGAGATCGTCCAATACCGAATTGTCGAATACGACTTCCCCCTTGATCAGGTCGTCCACGACGGTCTGGCCTTCTTGCGGCGCCTTGAACCGCAGCGCCGCTTCTCCGCTGGGTTGGGTGATGCCGAGGTTCCGGCAACGACCGTCATAGCGCGGCGAGAGCCCCCTCGCCTCGGCCTCCCGTCGACGTGTCTCCAATTCCTCAGGCTTGCACACGCACCAATAGGCTCTCCCCTGCTCGAATAGGGCCATCGCGTGGTGACGATAGAGCTCCATCCGTTCCGTCTGGCGGAAGGGTCCTTCATCCCAATCGAGTCCGACCCATTTCATCCCTTCGATGATGGCGGCGATCGATTCCTCCGTCGACCGGCCTCGATCCGTATCTTCGATTCGAAGGACGAATACTCCATGCTGCTGACGGGCGAAGAGCCAATTGAAGAGAGCCGTCCTCACTCCGCCGATATGGAGAAATCCGGTGGGGCTCGGTGCGAATCGAACACGAACCTGGGTCATGGCTTTACCTTTTCAATATCATGATTGCGGCGGGGCGTATCTATAACACGGGCTGAAAATGCTTGTACAGCAATGCATGACGCGCCCTTCCTTCCTGCACGTCCTTCTGCTATGAATCGAATCGTATGGCGGAATTCACCCAGTGGGCCACGCTGCTGTCGGTCACGGATTTCACACCGCATGTCCGTCAACTGGTGCTGCTCCCGAAGGAGCGCCCCCTCTCATTTACCCCCGGTCAATGGGTCTCGCTCAAACTCCCCGTGGGCCCTACCCCCCCGCTCAATCGGGCCTATTCGATGGCGGCACCCGGTACGGCGTCGGGCGAGCTCACGCTGGTATTGGATCGGGTTGTCGGTGGGCTGGGATCCGGCTATCTCTACGGACTGAGACCCGGGAACAGCATTCAATTGTCCGGCCCTTACGGCAACTTCACACTGCCACCGCGGCTCGACCGGGAACTCCTGTTCATCGGCCGCTTTACAGGCTTGGTCCCCATCCGCTGCATGTTGAAACAGATGTACTCGCAACATCGAACGGATTCGGTCCTGCTGATCGCCGTCGCGCCGAGTGAAGACGACCTGCTGTTTCATCACGAGTTCTTGACCCTGGCCGTTCACCATCCGGGCTTCCGTTACTTGCCGCTGGTCGCAGCCGGCGGAGAGCGGCAGGGCGTGGATCTGGTTCTTTCCATGCTACGCCCGCTGATGGACGGAGGACCCAAAATGCTGCCCATGCTGTGCGGAACAAAAAACTTCGTGCGGCCGTTACGGACCTATTTCGTCGAAGCAGGGTACGAACGGAAGGAGGTCAAGACGGAAACGTATGACTGACGAGTCGGCCGGTTACGGCACGTCGTGATGACCGTAGTTCCGGCGTACAAGGTTTTCCTGCAGCGCCTTTTCTCCGGTTCTTCTAATGGCCTTCTTTGACCAGATTCTTATTCACGGCGGGAATCTCCACGACCATGTCCTTGGTTCCATTGGGCACGCACTGGCAGCCGAGGCGCGATTGCAGCGTGGTCATCGGAGCCTCGTCGAGTTGGTCAAATTCATCGTCCGTGCCTTCATTGCAACTCTCCAAACCTTGTTTGACGATCACATGACAGGTGGAGCAGGCACAAACGCCTCCGCAGACGTGCTCCAGTTCGATTCCATGACCCATGGCAATGTCCAGGAGGCTGCCCGGCTGCCCGGTCACTCCATAGGGAATCTTGTTGGGATCGACCTGAACCTTCGTGACCTCGCCGCTTGGGGCCACAAAAGTGACGGTATAGGGGCGCATCGGTAGTTCGACGTCGCTTTTCTCAATATAAGGGTTCGTACCTCCCATTGAACTCTTTCCTTTCTTCCGCTTTCCGCTTCAACCGAGCTATTTAGAATCGACTCTACTGTAAGTTGACACCGTCGAAGAGCCCGTGTTATCGTTAATCCGACCTAACTAGTCGGAGATCATTATAGTCTCCGATCAATCTGATCGGCAATAGTCATGTTGAAGATTTCAAAAAAAGCAGATTACGCGCTGATGGCTCTGCAGCACATTGCCTCGGTCCAGTTCGGCGATCTCACTCCCGGACGCGTCGTCAATACAAAGGAGATCGCAGAAGAATATCATATCCCCCTGGAACTCCTGGCGAAGGTGCTACAAACCCTGGCCAAGAACGGCATGATCGAAAGTCATAACGGTCCCAAGGGAGGCTATGTGCTGGGGCGACGCGCAAGCCAGATTACGATCGCGCAGATTCTTGAAAGCATCGAAGGCCCTTTGGGTATCACGGATTGCTCCCATGAAAAGGACGGTGATGTTTGCCTGCAGCGGGAGCATTGCAATATCCGCACACCATTATTGAAGGTACAAGACAGCATTTATCAGTTGCTCAACAGCATGACACTCCAGGACATGCTGGGCGGCACACCGCTCATTACTATTCAGTCATCCACGGCGCAAGGAGTCGAATGATGAAGCTTCCTATTTTTCTCGATAACCACAGCACCACCCCCATGGATCCTCGTGTGTTGGAAGCCATGCTCCCCTATTTCACTGAAAAGTTCGGCAATGCCGCCAGCCGGAACCATGCCTTCGGCTGGGCGGCCGAAGAAGCGGTCGACGCGGCCCGAAAGCAGATCGCCAGATTGATCAATGCCGACGCCAAGGAGATCGTCTTCACCAGCGGTGCCACCGAGTCCGATAATTTGGCGATCAAAGGCGTGCTCGAGATGTACAAAGAGAAGGGCACGCACATCATCACAGCCGTGACCGAACACCGCGCCGTGCTCGATACGGCCAAGGCATTGGAAGCAAAGGGTCTGGCCACCGTCACGCTGTTGCCGGTCGACAAGCAGGGCATGGTCAACCCGGAGGATGTACGCAACGCCATCACCGACAAGACCGTCTTGATCTCGATCATGCTGGCCAACAACGAAATCGGATCGATTAACCCGATCAAGCAAATCGGTAAGATCGCGAAAGAAAAGGGCGTTCTTTTCCACTGCGATGCAACGCAAGGGGTCGGCAAGATTCCGGTGAACGTGCAGGACATGGGCATCGACCTCATGTCTTTTTCAGCCCACAAGATTTACGGACCCAAAGGCATTGGAGCCCTCTACGTGCGCAAGAAAAACCCCCGGGTGAGAATCGCCGCTCAAATGGACGGCGGCGGGCACGAGCGGGGCATGCGCTCCGGAACGCTGGCCGTACCGTTGATCGTCGGATTCGGCAAGGCGTGCGAAATTTGCCAACAGGAGATGGCGGCGGAAAGCGAGCGGCTGACCAAGATGCGGGACCGGCTGCAGAGCGCCATTATGGGGGCTCTGGAAGAAACCTATCTCAACGGTCACCCGACCAATCGGCTGCCGGGGAACTTGAACATTTCTTTCGCCTACGTCGAGGGAGAATCGTTGTTGATGGGCATGAAAGATATCGCCCTGTCGTCCGGCTCCGCCTGTACGTCGGCGACCCTCGAGCCCTCCTACGTGTTGCGGGCGCTGGGCGTGGGAACGGAACTGGCCCACTCCTCGATCAGATTCGGTCTGGGCCGCTTCAACACCGACGAGGAGATTGACTATACGATTAAGAAGGTTATCGAGGTAGTGACCAAGCTTCGAGAGATGTCACCGCTCTATGAAATGGCCAAAGACGGCGTCGACTTGAAATCGGTTCAATGGGCGGCTCATTAATGAACATTCTTACACTGAAACGTTGAATCATCTTCACGGAGGCGACAATGGCATACAGCGATAAAGTAGTGGACCACTTCAATAACCCCAGGAACATGGGGTCTTTCAAGAAGGACGAGGACGGCGTCGGTACCGGCATGGTCGGCGCGCCGGAGTGCGGCGACGTCATGAAGCTCCAAATCAAAGTGCAGAACGATACCATCGTCGATGCCAAGTTCAAGACGTTCGGTTGCGGCTCCGCCATTGCCAGCTCAAGCCTGGCGACGGAATGGTTGAAGGGCAAGACGCTCGAAGAAGCGCAAAAGATCAAGAACACCGACATCGTGCAGGAACTCAACCTTCCGCCCGTCAAAATCCATTGCTCCGTCCTGGCGGAAGACGCGATCAAAGCGGCCTTGGCCGACTATCACAAGAAGTCCGACGCCAAGTAAGCCGGCGCGAGAAAGGGGGACCCTCGAGATGGATCAGAACACGGCAACCCAGACTCCGGTCATCACCCTGACCGACTCCGCGTTGAAAGAGGTCAAGCGGCTGATCAACGTCCAAGGCATCACGGAAGGCGGCCTGCGCCTGGGCGTGAAAGGCGGCGGCTGCTCCGGGCTGAGTTACACGATCAATTTCGACGAAAAAATCGGCCAATACGACCAGGTCTATGACTTCGAAGGAGTCAAGGTCATCGTCGACGCGAAGAGCGCCATTTATCTTCAGGGCACCCAGCTGGATTACCACAAGGATCTGATGGGCGGCTCGTTTAAGTTCGTCAATCCGAACGCCAACAAGACGTGCGGCTGCGGAGAGTCTTTCTCGGCCTAAGGCCGCCGTTACGAGTTCGATAGCCGTAGGGAGCGGGCATGGCGAGATGCCATGCCCGTTTTTGCTCATGGTTCCACATACGCACCCTTCCGGCAGACGCGAGCTGCAGATGGCTCGCAGCATGTGCTGGCATTGTCAATCGGAGGTGTCCGGCGAATATTTCTGCGAACGTTGCGTCAAGGTGCAGCCGGTGTCCAAAGACGCCGACTACTTCACCTGCCTGGGATTTCCCCGGCGGTTGAATCTCGACGTGCAAAAGCTGGAAGCCGCGTTCTACGAGCTCAGCCGGGCGTTTCACCCGGACTTCTATCAGAACAAGAGCGAGACGGAACAGGCCATCAGTCTCGGCAACGCCGCCACTCTGAATACGGCGTATCGGACGCTTCGCGATCCGATCCAGCGCGCGGAATATCTGCTGTCCCTGGAAGCCGGGTCCGTGAAGGACATCAGAACCTCCCCTCCCGCCGACCTTTTCGAGGAAATCCTGGAGTTGCAGGACGCGCTCGACGAATATCGGACTGCGGACCGCGCTTCCGGAGCCGCGCAACGGCTTCGCCCAATGCTTGAATCCGAACAACGCAAGCTGGAAGAGCGGTCGAACACCATCGAGACACAACTCCGCCAACTGTTCACTCAATGGGACGAATTGCAAGATTGCGGCGAAGCGACAAGCGAGTCCCGAAGCAAACGGGACCGGCTGCTGAAAGAGATGCGAGACCTGCTTTCGCATCGCACTTACATCGGTAACATCGTTCGCGACCTCGTGGCCACCATCGAGTAGCGGCGACCATCACCACGATTACTTCAACCCATGGCACGAATCGTCGGCATCGACCTCGGAACGACCAACTCGCTGATCGCCTACATGAAGGACGGGCGGCCTTGCGTCATTCCCGGCCGCAACGGCCGGACGATGGTTCCCTCCGTCGTCGCCCTGACCGATAACGGCCTCATCGTCGGCGATGCCGCGAAAGAATACTTGACGCGCAGTTCGGAGCGAACCGTCTACTCCGTGAAGCGTTTCATGGGCAAGGGGCTGGCGGATATCCAGGAAGAATTGGCCTATTTCCCCTATTCGGTGAGCGAACAGGGCGGCGTGATCCGGATCAAAATGGGCGAGAAGACCTATTCGCCTCCGCAGATTTCGGCGATGGTGCTCAAAGAACTGAAGGCGCGCGCCGAGGCGCATCTTGGCGAGAGCATCACCAAAACCGTCATTACCGTTCCGGCCTATTTCAACGACAGCCAGAGACAGGCCACAAAAGACGCCGGCATGATCGCCGGCCTGGAGGTTCTGCGGATCATCAACGAACCGACGGCCGCGTCGCTGGCCTACGGCCTGCAAGAGAAAACCCAAGGCACGATCGCCGTCTACGACCTCGGCGGCGGCACCTTCGACATTTCGATCCTCAAGCTGAAGAACGGGATTTTCGAGGTCTTGGCCACCAACGGCGACACGCATTTGGGAGGCGACGATCTCGACCGCGTGATCGTCGATTCCTTCGTTGTGGACATCCGGAAGATCCACGGCGTCGACCTGAGAGCCTATCCCGACCATCTCCAGGCCGCTCGTCTCGAGGCGGAACGGGCAAAAATCAAGTTGTCGGATGTGATGAACACCTCCGTGTCCATCGAGCTGCCGGAGGAAAAGGGAACGTACACCGGGGAGCTGACCCGCGATCAACTGGAAGCCCTCACGGTGAGCGTCGTCGATCGGACGCTGGCCCCCTGTCGCATGGCATTGAAGGACGCCGGGCTGTCACCGGAAGGGATCGACGAGGTCGTCCTGGTCGGCGGATCCACCCGCATGCCGCTGGTCCGTCGGCGGGTCGAAACCCTGTTCGGCAAACCACCGCACTGCGACTTGAATCCCGACGAGGTGGTCGCGCTCGGTGCCGCCGTGCAGGGAGACATTCTGGGAGGCGGGACGACGGACATGCTGCTCCTGGACGTGACCCCTCTGTCGCTGGGCATCGAAACGATGGGCGGGGTCATGAGCAGCCTGATCCGGAGGAACACCACGATCCCGGCCAGCGCCAAGGAGATGTTCACGACGTACGTCGACGGACAAACGGGGGTCGACATACACATCCTGCAGGGAGAGCGGGAACTCGTCAAAGACAATCGCAGCCTGGCGAGGTTTCGTCTCAAGGTTCCGCCCCTGCCGGCAGGGGTACCCCGCATCGAAGTCACTTTCCTCATCGACGCCAACGGCATCCTGAACGTCACGGCCAAAGACATGCGGACCGGACAGAGCCAGTCCATCGAGGTCAAGCCTTCCTACGGCCTGTCCGACCAAGAGGTCGAGCACATGATCGAAGACTCGTTCAAGTTTGCGATGGACGACGTCAACGCCCGCAAGCTCATCGAGGCCCGCTTGGACGCCGGCGCGCTGATTACCACCACGGAAAAATCGCTCGAGGAAGGGGCCGCTCTGATTTCACCGGAAGAAGCCGCCGCGGTGCGGACGGCGGTCTCGAACTTGGCGCTTGCCAAAGACGGCGGCGACCCGCGAGTGATCAGAGGGAAGATGGCGGAACTGGAACAGGCGGCGAAGAATCTGACCGTCGCGCTGTTGAACGATTCGCTGAAACGGGGTTTGCAGGGCAAGAAAATCACAGAAGTGACGTGAAGCGTCGCTCAAACGTATCATCGGACGCTTCACGCTTCAGGAACGACGAGATACGAAGGAGTCGTGTATGGACTTAAAGTGGCAGGACGCAGAGGACATCGCCATTCGGTTGGTGGAGGAACATCCCGAGACGGATCCCCTCACCGTCCGCTTCACCGACATGCACGCCTGGATCGTCGCCCTGCCGGACTTCAAAGACGACCCCAAGAAGTCGAACGAGAAGATTCTGGAAACGATTCAGATGGCCTGGCACGAAGAGTTCAAAGATTCACAGAGCTGAGAAACGCGCCGAGCCGCCCTCGCCTCACTGGCTTCCTTCCGCAATCTGATCCAACTTGTAAAAATCCGTCGGATCCAACCGCCGTTGGGCCGCCTGCGTCGGCTCGCTGCCCTTCGTGAAGATCTCGACGTTGCCCGGCTGATCGTCG
>DAOLIU010000105.1:0-11659 GCA_035328385.1 Nitrospira sp. | reverse complement strand
CGCCTCGTGCTGGGGCCCGCGGCGCGTCTGCGGCCGGCGTTCGTGCGCGTGCCGCTCGCCGTGACTCATCCGCAGGCGATTGCGCTCTTCTCGAGCATCGTGTCCATCGTCCCCGGATCGGTTTCCATGGCTCTCACGCCGGATGCCCGTACGCTGTTGGTGCACGTGCTCGATCTGGACGATGAGGAGCGGTTCGTCGCCATGCTCAAAGAGCGCTACGAACGCCCCCTGCTGGAGATCCTGGAATGTTGACCGTCGCCGTGCACGTCGCGTTTCTTGCTCTTGCGTTCTCGATCACGCTCTGTACGGTGCGGCTTGTGCGCGGTCCCCACGCGGCCGATCGCGTGCTCGCGTTCGACACGTTGTATATCAATACCATCGCACTCCTGATCGTTCTTGACATTTACCGGTCCACTTCCGTGTTTTTCGAGGCGGCGCTTCTGATCGCGCTGACCGGGTTCGTCGCCACCGTGGCACTCGCACGCTACCTTGCCCGCGGCACCGTCATGGATTGACCCGATGCTCGAATTCTTTGTCTCCGCACTCCTCCTGGTCGGCAGTTTTTTCATTCTGGTCGGCGCCGTCAGCCTCGTTCGCCTGCCGGACTTCTTCATGCGGCTGCACGGCCCGACGAAGGCTACGACGCTCGGCGTCGGCGGCATGCTGCTCGCGGCGGTGGTCCATGCCGTTGACGGGTTTACCGTCCGTGAGCTGCTCATCACGCTGTTTCTGTTCGTCACGGCGCCGGTCAGCGCGTATCTGCTCGGTCAGGTGGGCCTCCGAAGGCGTGTGACCTCACGCGCGCCGCTGCCGAAGGACTTCTCCGGGTTACGCCCTTAGCCGAAGCGTCGCTCAGTCCTCCACCGCGACCACGAGGGCCACGGCGGTTCTCTTCGAGGGTACCGCGGGGCACATCCTTTCACGGCGATTGACCTGAGCGGACAGGTGAACTATAAAAACTCTCCACGATAACGTCCTGCAGAACATTGATCCGGTGTCCGTCAATGCCGTCGTCATATGGTTGCGCACAACGATGCCCTCAAGACCGCGCCAGTTCTAAGAAGCCGCCTCATGCTCCCGCACATCGTGAAGGCACCTCCCGCTTTCGAGGTCCGGTCCCCATCGCGCCGGTGAAGACCAAAGCCGTGCTCGAACCGGGGCGGGTGGCTCGCGTTGCCGAAGACCATGGCGTCATGACGGAAACGACGCTCATCGAGGGCGTTCCGGAAGATTCGATTTCGAAGGTTGCAGAGGCCGGGCGAAGCGCGTGAAGGCGGATCTCATTGTGACGGATTTCAACGAACGTCGAGGACTCATGCGTTGGGGACCTGGCCGCGCGGCGGAAGGCCGTGGTTCGGCAAGCCATTCACCCCGTGCTGCTTACGAAGGAACAAGGAAACAATGAAGAAAACCGGCATGCGGTGCTTTATGCCCGGACCGGGCAGATGAACACACATCCTCTCATTTCCATCTTGGTCGGCGGGTTCGTAGTCGCGTTCATATTTGGCGCCATTGCGAACCGCCTCCGTGTAGCCCCCATCGTCGGATACTTGCTGGCGGGCATCGTGATCGGCCCGTTTACGCCGGGATTCGTGGCCGACGGCTCGCTGGCGCCAGAACTGGCCGAAGTCGGCGTGATTCTCCTGATGTTCGGCGTAGGGCTCCATTTCTCGATCAGCGACCTGTTGTCCGTACGGAGCATCGCCATTCCCGGCGCCATCGCGCAGATCGTCATCGCCACCGGTCTCGGATGGGGGCTGGGGTATGCGATCGGGTGGTCCATCGGCACCGGTCTGATGTTCGGCTTGGCGCTGTCCACCGCGAGCACGGTCGTCCTGCTTCGGGCCCTTGAGGATCGTCGCGTGATCGACACGTCCGAGGGCCGGATTGCGGTCGGATGGCTGATCGTCGAAGACATCGCCATGGTCGTGGCGTTGGTGATCGTGCCCGCGCTGTCCGGTGCGCTCAAGAACTCCTCGGGGACCTCGGCACAAGTCGGTCCGCTCCTGTTCACGCTGGCCGTGACGATCGGCAAAGTCGTGCTCTTCGTCGCCTTAATGCTGATCATCGGCAAGCGGTTGATTCCATGGGCTTTGGAACAGGTGTCGAAGACCGGGTCGCGCGAATTGTTCACCCTGGCCGTGTTGGCCATCGCGCTTGGGGCGGCATTCGGATCGGCCGCCCTCTTCGGCGTCTCGTTCGCGCTGGGCGCGTTCTTCGCCGGACTGATCCTGAACGAATCCGAACTCAGCCATAAGGCGGCCGCCGAAACGCTCCCGTTGCGGGACGCATTCGCCGTGCTGTTCTTCGTCGCGGTCGGCATGCTGTTCAATCCGAGCATCCTGGTCCGTCAGCCCTGGGCCGTCGCGGGCACGCTGCTGATCATCCTCGTGGGAAAGTCGCTTGCCGCCTGGGTGATCGTCCTGTTATTCGGGCACCCGCAGCGCGTGGCGCTGACCATTTCGGCCAGCCTGGCCCAAATTGGCGAGTTCGCCTTCATGCTGGCGGAACTCGGCATCAAATCCGATCTGCTGCCGCACGAAGGCCGGGATCTGATCTTGGCGGGGGCGATATTCTCCATCGTCATGAACCCCGCGTGGTTCATGATGGTGGACTGGCTCCAACCGCGCGGCCGTCGGGCCGAGCATACGGCCCTTCAGGCCGTTTCGGCGGAGGATCATGTGATTTTGGTCGGACACGGCCGGGTCGGCAAATTGGTGAATCAGGCGCTGAGGGACGGAAATCAGCCGGTGGTGGTCATCGAGAACAACGCCGAACTCGTCAACGCGCTGCGTGGACAAGGGGAACGCGCGATTCTCGGCAATGCGGAAGCACCCGGAATACTGGAGGCCGCCCGGGTCGACCGCGCGCGCATGCTGATCAGCGCGATTCCCAACGTGTTCGAGGCCGGCCAGGTCATCCTGCGCGCCCGGGCCCTCAATCCGTCCATCGAGGTGGCCGCCCGCGCGCATTCCGACGCGGAAGTGGATCATCTCCGGATCCGGGGCGCCGAAGTCGTCATCATGGGCGAGGAGGAAATCGCGCGCCGCATGATCGATTACGTGGCCGAACGGCGATGAGCCGCTCTTGTCCCCAAGCGTTCGGTGCCCGACCGTCCTAGCAGGGTGTTGAAAAAGTCCTCCAGAAACAGTTTTTCAACGGCCTGCTAGGGGAGACCGCTGGTGATCCGGGCGCGATTTCCGTGTACGATGGGATTCGACCCAACTCACGGTGCGGCCGCCTCATCATCGGCCGAAAGGAGGGATCATGCGCAAATGGGAAGCGCCTGCCTTTTCGGAAATCAGGATGGACGCGGAGATCAACGGCTACCAGGAAGATCGTGACGGCATCCCCGACGTCGGCCAAGAGCCGCACGCGACGGGGATCGCGGCCGCGCAAGAAGAGCGCCCGACGGCGACGACATGATCCTGCGGATTCTGGGCTCCGCGGCCGGCGGCGGCTTTCCGCAATGGAATTGCGCCTGTGCGAACTGCAGCGGCCTGCGGCAGGGCTTGATCGCCGCAAGCCCCCGGACGCAGGAATCGAGTTGTCTGAGCGCGGACGGGCGCAACTGGTTCCTGATCAACGCGTCTCCCGACATTCGCACGCAGATCGAGAGTTTCGACCCTCTGCATCCGGTGACCGGGCGTGCGACGCCGATCGAAGGCATCTTTCTGACCAACGGGGATCTTGATCACTGCCTTGGGCTGCTCTCCCTGCGCGAGAGTCAGCCCCTGGTCCTCTATGCGACGGACACGGTCCGACGGGGATTCACCGAAGGCAACGTTTTGTACCGCACGTTGGAACGGTTTCCCGGCCAGATCGTCTGGCGAAGGCTCGCGCTCGGAGAAGAGGAGACGGTCCGGCGTGCCGACGGCGTCCCGTCCGGCTTGGCGGTCACGGCGTTCGCCGTGCCGGGAAAGCCGCCGGTCCACTTGGACGGGACGGTTGACCGAGAACATCCCGAGCTCAACGTAGGGCTTCGGTTCCGCCACGTCGAGAACGGCCGTGTGCTGGCCTATCTGTCGTCCGTCGGGCGCATCACCGCCGCCGTGCTCGACGGGTTGGCCGGAGCCGAGGGCATCCTGTTCGACGGGACGTTCTGGTCGAGCGATGAACTGTCGGCCCCCGGATTTCTTCGAAAGTCGGCCGAGGAGCTGGCCCATTGGCCGGTCGGAGGGACCGACGGCAGCCTGGCGCGGCTGGCGGCCGTTCCGGCCCGGCACCGGATCTTCGTTCACATGAACAATACGAATCCGATCCTCCGCGAAGACGCTCCTGAGCGGGCCATGGTCGAGGCGTCGGGATGGCAGGTCGGACGGGACGGGATGGAAATTCACGTATGAGCCGGCGGCCAGATCCACGACCCCTTACGGCCAAGGCGTTTCTCGCGAAGCTGCGCCGGGAGGGCGCGGCCCGCTACCATGATCGGCATCCGTTCCACCTCCGTATGCATCAAGGGAAGCTGACAAAGCGGCAGCTCCAGCACTGGGTGTTGAACCGGTACTACTATCAAACGCGTATTCCCATCAAGGATGCCTTGATTCTTTCGAAGTCGGAGGACCCGGCCTTCCGGCGGATCTGGATCCGGCGCATCCGGGATCAAGACGGGGCCGACACCGGGACAGGCGGACTCGACTCCTGGTTGCTCCTTGCGCGGGGCGTGGGTCTCGATATCGACGAGGTGCGCAGCTTGCGATCGGTTCTGCCGGGGGTTCGGCTGGCGTGCGACGGTTACGTGCAGTTCGTGCGGGAAGCGTCCCTGCTCGAAGCGGTCGCTTCCTCGCTGACCGAGTTGTTTGCGCCCACTCTCATGAGCCGGCGGCTGAACGCCTGGGGACGTCATTATTCCTGGGTCGGCTCCGAGGCGCTGGCCTATTTTAGGATGCGCGTATCGCGAGCCGATCTCGACGCGAAACAGGCCGTCTCCTTCGTGATGCGGGAGGCGACCACGCGCGAGCGTCAAGCCGCCTGCATCGGGGCCTTGGTCAAGAAGGCGGAGATTTTGTGGCATCTGCTCGATTGCGTCCATACCGCCTGCGTCGGACCGATGCCGGGGGACGGAAGGAATGCCCATGCCCGACTCCATCGTCAGGCCCAGGCTTAATCCCAAGGCCCGGCTTCGGCTGGACCGGCAAACGGGCCGGTACTTATTGCTGTTTCCCGAAGCCGGATTGGACCTGAACCACGCGGGATCCGACATCCTGCGCCGGTGCACCGGTGAACACACGACGGAGGACATCATCAGCGAGCTGGCCGCTATTCACGCCGGGACGCCTGCGGCCCAGATCGCGCGCGACGTGCGGGCTTTCGTCGGGACGCTTGCAGACCGTGGATTGATTCAGGACGCCGCATGAAGATGCTCTACCGCCCCTACACGCTGATCGCCGAGCTCACCCATCGGTGTCCTTTGCGCTGCCCCTATTGTTCGAATCCGATGGAATCGGCCGGCTCCGAGGCCGAACTCGACACGGAGACCTGGCTGCGCGTCTTCGACGAAGCGGACGCGCTCGGCGTGGTTCAGGTCAATCTCACCGGGGGCGAGCCGCTGCTGCGCGAAGACGTCGAGCGGCTCATCGAACGGGCGGCGGAACGGGAGCTGTACACCAACCTGATCACGAGCGGGATTCCCTTGACCATCGAGCGGCTGCACCGGTTGAAGGCGCGCGGATTGAACAGCGTGCAGGTCTCGGTGCAAGGCGCCAGACAGCCGGAGGCCGACGCCGTCGCCGGCGGATCCTTCTTCGGCCGGAAACTCGAGGTCATGCGGTGGGTCAAATCGGCGGGATTGCCGCTGACCGTGAACGTGGTGCTCCATCGGGAAAATCTGGACGGGATCGAGGACGTGATTCGGCTGGCCGAGCGGATCGGGGCGGACCGCCTCGAGTTGGCGAACGTGCAGTATCTCGGCTGGGCCTTGCACAACCGGACCGCGCTCCTGCCGACTCGTGAGCAGATCGAGCGGGCGAGGACTGTCGCGGCCGAAGCCAAACGCCGGCTCCGCGGCACGATGGATCTGTGCTTCGTCCTCCCGGACTATTATGCAGACCGGCCGAAGGCCTGTATGGACGGCTGGGGCCGTCGCTATCTCGTCGTCAACCCCGAGGGACTGGCGCTGCCCTGCCATTTGGCCCATACGCTTCCGGGCCTCAGCTTCGACAACGTCCGAGAGCGGCCGCTCACCGAGATTTGGCATGAGTCCGCCGGCTTCAACCGATTCCGTGGGGAGGAGTGGCTGCCCGATCCTTGCCGGTCCTGTCCGAGCCGCACAGAGGATTTCGGCGGCTGCCGTTGCCAGGCCTATCATGTGGCAGGGAGGACGGGCGCCGCGGATCCGGCTTGTGCGTTGGCGCCGGACCACTGGATGATCGAAGCGGCGCGAGCCCGAGCCGTCGACCAGGCCGAGACGCCGGTGGTCTTCGAGTATCGTGGAACGCACAGATCGGTTCACGGTTGAGGCGCAGGACGGGCTTCGTCCTGCCACCGCCGATGGAGGATTCTATGCAAGAGGATCACGGCATCAGGAGCCATTCGCAAGCGTTGGTGCGCGCATTGTTGCAGGCGGGTTCCCTGCGCTTCCTCTGCCGGGGGATGGTCTGGCTCTGTGTGTCCGTCGTGCAAGCCGAAGCCGCGTCTCTTCCCCTGGACCAGGTCACGTTGCCGCCGGGCTTCACGATTTCCGTCTATGCGGACGATGTGCCGAATGCAAGAGGTATGGCTCTCGGTCAGAACGGTGTCCTCTTCGTCGGCAGCAAGGAGAAGGGAAAGGTCTACGCCGTCGTCGACAAGGACGGCGATCAGCGGGCCGATCAGGTCTTCACGATCGCCGGTGGGCTTCAGATGCCGGTGGGGGTGGCCTATCGGAAGGGTACGCTCTACGTCTCTTCCGTGGATCGTATCGTGAAGTTCGAGGACATTGATCGCCGGCTGTCGAATCCGCCGCCGCCCGTGACGGTCACGGACCGTTTTCCGCACGACAAGCCGCACGGCTGGAAGTTCATCGCCTTCGGACCGGACGGGAAACTCTACGTACCGGTCGGGGCGCCGTGCAACATCTGCGAACCGGATCCGGACCGGTATGCGCTCATCTCTCGCATCGACGAAGACGGCGGCGGCTATGAAGTCGTCGCCCGCGGCGTCAGAAATTCGGTCGGCTTCGATTGGGATCCGGCCACGCGTGAGCTGTGGTTTACGGACAACGGCCGTGACTGGCTCGGCGACGACCAGCCGCCGGACGAACTCAATCATGCGCCGAAGGCCGGCTTGCATTTCGGCTATCCCTATTGTCACGGCGGCACGATTGCCGATCCGGAGTTCGGAGGGAAACGCGCCTGCCGGGAGTTCACCCCGCCCGCCGTCGCGCTCGGACCTCATGTGGCGTCGCTGGGCATGCGCTTCTATACCGGCGCGATGTTCCCGCCTGAATACCGCGGCCGGATCTTCATCGCGGAGCACGGCTCATGGAATCGGACGGAGAAAAGCGGATACCGGCTCACGGTCGTCTCTCGGGACGACAAAGGCACTCCGACCTATTCCGTGTTTGCGCAGGGATGGTTGCGCGGCCAGCGGGCCTGGGGTCGCCCGGCCGACGTCTTGGTCATGCCCGACGGCGCGCTCCTGGTGTCGGACGACCTGGCGGGCGTGATCTACCGCATCGGTTATCAAAAACCGTAGGCGCTCGGCCGCCGAGCGTAGTCCATCGATCGACACTCAAAGGAGGAGAGCATGAAACGAAGCGCATCGGCCGTGTGGCAGGGAGATCTCAAGGCCGGTAAGGGCACCGTTTCCACCGAGAGCGGCGTCCTGTCGCAGGCCCAGTATTCGTTCGGGACCAGATTCGAAAGCGGCAAGGGTACGAATCCGGAAGAGCTCATCGCGGCGGCGCATGCCGGCTGTTTTACGATGGCGCTGTCGGCTCAGTTGGGCAATGCCGGACTCGCACCGGAGAAGCTCGAAACGACCGCCACGGTGCACTTCGAGAAACTCGAAGCAGGGTGGACGGTCACGAAGATCCATCTGGACGTCAGGGGCACGGTGCCGAAGGCCGACGCCGCCGCGTGGGAAAAGGCGACGGCGGCGGCCAAGAGCGGCTGTCCGATCTCGCGCCTGCTGAACGCGACGATCACGATGGACGCGAAGCTCGGGGCCTGAATCCCGAGCCCCTCGCGGAATCACACGGTTCGTGCAGGATGCGGCAGATGCCGGCAGGAACCATGACCGTAAAGGAGCGGCGACGATGATCATCCAGGGAAGAAAGGCGGCGAATCACCATGGCGCGGTCTCCGCGCAGGGAGGATTGAAGCGGATGCTCGTGTCGCTGCTGCTCGCGGGCCTGCTGGGGCAGAGCGTGGCCGTTTTCGGCCAGGAGAGCCGTCCGGAGAACGAGATCACCAGTCTGGGAGAAGGCGTGTATCTGTTCCGCCATCAGTTCCACCAGGCGATTTTCATCACCACTCCGAAGGGAGTCATCGTCACGGATCCTATCAGCGCGGAGGCGGCGACCTGGCTGAAGAAGGAGATCAAACGGTATTCCGACCAGCCGGTTCGCTATGTCGTCTACAGCCATCACCACGATGATCACATCACGGGCGGGAGCCTGTTCGCCGATACGGCGTTGTTCGTCAGCCAGGCCGGGGCAAGAGCGAAGATCCGAGACGCGGCCGATCCCCTTACGCCCCTGCCCGACCTCACCTTCACGGACCGCATGTCCATCGATCTCGGCGGGAGGCACGCCGAGCTGATCTATGTCGGCAAGAACCATTCCGATAATAGTCTGGTGGTTCTGCTGCCGGAGCAACGGCTGCTGTTCGCCGTCGATTTCATCCCGGTCGAGACGGTCGCCTATCGCACGATGAAGAGCGACTATCCGGACGACTGGATCGAATCGCTCAAGCGCGTCGAGCAATTGGATTTCGACCGGCTGGTGCCGGGCCACGGCAAGATCGGAAACAAGGAGCACGTGCGGATGTTCCGAGGCTATCTGGAGGACCTTCGGGCGGCCGTGCAGGAACAATTGCAGAAGGGGGCGAGCCTCGAGGAGACGAAAAAGGCCGTTCAGCTTCCCAAGTACGAACGATGGCAGCGCTACGGAGATTGGTTTCCCGAGAATGTCGAAGGGATGTACCGCTATCTGACCCAGAGACGGGAGACGAAGTAACGGAGGGCCGCCGCGGACCCGGCGGAGAGGTGGACTATGCCGCCTGGCAGGATCGTTGTGCTTTTCGATGTGGACAACACGCTGCTCGACAACGATCGGGTAACGGAGGACCTGCGCCGGTACCTGGAACAGGAGGTCGGAGCCGAACCGCAGAAGCGGTACTGGGTATTGTTCGAAGAGTTGCGGCGCGAGCTGGGCTATGCCGACTATCTGGGGGCGCTTCAACGGTATCGGATCGAGCGCCCGCGCGACCCCCATCTATTGACGGTCTCCCACTTTTTGATCAATTACCCGTTCGCCGACCGCCTGTACCCGGGAGCGCTCGATGTGGTCGCGCAGGCCAACCGAGTGGGCACTGCGGTGATCCTGTCCGACGGGGACGTCGTATTCCAACCGAGGAAAGTGGAGCGATCCGGACTGCATCAGGCCGTTGACGGGAACGTCCTGATCTACATTCACAAGGAGCGGGAACTCGAAGACGTGGAACGGCGGTTTCCGGCGGATCGATACGTGCTCGTCGACGACAAGGTTCGCATTCTGTCGGCGGTGAAAGCGGCGTGGGGCCCCCGCGTGACCACGGTCTTCCCCCGGCAAGGCCACTATGCGTTGGATTCGCAGGACGTCGCCCGGTTTCCGGCCCCGGATGTGACCGTGAATGCCATCGGCGACCTGCTCGATCGGGACCGCTTCGCCCGCGTGCTCAGCGGCGCCGGGTCCTAACAGGCTGTTAAAAAACTGTTTTGGATCCAGAAAACACAAAGCCGGGCATGATCACTAATCGAGTCAGAAGCGCTCACAGGATGTTCAAAAAGGCCTTGTTCTCACCCACCCAGCCCCGGCGCGCCAAGACGCGCCACTCCGCGGGCAAGGCCGCAACGAGGGGACTGTCGCCCTTCCGATCGGCGACTGTCCCCGTTGCCGTCGGAAACCGGGACAGGCACTGGCTGCGCCAGAGCCAGTCCCCCGTGAGCCTCGGAGCGACGTGAGAACGCCGCTGGAGGACTTTTTCAACATCCTGCCGAGCCGGGCGCGTCAGTCCTGCCGAGTCCCGGTTGTAGCCGAACGGTCGTCTGTCATATAACTAAGCGGGCCTAATGAGACCAGACGGTCCGTCCCGGGAGCTCGTTCGTCCATCAACCAGGAGGAGGCATATCGTGAACGGTTTAAGTCGTGAGAGCCGAAAACTGACCGTGGAATCCAGGAGAGGGAGCGCGAGCCGCAATCTGATCCTGTTGGGGGCGCTTGTCATGGGCCTGTTCCTGACGCCATACGGGTTTGCCGACGAAGGCCACAGCCAGGGTGCGGCCACGCACATGAAAGTCAGCGGCGTCGTCGCCAAGGTGCAGGCGACCCACGTAGTGGTCAAGACCCCGTGGGGACAGATGAAGATTGCCGCACAAGTGCTTCCCAAGGGCCTCGAAGTGGGAGAGGAAGTCGAGATGTGGGTGAATGAAAACAACGCCGTGATCGACGTGCACCGCAAGGGCGATCCGACCCACTCCCATAAGTTCGTCACGGGCAGTCTGGCCTATACGTCCACGGACAAGACGGAAATCAAGCTGCAGACCCCCGAAGGCGAAAAGACCTTCGACGTGCAGACCGGCAAGTCGAAACTGTCCTCCATCGCGGAAGGTACTCCGGTGACCGTCGAGGTCAACGAAGAGGGCAAGGTCATCGACGTGCACCGGTTCAACGTGGAAATAACCTTCAATAAGCAGCCGCGCACCAAAGCCGGCTTCCACATCACGGCGCACGGCGTCGTGGAGAAGATTCAATCCGGTATCATCGTCGTCAAGACTCCCGCGGCGACATATAGCCTGAACAAGAAATCGATGCCCTCCGGCATCAAGGTCGGCGACGAGATCACCTTGTGGATCAACGAAGAGAACATGGTCGTCGACCATCACATGAAGGGCCATGCGCAGGCGCACCGGCTGATCTCCGGGAAGCTGATCTACGTCGGCAAGACCAAGAAGGAGATCAAGCTCTGGACGCCCGAAGGCGAAAAAGTGTTCCCGCTGGAGCGGCTGGAAGTCAAAGCCAAACCGATCAAGGAAGGATCGACGATTACTATTGAACTGAACGAGGAAGGGACGGTCGTCGACCTCTGGAAGTCCTGATTCCGATCCCTGTGATGCTTCCGGGATGACACGGTATCGCGTCTCCCGGAAGCCCCTCCCCCATCTCGTCTCTCAGGCGGGACCCGCGCGCCCGAGGGCATCCCCGGCACTTGAGCCCGTCTCGGACGATGGGCCATACTGGGGCCATGGAAGAAGCCGATTCTCCTTGCGAAACTCTCTCCGAACGGTACCAGGCCCTGTTGGAAGTATCGGAAGCGATCTCGCGACACCGGGATCTTCACGATCTCGCGCGTGACCTGGCCCGACGCCTCCCCCGGGTCGTTCACGTGAATTTCGTCGCGCTCTCCCTGCACGATCCCGAAGGCCAGACGATGCGCCTGCATACCATTCAAGCCAACGTGCCCGCCGATCTTATCGGCGG
>DAOLIU010000104.1:0-11671 GCA_035328385.1 Nitrospira sp. | reverse complement strand
GACCTTGGGAAGCTTGGTTTGCTTGGCCGCGACCGACTGGAGCCGGGGGCGGTAGTAGTGTCGGGCGGCGATTTCCTGTCCTTCTTCGGAATAGAGATATTCGAGATAGGCTTGCGCGATCTGTCTGGTCCCCCGCTTGTCCACGATTTTGTCTACGACGCTGACCGTCGGCTCGGCCAGAATGCTCTGCGGAGGGACGACGACGTCGAACTTGTCTTTCCCCAGCTCTCCGCCGCCCAACAAGATCTCGTTTTCCCAATTGATCAACACGTCGCCGATGCCCCGCTCGACGAAGGTCGTCGTCGCGCCCCGGGCACCGGAATCGAGCACCGGCACATTCTTGTAGAGTTTTGAGATGAACTCCTTGGCTTTGGTCTCGTCCCCGCCCGGTTGTTTCAGCGCATAGCCCCAGGCAGCCAGGTAATTCCACCGGGCGACGCCGGAGGTTTTGGGGTTCGGCGTAATGACGGACACGCCTGGTTTCACCAGGTCACTCCAATCCTTGATGTTCTTCGGATTGCCCTTGCGGACGAGAAAGGCGATGGTCGAGACATAGGGCGCGCTATTCTGCGGCAAGCGATTCTGCCAATCGGCGGGGAGCAACGCCGCCTTCTCGGCTATGGCGTCGATATCATAGGCCAAGGCCAATGTCACGACGTCCGCCTCGAGGCCGTCGATGACGGCGCGCGCTTGTTTGCTGGATCCTCCGTGTGATTGTTTGACCGAGACCGACTGGCCGGTCTTGGCGAGCCAATGTTTGGCGAACGCCGCATTGAATTCTTGGTACAGCTCTCTGGTCGGATCGTAAGAAACGTTCAAGAGAGACGCTGGCTTGTCTGCGGCATGGGCAAGAGAGGGAAGCCCTATCGCTCCGCTCAGAACCAGCAGGGCAAGGACGAATGGTGTGAATGCCACGGTGCGATCCTTTCTTTCAAGAATTATCGGATGAAACCAGTTGAAGGCGGTCGGTGATGATGCCGGCGACGGTCCGGCGTCTTGGAGTTTCGATATCGTCGCCGATCGTCCGGCTATCCACTGCCTGTTCAAGCGCGGCCCGCGCCAGGAGACGCGTGGAATCGAGCAGCGGGAGGGGCGAACTCTCAGAAGACACGATCAATGGGAGCTCGGTGCAGCCAAGAATGACCGCATCGCACCCAGATGTGCGAAAGCGGCTGATGACGGCATGCAAGAAATTGCGAGAACGCGTCGTGAACCGTCCCGGGATGAGCTCGTGTCTGATGATACGCTGAATGCTATCCCGCTCGTCCGCACGGGGGATGATTTGTTCGATTCCCCCTTCGCGGAGGTAGCGGGAATACATCGGATCTTCCATGACGGCGCGCGTGCCCAACAGTCCGACTCGATGGAACCCGCGGCGGACCGCTTCCGCGGCGACGGTGGCGGCAATGTGCAGCCAGGGCACCGGTGGCCGGACCAGGTCGTATGCACGGTGCAGCGTATTGTTCGGGCAGATGATCAGGCCCGCTCCCGCTTGCGCCAGTTTGTTTGCCGATCGTGACAGAAGTCCCGCCACGCCGTTCCAATCGTCGCGGTCGATGAAGTCGAAGTACGAGCGAAGCGAGAACGTATGGATGGTGATTTCCGGATGGGCATACCGGCCCATGAATGTCTCCGCCTCGTGGCACAATGTCCGATAGCAGAGGGCCGCGCCTTCAGCCGTGCCGGCGACGATGCCGATGTGAGGAGGCGTCTCAGGAGATACGTGTGTCATGAGGCCCCCTGACGCTCCGCTTCTGAAAGTAAATGGGGACAAGGATCGTCATCTGATCTTCTCCATCGGTCCCGGCGGTGCCCGGGAGATCGACCGTTCGGCGCCGGTCCCCCGGGCACGGTCTACGGCTGCGAAGGTTTCACCGGTTGGTGCGGCTCCAGCCCCGGATAAACGGGGAGGGCAGCCAGCGCGTCCCGATACCGTATCTGGAGCTCTTCCCGCTGATCCGGCGAAAACAGTCTTCCTCCCGAACGAACCTTGATCAGATATTCCTCCGGTTCGAACGTCACATTAAAAGCAGGGGGGCGTTCTGGAACATTCGGCATTTGCCGGTCGTACTTACTGATATCCGGGCCGGGACCATGGCGATCATGGATTTCGCTGAGCGAAAGATAGAGCGTTCCATTACGGATGGACAGCCAGCCTTTGGTGCTCTCTTCCTCTCCGTGTTCGGTGGCATGGGTCAGCTGAAAGTACACCCGCTGTGTCGGCGAGGCCTGTGCCAGCCCTTTCGAAAGGGCCGGAGCCAGGACTTTGATCTCCTCATGGCGAAAGGCTCGTGTGCGACCGGCCTCTCCGGAAAACAGCCGGTGGATGAAATTGCGCTGTTCCCACGTCCGCACGTTGCCGAGAATGGTCCCGATCTCGGTTGCGGAAAGCGTTGCCGGATGTGCATTCGAGGTCGAATCCGGATCTGCTTCGAGGCGGACGGTATTGAGCCCCGATTCATAAATGGTTTTCTGAGTCTCGGGTGCTGCCCCGGAGCATCCGATGATCACGGCCCCGATCAGCGTCAAGAACGGACCGCGTAGCCGGACTGTGATTCGATGGACCCGTCTCCTCCCGCTGTTCATGGCTTGACCTCCTGCCGCTGCGCCAGTCCGACCTCCCGCGTAACCCGATCGAATCCGAATTGCGTCAACTGCTCCTGAATCGGAGCCGACAGCAGGAACTCGATGAAATCTCCGGCGGCCGAGATGTTCTTGGCGGTCCAAACGGCCGCGACCCCGTATCGCACCGGTGTGTGGGAATCCGCCGGAGCCGTATCAAGAATCCGGACCTGCTCCTCCGCAATGGCATCGGTTCGATACACGACGCCGATCTCCGCTTCCCCTTTCGCGACGAGGTCGAGGACGGCTCGAGAGTGTTCACCGAATATATATTGGGATTTCAACTGAGGTTCCAATTTGGCATATTTGAGGAACTGAACCGCCACCTTCCCCACCGACGAGGTTTTCGGGTCCCCGATCGCGATACGTCTGACCGGAACCGAATGAAGCTCCTGGAGGGAGGCAACGGGCGCGGGGAGTGTCTTGCCGGTAATGATGACCAGGGACGTACCGGCGTACACACGCTTCGTTCCCTGAATGACCAGGCTTTTCTTTTCGAGTTGTTCGATTTCCTCGACCAGCGACGGGAGGAACACGTCGACCGGCGCTCCTTCTTCGATTTGCTTGCGCAGGTTTTGAGAGGGACCGTAAATCACGCGAACGACGATTTCCGGATGCTGGGCTTCGAACAAGGGCAACACCTTCCGAAACACGTCTCGCAAACTGTTTGCAGCTGCGACTGTGACGGTCTCCGGCTGCGCGTGCGCATGGGTGGTCATCCAGGGTCCGAGCGCCACGATACTGAGGAGTAGGAGAAAGCGAGTGATCGCATGTATGGTGTTCATGGGAGTCCTCCTAAATGGCTAAGCCGTGTGTGTTCATAGGTTCTCAGAAAAAGAATTGGTATTGCACGTTGAACCGATTCTCGATGAGGTCGCGCCCGAATCCCGGTTGATTCTCGAATGGAAACCGGTCCGGCGCTCGTCCTCCGCTGCCCGCGGTAATATTCGAGTAGTCGATGACCAGCCTGTTGTTATACGTGCCGTCAAAACTGTAGTTGATCGTGGCACCGAACTCCTTGGTCAGGTCGTCCTTCTGCTTGGTGGAGGGATCCAGGACTCCGTACCTGACGGCCAACTCGAGTTTGCGGGGAATGACGTATTTGCCGACTTGCGCGTACCATCCCCACGCCTGGCCGAGGCTCACGGGAGGACCCACGGCCAGCGGACTCGTGGGAACCGTCCCCAAGTCGAACGGGACAGTGCCGCTGTCGGCGTTCCGGACGCGTTGATGACGGTAGTAACCTTCCGCTTGCAGCGACCAGCCTTGGTATTTCGCGATAAAGTCCGTTTCGTAGGTTTGGAAATCGTAGATGCCGCCTCCCAGCAGCCTGCCATTGCTGGCTTTGGCCACCCGCTGGCGGTAGGCTCGCCCGACGATGTCGGACCGGATCGAGCTCAAATAGTTTTGCGCCGGGTCGTAGGCATAGCCGAAGGCGATGGCCGCCTGCGGGGTGCGCGAGTTCAAAATGTCTCCTTGGCCGTAGCCGGGGTTTCCCGCAATCTTGTACAGCAAGCGGATCGTGTACATCATTTCGCCGGTCATGAACCGGGTGTCGTAGTTGTACGTCCTCGTCGTCCCTGAATTGGGTGCTCCGGGAGTTCCGGTTTGCGGCAGCACATTCTGGCTGACCGACATGCCTTCACGCCCAAGGTTGGCTCCCATTCCTCCCCAGATTCCGATGGCATAGTTGAATTTGTATTGGTCTTCGTCGCTCAAGATGTTGATGCCGATGTCTCGGCTGCTCTGGAGGTTGGAGGCAAACACCTGTTGAACGATCATGTTATCCGCAAAACTCGACGTGGCGATCGAGCTGATCAGCGCCCGGTTGAACCAGACTCGTTGTTGCCCGACCTGAATAGTTGCCCATGGAATGTGCCAAGAAGATACGTAGGCGTCGAGAAGTCCCAGCCGTCCGCTGCCTCCCTCCTGGTCCCACGTCGTTTGGTCCATTGCGATCGAAACGTTGTAGCGAAAGTCTGGATCGAACGCGTATCCCAGAAACTGCAATCGAGTGCGCGGCACGCTGAATTGGTTGGAGTCGCTCTGCTTCCTGAAGGCACGATACTCCACCTGACCTCCAAGAATTTCTGGATTCCGTGAGTCGCCAACCGTACCCCATGTCTCGTTGTACGTGCTGTGCGTGTACCGTACCTGAGTCAGAAGTCGGAGTTTCAAGAAGAACTTTTCTCCGACTCGAATATTGAGACCATTGTTGACGTCAATGCCGTAGTTCGGCTTCGAGAGCCGCTCCTTGTTTTCTATGACTCTCAAGCCTTTGTCGTACTCCTCCTGGGTAATCAGGCCCTTTAAATACAGATACTTGAGGCCGGGATCTTCCCCGGAATAGTACTCCCATTTGCCTTCTTTCTTCACCAACTGCCCTTCCTCCACCGCAGTCGCCGGTTGTAGGCTCATCAGCCAGATCAGGCCGACGATGAAAAGGACCAAACCAGAAATTCTCATGCCTGCTCCTCCATGACATGGGAACTTCCGGTGGTCCGGTCAGCCCGCTGTTCGGATTGATTGAATGCTCAGCTGTGACCGTCCGGTTGTCCGGTCGGTTGGTTATTCGTCAGAAACCTCCCAAGTTTGCGACAGCCAATTTCGAGGGATCATACGGTGCGACGGCTCATCGGAAAGAATCGGAGTCGAAGCGCGTTTTTTCCTTGCGTTCGATTTGAACCACTTTGGAGTCGTGAACGACAATTTCCACTGATCCAAAGCGGATCCCCTTCAGCGCATGAAGGATTGCCTGCTCAACGTGCTGATGTACGTTGTGGTCTGATAGGCCGTTGCTGTTCGTGACTGACCGCATATGCCCTCCATCGAATGTGCTTCGCTCTAAGAATCACTCTGCTTAACAGCAGATAATTGAATTCCTATAAATCCGATCATGATTAATTTTTCGTATGTATAAATTAACTTGGTCTACTTTGTCAACAAGTATTTTCTGAGGCACTGCGTAGTTTGGGGTGGAAGCAGTCCTTTGTAGAGCAAAGAGAGAAAAGAGAAAAAATAATCCAGTATACTTGACACTAATAAAGTATTATTGCTATATCGGGCCCGTCATGGGCTTTAAGCATCAAGCTGAATCACTCGATAATTTTCGGAATGAGCTCAAGAATCTGCGTCACGCATGTGGTCTGTCGCAGGGTGAGGTAGCCTCCAAAGCCGGCATCACGCGTCAGGCTGTTTCATCGATCGAATCCAACCTCTATTTGCCGACGACCGCTGTCGCCCTCAGGCTGGCCCACGTTCTTTCCTGCCGTGTCGAAGACCTGTTCTCCTTGGCCAGACCCATCGAGCCTATCCAGGGCGTCCTCGTGGGAAGAGTTGCAGAACGAGATCCCTCAAGCCCACCCGTTCGGGTCAAGGTCGCGAAGGTGGGTTCTCGCATCGTCGTGCGTCCCGTGATGGGACTTGGCGACGTGTTGTCGTGCGCCGTAGGCGCAGACGGTTATTTGACCGAGGCCGCTTCCCACGACGAGGGGGAAACCGTCGACATCATGCTGTCCCGCGACCGCCAGGCCGTCGAGCAGGAAATTTCCGTAGCGGGCTGCGACCCCGCAATCTTTCTGGTCGGCGAACACATGAAGAAGCGGAAGGACCAGACGTCGGTCGTCGGTTGGACGATGGGCAGTATGGCGGCGCTTCGATCGCTGCGACGCGGCGAGGTTCACGTCGCCGGCTTGCACCTGTTTGATCCCGCTACAGGAGAATCCAATCTTCCGTTCGTTCGCCGCGCGCTGAAAGGCTCCGCCTACGACGTGGTGACTTTCGCAATTTGGGAGGAAGGGTTCCTCGTTCGCAAGGGCAATCCGAAGTCGATTCGCACGGCGGCCGACCTGGCCGACGCAACGGTGACCCTCTTGAATCGGGAAGAGGGAGCGGGGGCTCGTTTACTGCTCGACCGGCAATTGCGTGAGGCAGGGATGGACCCTGCACGAGTGCGGGGCTACGACCGGGTCGTGTCCTCTCACTTCGAAGTGGCTCGGGCGATTGCAGCACATCAAGCGGACGTCGGAATCGGTATTCGATCGGCAGCGCAATACTTCGATCTGGATTTCGTGCCGCTCCAATGCGCGCGCTATGACCTCGTGGTTCCCAAGGCGTATCTGGCGTCCCATCCCACGCTGGCCCATCTCTTCGAGACCATCGTGAGCCGTCCGTTCCGCGACGAGATCGAAGCCCTCGGCGGCTACGACACGAGCCAAACCGGAACGATGCACGTCTTGCGAACATGAATCACGCCAATGCGGGAGATCTCAAGATGAGGTTGACTCGGCTCATATTCCTTATCTCCGTTCTCGTCCCCGTTCTTGCGACGTCCGGGCATGCGTTCGAGCAACTGGTGATAGCCGCCTCGCCGAGCATGCGGCTTCCCATCGAGGCCCTTGGACGGCAGTTTGAAGCGGCCCACCCAGACGTGCGTGTGCGGCTGCATCTTGATTCCGGCCTCGATCTCCGCCGGACCATTGCCGGGATGGAGAACAGCACGAAGGGATACTTCATCGGCACGGGTCCTATTCACCTCGTGGCACCCGGAGGTGATGAGCTGATCACCCGGTTGGAACAGAAGTACTACGTGCTGCCCGGGACGCGCCGGGCGTATGCCGAGGAATTGCTCGTCCTGGTCGTCCCGGAGTCTTTGGTAGATGCTCCAACGTCCTTTGAGGCCTTGAAAAGCGACGGCAAGCTGCGAATCGCGATCGGGGATGCGGAAAAGACGGCGCTCGGCCAAAAAACCAAACAATTGCTGACGGCGCTGGCAATCTGGGACGACGTGAAAGGGCGACTCGACGAGGCAGCCGACACGCGTTCCGTCATCGACCACGTGCTGAACGGCCAGGCCGATGTCGGAATCCTGTTTGGGCCCGATGCGGCTCGAGAAAATCAACGACTCCGCGTCGTGGCCGAGGCCAAACGCAACCTCGTCGCTCCGGTGGTTCATTCCATGGCGATGGAGCGCTACTGCCCCAACCGGGCGCTGTGCGGGGAATTCCTCGAATTCATTCAGTCGGCGCAAGCCCAGGCCACGCTCAAAGGCCTGGGATACTCCTCGCCTGTCCGGGAACAGTCAAGCCAAGCTCATTAATCAATGACATCAAGTCGATATTCGACTCAGGAGGACGTCATGTCACCGCAGAATCGGGTCAGGCATCTTAAAGGTTGGAGCCGCGTGATCGTCTGGGCGTTGCTCGTCGGGATCGTTGCGACGGGTTGTGCACGGCTTCCCTATACGACGCAAGTGGTGCAGGACAATCGACGCGTCTTCGTCGCGTTGCAGCGCGAACCCAAACCGGCTGACTACAGCCATCCGGTGGAGATCAAGAGCGAAGAGTTGACCGCCATCCTATCCGGCTTTTCATTCCGTGAAAAACAGAGATTGCCGTTGCGGTGGTTTGCGGAAGAAGTTCCGCCGAAAGAGATTTTCCGCCGGGATGAATTGGAAGCCATTGTGCCCCCGCTGGTCGAGGCATTGCAAAAGGCTTCCGCCGACGAGCGGGTCTATTTTCAGGTCTTGGCGCCGGGAATGAATCCGGCGTATGAGCGGGATACGACCGCCGGATGGATCGCCGTCCACGAGCCGTATTTTCACCTCACGCTCGAACATTACCATGCCATGTTCCCCACCAGAAAATCGGAACAGTGGGATCTCCGCTATCCCGCCCTGCCGCCCGATCCCAAGACGTTCCTGCTGTACTTCGAGCCGGGACGGTTTTGGGAAACCGACCCGGTGACTCATCGCCCATCCGTGCAGTACCGCGAATTCTTGAAAGCGGTGCCGACCAAGTAACGCCGTCAAGCTCGGGTAACTCGGATTATTTCCTCTTTCATATCCAATCATTCTCGGAGGTCGGGTCATGATGTTGCGGAAATGGCTTTTCCAAATGGGCGGTAACCCTCGAATCGCCAAGGCGTTCATTGCGACGGGTGCAGCGGCCATACTGAGCCTGTTCCCCGATCATGGGCAAGCGGTGGATTCAGGAAAATTGGTCGAGAAAAACGGCGAATACGTCTTCGTCGAAAGCATGGATCCCGCCACGCGGTTGCTGTTGGAGCGGGCCTATGAAAAGGGCATCATCACTCAGGAAGAGCGTGACAAAGCCATCAAGGAGTCCGAATCGCGCGCCTATCTCATGCAGCCGAGCTTCAAGATCTGGTATGACCGGGGTTTCAATTTCTCGATGAACGACAATGCCTTCCTCCTCAAGATCAGGGGGCGCTTGCAGATGCGGGAGACGACCCGATGGAGAAACGACGCCTGGAGAAATCCCGGTGACGCGAAGAATTATCCGGAGTTGCTGGGAGTCTTCGGGGACTATCGCGCCAATCGATCGGACGATTTTTACACCCAGTTCAACATACGCCGGGCCCGCTTGTTGTTCCTCGGTCACCTCATCAATCCGGATTTCAAGTATTTCATCCAGCTCGGCTTCGAGACCGCAGAGAACGCCCAGACGCCGGGAGCCGCCAATCTCCTCGACTTTTACTTTCTGAGCACCCACCTTCCGTTGTTGAACGTGCAAGCCGGTCAATACAAAGTGTTCTTCAACCGGTCCCAGATCAATAACACCGCGTCCATGCAGTTCGCCGAGCGCTCCTCGGTTCAGGACGCATTCACCGCCAGCGGGCTCAATCGTCGGGACGTCGGCATTACGATCATGAACGACGACGAGGTCTATCCGGTGAACTACTATCTCGGCGTCTATAATGGAGCAGGACCGTTGTTCAACCGCTACGGGACCTACGACAGCGAGGAAGCGACCATCGGTTGTCCGGGCGGGCAGACAGGGGGCAATCCCTTCCCTTCGCCGGCCGGTTGTCCGACGAACTCCCGCAATCTGAACGCCAATTTCCGCAACGAGATCGACAAACTGATGTATGCCGGTCGCCTGCAATGGAATATCATGGGCCGGCCCGGTTACGGTGAAGGCGATCTGGCCTACTCGGAAACGCCCCAGATGGCGATTGGCGGAGGGGTCGCCTACAATCCGGGAGTCAACACGAGCACCGACAATGCTTTCGTCGGCATCGATCTGGCCAATCTGAATTTTCGCCGACAGCTGGCGACGTTCGGCAACGGGCGGCAACTGGGATGGGGCATCGTGAACTATTTCACGCATGCCTTCGACGGCGTGTTCAAGTACCGGGGGTTCTCCTTACAGGGAGAGTATTATTTCAAGAATATCGAACGGACCTTCAAGGGGGCGCCCTGTCTGCAGACGGCCGGGAGCGGCGGGCCTTGCACGGCCCAGGCTCCGGGTCTTCTCGGCAACTCGACGGGCTTCTACGTGCAGAGTGGATATTATTTGATTCCGAGGAAGGTCGAGGTGGCGGCGCGCTATTCCTATTGGGATCCGGATACCAATGCGTCGGGCGACTTGATCAAGCAGGTCGATGCTTCGCTCAATTGGTTTCCGTTCGGCACCTACGACTATCAGGTCATGCTGACGTATACGAACCTGACGATGGGGACCGGCGGCTACGCGATCGGCCGCAGCAGTCCGTTGCCGAGTACGGGTGGCTCGCAGAATACCGTACCCTGTCCGGCTACCTTTCCGTCGGGCTGCGTACCCTTGGACGCTCGCGGAGGCACCTTGATCGAAAATGCGATACGGCTGCAGTTCCAGATCTTTTTCTAGTCCGTCATAATACGGTCATTGAGGAGGTTGAATCATGAATCATCGCCGCTTCAGGAGAGTGAGAACCGTACAGGGGGTTCTCGCGCTGTTTCTCGCCATGCTCGTCTGTTCCGTGGGCGTTGCTCAGGCGGAAGAGTTCACGATCGCCGCCGCGTCGGATCTGAATTTTGCGTTCAAAGAGCTTGTGACGGAATTTGAGAAAACCTCGGGACATCATGTCAAACTGTCGTTGGGGTCGTCCGGGAATTTCTATTCACAGATTCAGAACGGCGCCCCGTTTGACCTCTATTTTTCGGCCGATATCGGCTATCCTCGGAAACTGGAGGAGGCGGGTCTCACGGTGCCGGGCTCGCTCTACCGGTACGCGGTCGGACGGATCGTCCTGTGGGCGGGGCATGAATCGCGTCTCGATATGGCGAAGGGCATGGGGGTATTGCGTGAACAGGGCATCAAGAAGATCGCCATAGCCAATCCTAAGCATGCGCCCTATGGGCGGGCCGCTGTTTCCGCCATGGAACACTTCAGCATTTACCAGCAGGTCAGAGACCGGCTGGTTCTGGGCGAAAACATCTCCCAGGCCGCCCAATTCGTCGAGTCGGGCGCTTGTGACGTCGGAATCATTGCCCTTTCGCTGGCTCTTGCCCCGACGATGAAGGCCAAGGGTACGTATTGGGAAGTGCCGGCCGACGCGCATCCCGCGCTGGAACAAGGCGCCGTCATTCTGAAGTCGTCGCAACGCCGGGAGGCCGCTCAGGAATTTCTCGAGTTCATGAAAGGTCAGACGGGACAGGAGATCATGAAACGCTATGGCTTCACCATTCCAGCATAACGGGTTGTTCGTCAGTCTTTTTGCGTTGACGCTGCTCACTTGTGCGGGCTGTTCCGACGCCGTGCAACTCGTGGGAGAAACCGAGACGGGGGGCGTCGTGACCTATTTATACAAGGAGGACCGGGGAGGCCCCATGGGATCACCGCACCGGAAGGAGGCGCTGCGTCTCATCGAGAAGAAGTGCCCATCCGGCTATACTGTCGTCCGTGACGGAGAGGTGAGGGGATATTCCAGCATGTCGAGCGCGGAAGGACAGGAAGGTGAGATTACGGGCCAGCGATGGGGCATTCGATTTCGGTGCAAGTAACGACGACAGATCCACGTCGTAACAGAAGAGGAGGTTGATCATGAAACTCAGCGCGCGGAATCAATTTCAAGGGACCGTGGTTCGGATCACGGACGGACAGGCCATGGCCGAAGTCGTCGTCAAAGTCGGCCAGCTTGAATTCGTTGCGGCCATCACCGAAGGCTCGGTCAAGAATATGGGGCTCAAGGTCAACGACGGGGTCACGGTGGCCGTGAAGGCCACCGAGGTCATGATCGGTAAGTAGAATTCGACGGTTTCTCCCCG
>DAOLIU010000103.1:0-11778 GCA_035328385.1 Nitrospira sp. | reverse complement strand
CTCATGGGTTTGGGGCTGGTCGCGGTCGTATCGGTGCACCTGGCGATAGTAGCTGCGCCAGGCCAATCGGCGGGGATTGTCCGGCCAATCGGTGTCTTTCCCGAGCCAGTTGATCGCGTCGAGCCGAAAACCGTCGACGCCGCGGTCGAGCCAAAAGCGAACCACATCGAAGATGGCATCGCGTACCGCGGGATTGGTCCAATTCAGGTCCGGTTGCTGGGACAGAAACGAATGCAGATAGTACTGGCCCGTGCGCGGGTCCCTGATCCAGGCTGAGCCTCCGAAACGCGCGGCCCAATTGTTGGGAGGGCGGCGTCCTGCCTTCCCATCGGCCCAGTAATACCAGTCGCGTTTCGGGGACTTGCGGGATGATCGTGATTCGACGAACCAGGGATGTTGGTCCGACGTGTGATTCAGGACGAGATCCATGATGATTCGAATGCCGCGGCGATGGGCTTCGGAGATGAGCCGGTCAAAGTCCGCCAGGGTCCCGAAGCGCGGATCGATGTCGCGATAGTCCATGACGTCATAGCCGAAGTCATGCATGGGAGAAGGATAGATCGGCGAAAGCCAGATGGCGTCGACGCCAAGCGAGTCGGAGGTCCCGTTGAGGTAATCGAGCCGGCTGATGATACCGGGGAGATCGCCGACTCCGTCCCCGTTGGAATCTTGAAATGACCAGGGGTATATCTGATAGACGATGGCCGATTGCCACCAGTGAGGATCTGGGTGAATCAGGGTCATGGCCTTGCTACGACCCTACCTCAGGTCCTGCCGTTCGGACAAGCGGCGGCCGAAATCTCGGCAACAGGAAGACGGCCGTCATCGGCGGATGGCGTTCCTAAACTTCGCCCGTATCGACGATCGCGCAGCATGAGGCCAAGACGGTCGAAAACGATTCACGAGCAGGTCTATTCGGCCATCGAACGAAGGCGTCTGATTGCATTCACCTATCAAGGTTTGCCTCGCATTGCAGAGCCGCATGACTATGGATCGATCAATGGCGTGGAGCAGGTGCTCGTCTATCAAATCGGCGGGAAGAGTCGATCCAAGCGGTTGCCGGATTGGCGTCTCGTCCGCGTGACTGGGATCACAAGGCTCAAGATCTTGGACACGTCGTTCCCCGGAGGCCGTGCCGTGCCGTCCAACAAGCACAAGAAATGGGATCGACTCTTCATTCGCGTGACGCCGGCCGCTTAAGGAGTCCGAGCCTGCGCCGACGCCATCAGCCGACACATGACCCCGACTGCACGAACCGCTGATCTTCCGGGAAAACTCGTCGAAGCGGAGATCCAGGAGTAGTGGATTGAAAAATCGTACGCGTCTTGTTCTAGTATATGTAAGTGATCTCGGGAGTCAGTGCGTAATGGCGAGGCTAAAGGGAACATTGTATGGATGCGACCAATCTCAAAAACATCGCCGGTGAATCGGAGCTCAGTGTCCGTCCTGAGCGTGGGAGATTATGCTGGAACGGTTGTGTCCGATAATGACGACCCGCGGCTATAGAGACCTTCGGCCATTTCTGGGCGAAACATACGGGCGATAATCTCGCTAGGCAGGGATCCATGAGCTTTTACGACATCGACCTCGTCACCATCGACGGCAAGCCACAGAAGATGGCCGTCTACCGCGGCAAGACGTTGCTCATCGTCAACGTCGCGAGCGAGTGCGGTTTTACGCCGCAGTACGCGGGATTGCAAGCGCTCTACGACAAATTCAAGGCCAGGGGATTCGTCGTGCTCGGTTTCCCTTGTAATCAGTTCGGACATCAGGAGCCGGGCGGCGAGGCAGAGATCGGGCAGTTCTGCAGCAGGAACTACGGCGTCACCTTTCCGATGTTCGCCAAGATCGACGTGAACGGCGCGAATGCGCATCCGCTCTACCGGTATCTCAAGTCCGAAAAGCCGGGGATTCTCGGCACCGAGGCGATCAAGTGGAACTTCACCAAGTTTCTCGTCGACCCAAACGGCACGGTCCTGAAGCGCTATGCGCCGGGCGACAAGCCCGAGGCGATCGAGGCCGACGTGGCGGCGAAGCTGTAGGGGGCAACGAGTTTCGCGAATCGCTCCGGATTGCGATCCCGCTTGCGGGCGTTCCACTCACCTTTCCGACTGCCTACCTGCCGGGAGGTTGGGGGTGGATCGGACTGTTCGTTCTGATTCCGGTGCTGTGATCGCGGCGATCGTGCTGTTTTGGCAGAGGCGCAGGATGCGTAGGGCCCTCTGACCCGCAGGCGGAGTCCGATTCCCAGGATGGAGGCGGAGATGCGAGGAACAAAATCTGCGCGGGCGTACGGTGCCATGATGGCTCTCGGAAGCATATTCACGATCCTGACGTTGACCGCCTGCCAGAGCACGCCCAAGTGGGTCAAGACCGGAGTCTATACGGGCTCGGACGCCAAGGCTTTTTATAGCACGGGAGAAGTCATGGGGATCCGCAACGAACCCCTCGCCTGGGATGTCGCCGAGAACCGGGCGCGGGCCCAGATGGTGAAAATCCTGTCGACGTACACCGCGTATCTGATGCGGGATTATGCCGCGTCGACCGTGGGGTCCGATCTGAAACGGACGACCGAGGAGCAGCATGTCGAAGAAGCCACGAAAACATTTGCCGCCGCGACCCTCAATGGGGTGCGGCCTGTCGATCGGTATAAAGACGAAAAGAAAGGGATTTACTACGTCGTCGTCAAAATGGAACTCGAGGATGTGAAAGACATGATCGTGCAGTCAAGGGAACTGAACAGTCAGATGCGGGACTATGTCCGCAAGAACGCCGATCGGGCTTTCGAGCGGCTTGAGAAGGAAGAGCAGAAACGGGAAGCACCGATGCAGAAACCGAAGGAATGACCTCGTGGTGCGCAACCGACTTGAGTAAGGGCCTCCAGCCGCATTGGACGGGGATTTCATTTTCTTTCCGCGTCAGCCGTCCGTAGGACGGGGTTCTGCCAGCCTCCGGTGGGTGCGATGAATTGGTCGACTTCCCGCGGGCCCCAGGTGTTGGGCTCATAGTCATAGATCGGCGTGGGTGCCTTCAAGACGCGATCCACAATCCGCCACGCTTCCTCCACGTAGTCCTCGCGGGCGAACAGGGTCGGGTCGCCGGCCATCGCGTCCGCGAGCACCCGGGCGTAGGCGTCCGTGTCGTCGGTTCCGGGCCAATGGCTCGCCACCATTTCCACGGTTTGCCCGATCATCTTCTCGGCTTCGTCCATGACCGTCGTGCCGAACGCGATGGTCACCTCCGGGCTGATTCTGAAACGGAAGTAGTTTGGCTCGGAAGAGCGGGTGGGAAACACGGTCGGAGGATGTCGCAGGCGGACGACGATCTCGGTGCACGTCACCGGCAGGCACTTTCCCGCCCGAATGTAGAACGGAACGCCTTGCCAGCGCCATGAATTGATGTTCAGTCGCAGCGCGACGAACGTTTCCATCTGCGAGCCCGGGGCCACGCCTTGCTCTTGTCGATAGCCGCGAAATTGCCCGCGCACGACGTCCGCCGGTTCCAGCGTCGGAATCGCCTTGAGGATCTTGACTTTTTCGTCCCTCACCGACTCGCTGTCGGTTCTCACAGGGGGTTCCATCGTCAAATAGGCCAGGACTTGAAACAGGTGATTTTGAACGACGTCGCGAATGGTGCCCGTGCCGTCATAAAACGCGCCACGACCCTGTATGCCGAAGTTCTCGGCCATGGTGATCTGCACGCTCTCCACGTGCTCGCGATTCCAGAACGGCTCCAAAAACGTGTTGGAAAAGCGGAAGAAGATCATGTTGTGCACGGGACGCTTGCCGAGGTAATGATCGATGCGGAAGATCGCGGGTTCATCAAAACTCTTCAAGAGGATTCCGTTGAGCAGTTGGGCGGACTTGAGATCCGTCCCGAACGGCTTTTCGACGACGACGCGTCCTTCGTGGGCCGAGCCCGACTTCGCCAATTGCTCGACGACCGTTTCGAACAACACGGGCGGAATGGCCAAGTAATGAGTCGGCCGTGACGCTCCCCGGAGCGCGCTGCGGATCGCCTGAAAGGTGGCGGGGTCTCTGTAGTCGCCGTCCACGTAACGCAACAATGCGTTCAGCTTGTCGAACGCCGTCGCGTCGATGCCGCCGTGTCGTTGAAGACTCTCGCGGGCCCGCTCCCGAAATTGTTCAAGAGTCCAGCCGGCTTTGGCGACGCCAATGACCGGCACGTCGAGGCGACCGCGTTTGATCATCGATTGCAGGGACGGGAAGATTTTCTTGTAGGCAAGATCGCCCGTGGCTCCAAAGAAGACGAGAGCATCGGAATGAAAATCGCTCATCATCAAGCCTCCAATCCCTTGCGCGTTACTTGGCGGGGACTTCCAGGTGCCCCCCGAAACCGAACCGCATGGCCGAGAGGAGCCGATCTTCGTAGTCCGCCTCACCGCGGGAGGAGAACCGTTGGTACAGGGCGGCGGAGAGCACGGGGATGGGCACCGCTTCGTCGATGGCCGCCTTGACCGTCCATCGGCCTTCGCCTGAGTCCGAGACCCGACCGCTGAATTGGGAGAGATCTTGATCTTTGACCAAGCTCGCCGCCGTTAAATCCAGCAGCCACGACGCGATCACGCTTCCTCGGCGCCAGACCTCGGCAATATCCCTCAAGTTGAAATCGTATTGATAGTGTTCCGGATCGCGCAACGGGGTGGTCTCTGCATCGATGTGATGTTGCCGCTTGCCGACGTTGGCATTGCGCAATATGCCCAAACCCTCGGCATAGGCGGCCATCAGGCCGTACTCGATCCCGTTGTGGACCATCTTCACAAAATGGCCGGCCCCGGCCGGCCCGCAGTGCAGGTAGCCCTGTTCGGCAGTACCGCCCAAGGTCTCCCGTCCCGGCGTATGCGCGACCTGTCCCGCGCCGGGCGCCAACGTCGAGAAGACCGGGTCGAGGCGCTGAACCACTTCCTTGGGACCGCCAATCATCATGCAGTAGCCGCGTTCCAACCCCCACACACCGCCGCTCGTCCCAACGTCGACATAGGCGATGCGCTTCGGGGCGAGTTCTTTCGCGCGCCGAATATCGTCGACATAATAGGAGTTTCCTCCGTCGATGAGAATGTCTTCCGCTTCAAGATGGGGTAGGAGGTCGGCGATCGTCTGGTCCACGGCGGCGGCCGGAACCATGAGCCATATGGCCCGAGGCTTCTGCAGCTTCTTCACCATGTCGGCAAGGGTGGATGCACCGATGGCTTTGTCCCGTGCCAACTCCTCCACGGTTGTCGGGGACCTGTCGAACACCACGCACTGTTGCCCTGCCCGCAGAAGTCGTCGGACCATATTTGCGCCCATTCTCCCAAGGCCAATCATGCCGATTTGCATAGCGACTCCTTTGTTGTCATGGGACGTATCCGGTAGATTGTTATCCCCTTAACCGTGAATGCTGTCATCGGATGTCCTAAGATACCTTGAATATAACGATCCAGCATAGGGTTGAGAACCCAGCTCTTCCATCACCGGGCAGCCTTTCGGAACCACTACCACCTGTCTCATTGCGTTGAGAATATACGGGGCAGTCCGGCCGCTCGTCCAATGAATATCGGAGGGCTGTCATCCTGATGGCTGAGATTCCCTTTGATTTTTCATGTCCTGTTCAGTGTAAAATCCGCTCCGATGAACGCGGCACGTTATTTTGGAGTTGATCGCCACGTCGGCAAGACCCCGCTCATTCGCTTGCGGCGTCTATCCGAACTGACCGGCTGCGAGATTCTCGGCAAGGCCGAGTTCATGAACCCCGGCGGATCGGTCAAGGACCGCGCCGCGCTGGGCATCATCGAGGACGCTGAGGCGAGAGGGGTGCTCCAGCCGGGCGGCACGATCGTCGAAGGGACTGCCGGGAATACCGGCATCGGCCTCACGATCATCGGCCACGCCAAGGGCTACCATTCGGTCATCGTCATTCCCGAAACCCAGTCGCCGGAAAAAATCCATCTCTTGCGCGCGCTCGGCGCGGAAGTGATCCCCGTGCCGGAGAAACCCTATTCGAATCCCGGCAACTATAACCATGTGGCCAGACGCATGGCGGAGGAGAAGGGCTGGTTCTGGGCCAACCAGTTCGACAACCAGGCCAACCGCCTCATTCACTACCGCACCACCGGGCCGGAAATCTGGGAGCAGACGGGTGGGAAGGTGAGCGCTTTCGTGTCCGCCGTCGGGACCGGCGGCACGCTGGGCGGGACCACCCTGTATCTCAAGGAGCGTAATCAGCAAGTATTCATCGGCTGCGCCGATCCCTACGGCGCGGCCATGTGGTCGTGGTTCACGAACGGCAATACGGAGACGAATGACGGCGATTCCTTCGCCGAGGGCATCGGGCAAGGCCGCGTGACGAAAAACCTCGAAGGCATTTCCGTGGACGGCGCATGGCGCATTCCCGATCAAGACGCGCTGACCGTCCTGTATCAACTCCTGCGCGAGGAGGGGCTCTTTCTCGGGCTGTCCTCCGGTATCAACGTCGCCGGCGCAGTGCGGCTGGCCCTCGAGCGTGGACCGGGCCAGACGATCGTGACGGTCCTGTGCGACTCGGGCGCGAAATATCAATCCAGGATCTTCAATCCGGAATGGCTTGCGGCCAACGGACTGAGAACCGACCTGTCAGTCGAGACCCTTCTTCGCAAGCCCTGATCGGGCGCGAGATCTCCCGATTCACAATCGTCCAGTGGAGTGTATTGCAACCGCGAGCCGGCTGCGGCGCACCGAAGAGTCCGGTGATGAGCGGAATGCAACGCGAGGCTCGAATCGTTAGGGTTCAGCCGAAGAAGGGAACTGCCGCTTGCCGGATGGTTTCGGTACGGGAGACTCTGCGGCGGGCTCACCGCATGTGGGCATTCAACTGGATCAAGCGGTCCGTGAGCTTTCTGCCGAAGTCGGCAATCGCCATTTTCTTGGCGCCATATACGGAATCGACATCGTGCGTCATGAACGCCGGGCCGGTTCTCCTCGAGAAACCCTCTGCGTCCTGCGTAGCGTACAGATAGCCGGTACGAACGTCCCACAGAGAGGATCGCATCATCACGAGAGCATCGCTGTGGGTGCCCGGTACGAGATACGCTCCGACGATGGTCCAATAGAGCAATGCGGATGCATTGTTATACCGATCGACGGATGAGACATCCGTGATGACGAGCAGGGCATCCGCCCCATAACGGGCGGCTCCCGACCGCAGATCGCCAAGGGTCTCTCCGTCCGTGGCATCCACGGAGCCGGTGCTGCGGTGATTGGGGACGTCGTCGTTCGAGATGAAGTAGACGTGTGAAACGACCCCCGCCTCTTTGAGCTGGTTGCCGTAGGTCAAGAGATCGTTCCTTTCTTCATCCGTCCAGGAGCGGCCCTTGTCATTCGAACCGGTGCTGTTCAGGTATACCCCAAGCGTGAACGGTGCCGGCAGCTGCGGCTTGAGACCCCGGATTTCATGACCGTCCGGGCTCGTCGTGACCTGGCCCAACGAGTCCTTCAGGGTGCTGCGGTCGAAACCCTTGCTGGCCGCGCAACCCGTCAGCATGACCAGGAACCATGCGATGACGACAGTTCTCATCTTCCACCTCGCCCTCATTGATTCTGTTTACGAGGATAGGCCGCAACGGACGTGAGGTCAAAATAAACAGCAGTTTGAACCGCTTCTTGAACCACTTGGGATTGTCTGGTAGATATCGTGTCTCTTACGTGTTCAGCCCTAATCCCTAATCGGTATCAGCGGACGAACCCAAGGCCATGGATGCCGATCGAGTCGTGAGGCTTCCGAAAATTCTTTTGATAGATTGTCGTTGAATGAGGGAGGGAGGCATGACCCATAGACTTTCGTCGCGCATGGGAACGCTGGTGCGGTTATGTAAGACGCTCACGGTGATCTGCATTCTTACGGCTTTCGCGGGAGTGGTTGGATGCAGCGGCACGAAGGACCGGCGCGCCGGTTCAGCCGATTCGGTCGCCGCAGCTAGTCAGAATGCCAAGGGCCATGCAGCGGCGGCAGACCGTCGCGGCAAGGTTCTCGGCAGCACGAGACCCTCGGCCGGACCGGCCGACACCTGTCTGGCCAATCTGCCGGTTCCCACGCCGATCCCACCGGCACACCGTGTCGTTCAACTGGTCAATTGTTCCGATCAGACCTTGCTCGGCGCCGCCAATGCGGCGAAGCAGCCTGGACCGGCCGGGCCGACGTCCGTGTTTCCGAGAGAAGGCACCTGGGTCATGGCCCCGGCGGCCGCTGGCAGCACCGCAAACGTCCTGACCATCGATATCCCACCGCAGTGGGAGAACACCAAGTGCGCTCCCGGCGTGTCGAGCTGCGACGCGGTCGGGCCCCGGTTCTGGGCGCGGACCGGCTGCCGCTACGATATCGCGTCGGGCCGTGCCCAGTGCGAAACGGGAGGCTGCGGCGGACAATATGACTGCAGCGCGGCCAAGCAAGGTGCGTCCGTGGGCACGACGATCGCGGAATGGACGTTCTATGAGCCGGTGGTGGCTCCCTTGCCTCCGGACAAGCCCCTGTTGCGTTACTACAAGGATTCACCGGACATCAGTGCCGTCGACGGCGTCAACCTCACCATCGACATTCAGCCGCTCAACGGCAGTGCGCATGACCCGTTCGACGCGTTGGGCGGGCACGACATTCAATGGCTGGCGGAACAATATCCGTTGAGCAGGCACGGCCAGGATTTGCGGGCTCCGGGGCAATGCCTCGACACGTTCCGCCTGAAGCGATCGGATTTGACGTCGGGGACGCGCGCCTACGTGATCGTCGACAACGACGGCAAACCGCTGGGAGGCGACAGCACGGTGGCCTGCTTCTCGAACTGCGCCAAGTATGCGTATCCCGCGCCTCCGCCGGAGAACTGCGACGATTCGGACCACAACTCGCAATGCTATCTCTGGAAGGCGTTTTGTTTGGGCGATCCGAGCCAGTACGGGCCGGCCAGGGGAAAATGTACGCAGAACAGCGATTGTCCCGTCGGCGGCGCCTGTTGGGATCTGAAGGATCCGTCATCGCCGCTCGACCATACCTGTCAAGGCCGGGCCTTCATCAAGAAGGCCACCTGCGATCCGAGCGTCTGTACGTATCCATACGGCTACGTCGATCCCGTGAAGAACGTCACCTTCTATTCGACGCAACCTCCCTTCGGCCAGTGCACCGACGTGACCCAGGATCCGAACAAGTGCATCGGCGACGACACCTTGCACGCGGTGCTTCCCAAGGCCTACACCTGGCCGAACGATCCGCAGGTATACGGAGGCGACGCGACTGCGTATCGGGTGATCTTCGCCCCGGGGGGCACGGCGGTGCCGATTACGCCGGCCGGCCCGATTCCCATGTGCAGCGAGCTGCCGACGATCTACGGCTACGCAAGCCAATACGGCGGGCCGAACAGTAACAGCAAGCCCTGCGACTTCCCGGTCAACCAGGGCGGAGCGGTGTTCGGCGTGGCCTTTCCCAACGCCACGGCGCAAACCCCCTGGGCCTGCAACGTCGGAGGCGGTTCGGGGGACAACGGCGTCATCTGCCGCTGGAAACCGGACACACGTAGTCCTCGCAAGTGACCGACCAGGGCCGGCGGACCTATCGCGGCGTCGGCCCTAGTGTTTCGTGCAGCGGAGGTCTGACCGCTGGATCTCCGCGAGCTTCTGATCATCGAACGGGATCGGGGCGCAGCCATGCCCCTTTTCGCAAACGAAGTCGTACTTCGCCGCCGGCTGGTGACAGCGCAAGCAGGTGACTCCCTGCGACTGATTCACGACGTTGTCGCCGCGATCCTTGATCTTGGTGCCTTCCTTGGAAACCTCCAGGAAGAAAAATTCCCACCCATTCGTGCTGGGAAATTTCTCGCGTGGATGCTTCACCATGGCTTCGAAGGGAACCAGCTGGAGGATGGTCCCCACCGGATAGTCTTTGTCGGGCACGCTGTCCCGGAAAATCCGCATCGCCTCCTTCAACTTTTCCGGATCGGCATGTTTGAAGCGCGTATTTCTGACCTTCGGCCAATCGAGAATACAGCCGAACGTCGCTTCTGAAACGGTGACGTCTTCAGCCGATGAGCCGGCGGGCGTCGACACATCAAGTCCCGCCGCCAGCAGAGTCCCTATGACGAGTGAAATGGAAAATTGGCGCCACGCTCTGATGGATTCGCGCATGATGGATCCTCCATTCTTTTCCCATCGCAGAAACTTGAGGAGATTGAATCAGCCCATGCGGCGATTATGGCGCCGGTCCGCGCGGATTGGAACGGGGTGAAGGGTATGGGCGGTCGAAAAGTCAATGGGGTGGCGAAATGCGGGAAGGAAGCGATTGACCCTCACGCCGGCATTCCTTTACAGTGGCCCCGTTTGTCCGAAGGGTTTGGTTCTCACCGCTCGGGGGCAACCGTATGCGGGTCGGTCTGGCCGTGGTCTGGGGCATCGTTTCCGTTCTTCTCGGCGGATGGGCAGCCGCCGAGGATAGGCTTGCGGCGGGAGCGATCGTTCCGTCCGCTGCTCAAGGATTGGTTGCACCATTCCAGGCCGTTGCCGACTCCTCCAAGATCGTCGAAATAGGCTCCGGCACTGTCGCTTGCGAGAAGGGGACCCATCAATCCCCGATCAATATCAAGACCGTCCACAATCCCAAGGTCCACGACGGGTTGCTGGTTCACTATCAGGCCGCGCCCGTTCATATCTCCAACACCCATCACACGATAGAGGTCGACTATCAATCCGGCGGAACCCTCGAGGTCTCCGGCCGTGGCTATGAGTTACAGGAGTTTCACTTCCACGAGCCGAGCGAGCACCAGCTGAACGGCAGGACCTACCCGATGGAAGCGCACCTGGTGCACCGGGATCAGACGGGACACCTCGTCGTCGTTGCCGTGCTGATGGAGCAGGGGGCCGAGATCCCTTCGTTGACGCAAATATGGGACCGGATTCCGAGCGACAAGCAGGACCAGGTCCGTGAGCTCCTATTCAACGCGCAGGATTTGCTGCCCCGCAACCTGCACCACTACGCCTACGACGGCTCGCTCACCACGCCGCCTTGCACCGAGGGGGTGCATTGGATCGTCCTCAAGGAGCCGATTTACATTACGGCGGCCCATATCCAGCGGTTCGTCTCCCTCGTCGGCCACAACGCCAGATCGGTCCAGCAGCTCAATGAACGGGAAGTCGATGAGGAGTGAGCCGGTCTAGCGGTGATTCGAGCCCGCCGGTCGAAAGATCGGCGGGCTTTTTCTTTGGCAAGAATCGACGATCAGCTTGCGGAAGCGCTTCGCAGCCGTTCGATGTCGCGCATGGGCGGCGCACCGAATGAGCGGCTGTATTCCCGACTGAACTGCGACGGGCTTTCGTAGCCGACCTGAAAGGCCGCAGTGGTGGCATCCAACCGTTCCGCAAACATCAGGCGGCGCGCCTCATTCAAACGCAGCCACTTCTGGTACTGCAGCGGGCTCATCGCCGTCAGCGTTCTGAAATGTTGGTGGAACGTCGAAGGACTCATGTTGACCTGGCTGGCAAGGTCCTCGATGCGGAACGGCCTGCTGAAATTGCTCTTGAGCCAATAAATCGCCCGTGCGATCTGCTGGCTCTGGCTTCCGGCCAGGGCCATCTGGCGCAGATGCGCGCCTTGATCGCCCACGAGCAGCCGGTAGACGATTTCACGCTGGATGATCGGTCCGAGGATCGGCACGTCGTTCGGCTCATCGAGCAGGTCGACCAATCGTTCAAAGGCGGTGAGGAGCGGCAGCGTGACCTCGCCGATTGCCATGCCGCGGCTTGATTGCTGCGCGCGCGGAGGAGGCAG
>DAOLIU010000102.1:0-11787 GCA_035328385.1 Nitrospira sp. | reverse complement strand
GGCAGGCCGGGATCCTGCTCCGCCTGCACCAGCGCGTGGGTCGCCACGACCAGATCGACTGTCACGGACGGCCGGCCCTCCACGATATCGAGGCATTCGAATCGAACGTTCCGCAGGCCGAGCGCCGCCGCCTGCTCTTCGGCCCGACGCACCGACTCGGGCGACCGATCGACTCCGAGAAAGGAGACGTGAGGGAACCGCGTGGCATAGAACGTCGTCAAGATACCGGGCCCGCAGCCGAAGTCGAGCACCGACGAAGCCCGGCCGATGCGCTCCGCGGTCAACGCTCCGACCGCCAAGTAGTACTCGTACCGCTGGCTGTAGAGGACCGGGAGGATGCGCGGACTCGCCGTCGCGTCGTAAAACGCGATTTCGTCGGCGGAAGTGCCCCGCCGCTTTTGTTCGACGTGGCGGTGAAGGACAGAGAGGTCTTCGTCGGGGAGGGATCGGCGCTGCCACTGAAAATAGGCGTCGTCCGAGTCGAACCGCCGGAGTCCCCAGAAAGCCAAGTGCTCGTGAAGCTGCGCTCGCATCTCGTCGTTCGAAGCACCGGGCACGATGTACCTTTACGAGATACGCTTCACGTTTCGCGCTTCACGAGGCCTAACAGGCCGTTGAAGAACTGTTTTGGACCCCAGAAAACACAGAGCAGGGCATGATCATTGATCGAGTCGGAAGAACCCACAGGATGTTCAAAAAGGCCTTCCGGCAAGGCCGCAGCGAGCGAAGAGGCGAATCGTACTCTCTCCCGTACGTTGAGCCTCTGAGCGACGCGAGAACGCAGCTGGAGGATTTTTTCAACATCCTGTCAAGGTCGTTTCAGCATGATGGCGTCGAAATACGCTTCCGGCACCGGATGCGGAAGGCGCAACTGGCCGCTGCCGAACGTGACGAACTTCTCGCAGGTCAGTTGGTCGAGTCCGATGGGCCCCTTCGCGTGGAGGCGCGACGTACTGAGACCGATGTCCGCACCGAGCCCGAAGCCGTCGCCGGCGTTCAACCGCGACGAGGCGTTGACCATCACCGAGGCGGCGTCGACCTCCCGCGTGAATCTCATCGCGGCCGCATAGCTGGTGGTGGCGATGACGGCCGTCAGGACCGGGCCGTGCTGGGCGATGTGCTGCAGGGCCTCATCCAGACCGGTCACCATCTTGACGGCCAACAGGCGTCGCTCGAACTGCGTCGTCCAGTCTTCCTCCGTGGCCGGCTTGATGGAGGTGTGGCCGCTCATGGCCATCTGTCCCATCAGCGCGATCGTCTTCGGACAACCGCGCACTTCGATCTTGAATTCGTCGAGGAGCCGGTTGATGAGCGCCGCCAAAAATTGGCGGGCCACTACCTGCTGAACCAGCAGCGTGTCGAGCGCATTCGACGCGCCGGCCAGCTGCGCTTTGGAGTTGATGGCGATGTTCTGCGCCATGGGGATATCGGTGTCGGCATCGACGTACAGATGGTTCAAGCCCCCGTCGTGGCAGAGCACCGGCATCCTGGCTCCGTCGAGCACCGCCTTGCGCAGGCCCGGGCCGCCCCTGGGAATGATCGCGTCGAGATGCTTGCCCGCCCGGATCAGTTCGACAGCCACCTCTTTCTCTTGACGCTCCACCAGCACCCAGGCGCCGGCCGGCACCCCTTGCCCCTCCGCCGCTTCGCGCAGTCCCTTGCCGATGACCTGATGGGTCAACGCCCATTCCGGTGCTCCGCGGAAAATGCACGGATTGCCCGCCTTCAGACAGAGTGCGATGGATTCGACGGTCACCAGCGGCTTCCGCTCCGAAATCACGCCGATGACACCGATGGGCACGCGCACGCGCGAGACTTGAAGTCCGTCGGGCCGTTCCCACTTGGCGGTCACCGCCCCGACGGGATCGGCCGAGTCCGCAATGGTCCGCAGGCGCTCCGCCATGTCCTTGATGTCGTCGGGCTGGATGCGCACCCTTGCGACCGCCGCCTTCAGCCGATCCTTGTTCGATTCGCCTTCGAAAGATTTGCCCAATGCGTCGACGTCCTGATCGTTGGCGGCGAGGATCGCCTCCGCATCCGCCTCGATTCGCTCCGCCATCGCCCGGAGAGCCTTGTCTTTGACCGGCCCCGGCAGCAACGCCACAGGCGAAGTCATTTTTCTAATTTCTTTCAACAACTTATCGACATATATCTTCACTGGAACTTCAGGCATCGGATTTCCTCCGTATCCTATGATCTCACCATGCGTCGGCGAACTATAGCACGCGATTTTTCGGACAGTAAACCGTCACCCGATCGCTTCCCCGGCGGCCGCTCCGGCCCGTCGTCTCCGCTCCTCTTGCCGCGCGAGCGACCAGCCCAGCCAGGCCCAGCAGCAGGCGATGGGCACGAGCATCCACGAAATCTGCGCAGCCGAAACTCCGAGAGCTTTTACGCCATTGACGACCCATCCGGTCGCGGCGTCCCCGCCCCGCGAGACCGCCGTGTCGATGAAGTTCTTCGCTTTGTATTTCTCCTCGCGGGTGACGACGGTAAAGAGCACCTCTCTGGCCGGTTTCGAGACGGCATATTCCCCCACGCGGCGGACGACCGTAAACAGCGCGTAGAACACCAGGAAAGGAGCCGTCCCGATCAGGGCAAACCCTGCGGCGCTGGCGAGAGGCAGAGCGACGAGCGCCGCCGCCAACCCCAACCGGCCGATCAATTGGCCGGTGACGAACAACTGCGTCAGGAACGTGATGACATTGACGGCAAGATCGATCGTCGCGAAGAGTCTGGTACGGCCCTCCGGCGACGGGATCTGCTCGCTGACCAGCCGCGCTTGCTCCAGATACAGAAAGGTCGCCGTCGTCGTAAGGCAAAACAGGTAGAGACAGATGCCCAATAAGTACGGTGACGAAGCCGCGAGTCGGACTCCCTCCCACATGCCGCCTCCGAGCGGGTCGCCGGACTGCGCGCCCTGAATTTCCGGCCGAGCCGACACCCATTCGTGCAGGCGATGGATACAGAACCCGCAGGCGGCGAGAAATCCCGCCGACACCAGCATCAGCCACGGGATCGGCGCCAGGTAGGTGACGGTCGCGGCCAAGACCGGTCCGCACATGGCGCCCGTGCTGCCTCCGGCGGCGATCACCGCGAACAACCTGGCCCCCTGGGCCGGGGTGAAGAGATCGGCCATGAAGCTCCAAAATACCGACACGACGAAGAGGTTGAAGACGGACAGCCAGACGAAGAACATGCGTGCCACCCACGCAGGCGCCGTGTGGCTCATCATGAGCAGAAAAAACCCGATGAGGTTGGCGCCGAAAAAGCCGTAGACGCTCAGCAGCAGCCGATGGCGCGGCACGCGGGCCGAAAGATAGCCGAACAGCGGCGTGACGGCCAAAAGGGTCACAAACGTGGCGGTCATCATCCAGGGAAGATGCTGCACGCCGCCTTCGATGGCCATTTCGTCCCGCACCGGACGAAGAATGTAGTACCCGCACAGCAGGCAGAAGAAGTAGAAGAACGACCACGCCACCGGCACGATCTCGTCGGAGGCCGCCCCGGTCACGGCTTGGATGGTCGAGCGCAGGCGCGTCACGGGCGGCATCCTGACGGGCGCACCCGAAGGGTGCAAGCGGAAAATCGACGGCAGATGGTCTGCCCGGGACTTTTCTCCCGCCTTCCGCTGTGGTATGCACTCAGGGATGACGGTGATCGACCTCCGCAGCGACACGGTGACGAAGCCGACCCCAGCCATGCGGAAGGCCATGGCGCAGGCCGACGTCGGCGACGACGTCTACGGAGAAGATCCGACCGTCAACAAGCTTCAGGACGCCGTCGCGGCCCTGCTCGGGAAAAAGGCCGCCCTCTTCGTCCCCTCCGGCACCATGGCCAACCAGCTGGCCATCCGCGTACACACGCAGCCGGGGCAGGAAGTCATCGCGGAGAGCAAGGCCCATATCGTCCGCTATGAACAGGGCGCGGCCGCCGCCTTGTCGGGCGTGCAACTGCATTGCATCCCCGGAGAACGCGGACTCATGGGGGCCGAGCAAGTCGAGGCCGCGATCCGGCCGGCCGATCCCCACATCGTCCGGACCGCGCTGATCTGCATCGAGAACACCCACAACGCCGGCGGCGGCACGATCTATCCCCTGTCGACGATCGAACGGATCAGAGCCGTCGCGGCCGGCCGCCGCATTCCGATGCACTTGGACGGAGCCAGATTGTTCAACGCGGTGACGGCGACCACGCTCCCGGCCGCGTCTTACGCCCAGCATTTCGAAACCGTCTCGCTTTGCCTGTCGAAGGGGTTGGGAGCGCCGGCCGGATCGCTGCTGGTGAGCAACGACCTTGCTCTCATCGAGCGGGCCCGCCGGTTCAGGAGAATGTATGGAGGCGCCATGCGCCAGGCCGGCGTGCTCGCGGCGGCCGGACTCTACGCCTTGGACCATCACGTCGCGCGGCTGAAGACGGATCACGACAATGCCAAACGCCTCGCCAGACGGCTGCAGCAAATTCCCGGCGTCACGATCAGCCCGCAGCACGTCGAGACGAACATCATCATCTTCGACGTCGCAGGCCACCGCCTCGCGCCCGCCGCGCTCGTCGCGGCGCTCAAGCAGGAAGGCGTGCTGATCAATGCCGTCGGCGGAACGAGTTTCCGCGCCGTCACCCATCTCGACGTCTCGACGGAGGCGATCGATCACGCCGCCGAAATCTTCGCCCGCGTACTCAAGTGACCGTCGCGCATTGACAGTGCCGCCACCCAAATCTAGAATGCGTCACGGGCGATGCGGCCGGGCTCGAACGTGGCTCACCACGGTGCACCGCCGCTCCCTCGAATCCGGAAGGAGACATGCCGCGTTGCAAGCTGTTTCATTCGCCCAGATCAGCCGAATCCTCGAATTGACCGACCGTCTCGGATTGAACCGTGAATGGGTGGAAATTCCTCTTTCTCCTGAACGACCCGGCCTCGTACGGCGCCTGGCGAACGGAAAGCTGGAAATCGTGGTCGACGCGGACGAGCCGTTCGAAAGTTGGCTCGCATCACTCGAAGCGCGAATTCTTGAGACCCAGCGATCATAAAGCAACCGGGGCCCGTACGTAATGGACACCGACCAAACCAAGACGCTGCCGAGCCGTGAAGAGTTGCAGGCCGAACTCCTGGCCGTTCCCGAACCGCCCGAGCAACCGGAGCCGGCCAACGAGCCGGGCTTCGAAGAGCTCGTGCAGCTGGCGCTGCGCCACGCAAAGGGACGCAGAGGAGGCGATCTGGTCAGCGTCATCCTGGTCGGCTCCGGGGCTCGACGCTCCGTCACCGCGCACAGCGATATCGATCTGATCGCGCTGGTCAAGGGCCAGGCCGATGCGCACGAGATCGTGCGGGTCGCGGCCCGGCTGGCCGACATCCGATATTATGGACACCGGGAACTGGAGGACGAACTGTCCTATTCGCCCCGCTTGCCGCCGCTGCTGCGCAAGAGCCGGATCTTGTTCGACCATGACGCGATCGGCGCCAAACTGATCGAACGGGCGAATCAGCGGTTCCGCCAGGGGCCGTCCCCCGCCAGCGTCAACGAACAAATTCGGCTCAAGGCGCAGTGCCTGCACTGGCTGGGCAAGGCCCAGGATCTGGCGGACAAGCCGGCTGCGGCCAATTATCTGATGATGATGTTCTTCGACGAATACACGAACGCATTTTTTCGTCTGAAGGGCCTGTGGTTGACCGCCCCGGCCGATCTGGTGCGCTTCATCGCGTCCCGCGATCAAGCCTTGGGCGAGTTGGTCGGGCGGTTTCTTACCGCGGGCACCCTTCCGGAGCGGCTGAATATCGGGCGTGACTTGGCGGATCTGCTGTTCCGGGAGGTGCCGAACCCAGCCAGAATCGACTGATGGCCCGCCGCGCAAGGCGGCGGCTCATCGACCATCCCGCGAAGGAATAAGGAGAAGATCATGGAGCTGGGATTCATCGGCCTCGGTAAGATGGGCATGAACATGGTGACCCGTCTGCGCCGTGACCAACACCGTGTGGTGGTCTACGATCGCTCCGCCGATCTGGTCAACCAGGCCGCCGCACAGGGCTGCATCGGCGCCTCCTCGCTCGCCGACCTCGCTGCACAATTGAACGCGCCGAGAGCCGTCTGGTGCATGGTGCCCTCCGGAACGCCGACCGAAGAAACGGTCCAGGCGCTCGGAGCCCTGCTGCAATCGGGCGACACCATCATCGATGGAGGCAACACGCACTTCCATGACGACGTCCGCCGGGCCGGCGAGCTCAAGCGTAAAGGGATCACCTACGTGGACGCCGGAACCAGCGGCGGCGTGTGGGGCCTGAAGGTCGGGTATTGCCTGATGGTGGGCGGAGAAGACGCGGCGGTGAAGCGCCTCGCGCCCGTCTTCACGACGCTGGCCCCCGAGAATGGATGGGCCCACATGGGCGCCGTGGGGGCCGGGCATTACGTCAAAATGGTGCACAACGGCATCGAGTACAGCATGATGCAGGGATACGCCGAAGGGTTCGAATTGCTGTCGAAGAGCGATTATCGCCTCGACTTGGCCCGCATCGCCGACTTGTGGATGCAAGGAAGCGTCGTCCGATCCTGGCTGCTGGAACTGGCCGGCAGCGCTCTCAAGGAGGATCCCAAGCTGGAGCACCTCAAGGGCTTCGTGCAGGACTCGGGCGAAGGGCGGTGGATGATCGCGGAAGCGGTCGAAAAGGCGGTGCCGGTGCCGACGTTGACGGCCGCCCTCTTCACCCGGTTCCGGTCCCGCCAGGAAGACTCGTTCGCGGAAAAGATGCTGGCGGCCCTGCGCAATGCATTCGGCGGACACGCGGTCAAACGGTAGCGACCCTCGCCATGTCTCCAGTCGTCAAGAAACTCGACGTCAAGCCGGCCCCGGAAAGTCTGCCGCCCGTGGAGCCCTGTACCCTGGTCATCTTCGGCGGGTCCGGGGACTTGGCCCGGCGGCGACTGATCCCGGCCTTGTATAACCTGCTCTTGGACGGATTGCTCCCCGCAAAGTTTGCGGTGCTGGGCCTCGGCCGCCGGACGATGTCGGACGAGGAATACCGGTCGTCGCTGCGGGAAGGCATCGCGAAATTTTCGCGCCAGGCGCTGGATGAAGCGAAGTGGGCCTCCTTCGCCGAACACCTCTTCTACCTGGCCGGCGAGAACGAAGCAGCCGACACCTTCACCGCGCTGAAACGGCGCGCCGAAGAGCTGGAGCGGACCTTCGGCCTCCCGGGCAACCGTATCTTCTATCTGAGCATCCCGCCCAGCTCGTTCACGGCGGTCTGCGAAGGGCTCGCTCAGGCGGGGCTCGCCACTCCTCCGTCCCAGACATCGCCTTACTCCCGCATCATCGTGGAGAAACCGGTGGGCCGGGACCTGAACTCGGCCAAAGAGATCAATGCCGTGACCGGCCGCGTGTTCGACGAATCCCAGATCTTCCGGATCGACCATTATCTCGGCAAGGAGACCGTGCAGAATCTCATGGTCGTCCGGTTCGCCAACAGCATCTTCGAGCCGGTCTGGAACCACAAGTACATCGACCACGTACAGATCACGGTCAGCGAGACGGAAGGAGTCGGTACGCGCGCCTCCTATTATGAGGAAGCCGGGGCCTTGCGCGACATGGTGCAGAACCACATCCTGCAGCTCCTCTGTCTGGTCGCGATGGAGCCGCCCTACTCGCTCGATCCGGACGTGGTCCGCAACGCCAAGATGGAGGTGCTCCGCTGCCTGCGGCCCATCGTCGGCAAGGACCTCGAGCGCTGCACGGTCCGCGCGCAGTATGCGGCGGGGACGATCCAGGGCCGAGCGGTGCCCGGGTATCGCCGCGAGAACGGAGTCGACCCGAACAGCACGACGGAAACCTACGTCGCGCTCAAGTGTTTCGTCGAGAACTGGCGGTGGTCCGGCGTGCCGTTCTATCTGCGGACCGGCAAGGCGCTCCCCATGCGGGCCAGCGAGGTCGCCGTCCAGTTCAAGGAAATCCCGCAGATCCTCTTCAACGCCAACGTACAGCGGCCGCAGCCGCCGAACGTGTTGACGCTCCGGATTCAGCCGGAAGAAGGGTTGTCGCTCCGGATCGTGTCGCGGGTGCCTGGCACGAGAGAGCAGACTCTGCCCGTCGAAATGGAATTCCGGTACGGCGAAGTGTTCGGACAAGCCTCGCCTGAAGCCTACGAGCGCCTGCTGCTCGACGTCATGACCGGGGATGCGTCACGGTTCATGCGGCGCGATGCGGTCGAAGCGTCCTGGGCTTGGATCACCACGATCTTGGAAGGCTGGCAGCAGCAGGGCTCCCGCTGGCTGCCGGAATACCAGGCCGGGACCTGGGGACCGGTTGAAGCGGACCGATTGATCCAGGAAGACGGAAGGCTCTGGCGTACGCTCTGACGGGGCAGATCGCCATTCAGGAATTCGGATTCCCGGCCCGGCGCGGTTCGAGCAGCACGGTCAACTGCGCAAGAAGCGCCTCCTTGGTGCCGATCCCGCCGATGAACCGGTCGAATCGTCCCCCTCGATAGAGCGCCAGCGCCGGAAGCGAGGAGATTTCCAGCTCGGCCGGGATCTGATGGTTTTCCTCCACGTTCATTTTGACCACGAGCAGTCTTCCCGCCGTTTCCGCTTGCACGTCGACGAGCCGGCGCAGCAAGGCACGACAGCCTCCGCAGCCCGGCTTCCAGAATTCCACCAATACGGGCACCGGCGATCCTTCCACGAGGCGATCGAACGTTCGATCCGTGACGTCGGCGATCATGCGCCGCGTCCCGGCGCATCCGGACAGACCGGCCGGAACACCCGATCGAACAACAGCTCCGCGAACCGCCGGTATCCCGCCGTCGTCAGATGCAGCCCGTCGTTCGAATAGGGAGCCGCGAGCCGCCCGGTTTCCGGCTCCGCCGTGGCGGCGAACAGATCGACGGCGACGAGCTGCTTGGAGTCGGCGTACGCCAAAATCAACTCGTTCAGCTGCCGGCGCCGTTGCAGATGATCTTGAATCCACGCGGCCGTGTCCGGCGCATCTCCATCGTCCGAGATCCGTACCGACGGCACCGTGACCGGCACCGGGATGATCCGCTCGGCGCGCGAGAGCTCGTACATCTTGAGTAGGTTCCGCATGATGTCCGCCGGCCTGGCATTCCATCCCAGGTCGTTGGTGCCGCCGAGGATCACCACGTAGTCCGGCCGATGGGCCAGCACGTCCTGCCGAAATCGCATCGCCATTTCGCTGGTCAGCTCCCCGCAGTTGCCGCTCACGCGGACCAGACTCGACGCGCCCAGCCACTCCTGGAGAAAATCCCCGTACGGCGTATCCCGCCCCGTCGGATGGGCGGGAGTCGGCGATTGAAATCCTGCCGTCAAACTGTCTCCGAAGCAGATGATGAGCCCCGCCATCCCGACCTCCGGAGGCGGAGTCTACCGTTCATTTGAGAAGGCCGCAACCATGCGCATGTGGCGGTGAAAGTTCAGGAAAAGAATGGTGATAAATCTTGACGAAACACTGGATGCCGGATAGGTGTACTGAATATGTCCGATCTTCAAAAAGCCCAGGAAATGATGGCGGCGGCCATGGCCTCCAAAGCCGCGGACGATCCGGAGATCGGCTCCCTCAAACGGGTGCTCAAACTCCTGGACAAGACCGCCAAATCCAACCGCACCTACGGATCGAGCAATCCCGTCGCCCAGAAGTTTTCCCAGCAATTGTTCGACGAGATTTCCGCCCACCTCTCCACTTATGCCAAACTGACCTTTCTCGTCCAACGCTCGGCATTGGTATGCCGGGACCAGATCGTCTACAAGCCGGAATCCGACAGCGGCGGCGAGAGCATCGCCTTCAAACTGTACGCGGACGGCGTCCGGGAAGTCGCGCTGTTGCAAGGCCTGACTCAGGAAGAGCTGAATTATTTTCTCGACTCCCTTTGGGGAAGCAACGAACCGGGAGCGGACGACGACGACATCGTCACACGCCTGTGGTCCAAGAATCTCTCCACGGTCACGTTGGTGACGGCGGAAGAGGTGGCCAAGGCCTCGGGCGGCCACGAAGGCTTTCTCGTCCTGGACGCGGGCATGTCGTCCGAATCCACGTTGAGAGAACTGCTGGACCGGGAATTGGCCCGCACCAAGTCGCGAGCATCGAGCAAGGCTGGTGGTACGGCAACCGGCGCCGAAAGCGGCAGGCGGCTTTTTAAGTCGAACCTCATCGGTTACGAGGTCACCGACGAAGAACTCGCGACGTTGGCCAAGGAGATCGACGAGGAAACGAAACGGGACGCCACACTCTATGTTCTGGATATGGCTACCGCCATCCTGGCGTCTGAAAAATCTCCGGTGCTGCTGACGAAACTCCTCGGGCTGTGGGACAACGTCGTGGATTCCCTGCTGGCGCAGGGACGATGGACCGTCCTGGAGAACGTCTTGGGCGTGCTCCACGAAACTGGAGCGGTCCGTCCGGACCTCAGCGAAGAGCACAAGGCCCAGCTGGCGGCCCTCTTCAACGGGCTGGGCCGGCCGGAACGGCTGAAGGCGATCGAATCCTATTTGAACAAGACGGCCGGGGCCGAGACCGAAGGCCTCTCGACGATCCTGCTCATGATGAAATCCGATGCAGTCCAGGGAATCTGCGGGCTGATGGCGGCGCTGGAATCGCCCGCCCACCAGGCTATCGTCGCCGACACCTTGCTGACGCTCGCCAAGGACCATCCGGAACCGCTGCTGCGCGGACTGTCCGACCGCCGGCCCGTCTACGTGCGGAACCTGATCGCGATCCTCATCAAGTTGAACAATCCGCGCTTCCTCGAATCCATCGACAAACTGGTTCGATACCCCGACGCGCAGGTACGCAAGGATGTCATCAGGGCCATGAGCGTGTTCCGTCCGAACGGCAACGGCGCAAAACTGGTGACCTTCGCCACGGATGCCGACGAAAGTGTTCGGGTGACTGCGTTCAAGCTGCTCATGTCGGGTCAATACACGGCTCCGTTCTCACTCTGGTCTCCCATCATCTCCTCCGAAGAGTTCATGGAGCGTTCATTGAGCGAACGCCGGCTCATTTACCACGCGGTCCGCGCCACCTGCGGCGACGAAGCGGTCCCCCATTGGTCACAGCTCTTCACGGAATGGCATTTCGCGAACCGGAAGAAAAAAGAAGAGTTGGCGATCCTGGCCGCGGATGCCATGGGCAAACTCGGGACCCCGGCGGCCGTCGCCGCCCTGGAACTCGGGCAGAAGAAAGGGGCCGCCGTCGTCCGGCAAGCCTGCGCCATGGCGCTGGCCCACATCAACAAACATCGAAGCAAACCGCCGATGGCGGCCGCCTCGTGAGGAGCACCCTGTCATGAGCGATCCCGAACCCGCCGATGCCCCGGCCTCGACCGATCAACTGCAGCCGCTCCTGACCCACGAGAAATCCCTTTCGCACAAGATCGCCCAGGGGTCGGAAGCCGGGGACATCCTCGACCAGCAGATGGTGATGCTGGGCTTTCAGCTCATCACCCAGCTGAACACTCTGATCAAGACCTCCCGCATTCACGGCCGCACGAACTCGGCGCTGGACAAGCCGGTCGAAGCGATGCTGACGATCGTCCATACGCTGACGCACGATCAACCCGTGACGCTCCGGCTTCAAAACGACTTTTTGTTTCTTGGAGACAGTCATCTCAAAGTCAACGCCCAGCAGATGACGGTGGTCGCCAGCGTCATCGACGCGATGAACAAGTGGAGGATCGGCGGCTTTACGTTCACCGCTTCGGTCTCCTCCAACGATCTCAGAGAATTCGCCCATCTGTTCGTCTCGCTCGATCCGACGACCAAGACCGTCGAGGACTTTCGGCAG
>DAOLIU010000101.1:0-11818 GCA_035328385.1 Nitrospira sp. | reverse complement strand
TGCCGTGGCTGCGGCCCCCGCCGCGGGCGGTGCCGCCGCCGCTCCTGCGGAAGAGAAGACGGCGTTCGACGTCATTTTGGCCTCCGCGCCGGCGGACAAGAAGATCCAGATCATCAAGGTCGTGCGCGAGCTCACCAGCCTGGGTCTCAAGGAAGCCAAGGATCTCGTGGAAGGCGCTCCCAAGCCGGTCAAGAACGGCGTGACGAAGGAAGAAGCCGACACGATGAAGAAGAAGCTGGAAGAGAGCGGCGCGAAGGTCGAGGTCAAGTAACCTGTCGTTCGATCAGCATCTGCGGGTACCCGCATGTGCGGGTACCCAAGCCCAACCATTGTAGTGGAGGACTGGCGAATGTCCGAAACGACTCTACAAGAGTTCGTCGAGCGGAAAGATTTTTCCCGTATCCGTACGAGCATCGACATTCCGGATCTCATCGAGATCCAGAAGCGATCCTACGAAGAGTTTCTGCAATTCGAGGCGGAGGCTGAACGGCGAAAAGATCATGGGCTCCAGGCCGCCCTGGCCAGCGTGTTTCCGATTCCGGATTACAACAACACGGCCGTCCTGGAGTTTACCAGTTACACGCTCGGGATACCAAAGTACGACGAACGGGAATGCCTGGAGCAAGGTATGACCTTCGCCGTGCCGCTGAAGCTGCGCGTGCGACTCGTCGTGTTCGACAAGGAAGACAAGGGGCCCAAGAAGAAAGTTCTTGACGTGCGCGAACAGGAAGTCTACGTGGGCGAGCTTCCGCTCATGACGGAGCGGGGCACGTTCATCGTCAACGGAACCGAGCGGGTCGTCGTCAGCCAGTTGCACAGATCGCCCGGCGCCTCGTTCACCCACGACAAGGGCCGGACTCACGCCAGCGGGAAGGTGCTCTATTCGGCGCGGATCATTCCCTACCGGGGCTCGTGGCTCGACTTCGAATTCGACGCGCGCGACATCCTCTACGTGCGTATTGACCGCCGCCGCAAGATGCCGGCCACCATTCTTCTCAAGGCATTCGGCTACTCCGGCGATGATCTGCTGAAGATGTACTATCCCGTAGAAGAGATCCGGGTGGTGAAGGGCAAGCTGATGCGGAAGCTCGACCCCGAGATCCATCAGGGGCTTCGCTGTTCGGTGGAACTGTCCGAAAAAGGCGGCAAGGAGCCGCTGGTCCGGGAAGGCACCAAGTTGACCAAGGGCGTGATCGCCAAGCTCAAAGCCGCCGGAGTGAAGGAAATCCCCCTCTCGCCTTCCGAACTGGTGGGCCGCGCGGTGCTGACGGAGTTGGTGGACAACAAGAAGAACAAGCTCGCGGAGAAGAATCAACGGCTGACCGCCGACATGGTCGAGCGGATCCTCGAAACCGAGATCGAAGAGTTCAAAGTCATCTACTTCGACACGGCCACCACGACGCCGGTCATTCTCGACACGTTGGAAATGGAGCGTACGGGTTCGAAGGAAGAGGCGATGGTCGAAATCTATCGCCGGCTCCGTCCGGGTGAGACGCCGTCCGTCGAGACGGCCCGCGCCCTCTTCGACAATTTGTTCCTCAATTCGAAACGGTACGACCTGTCGCCGGTCGGCCGATTGAAGCTCAACAAGAAGTTGGGGCTCGATCTGCCGCTGGAGCAACGCACGCTGACGGCCCAGGACATCGTCGAGGTCATCCGGTATCTGGTCAATCTCAAGATGGGCAAGGGCGAGATCGACGACATCGACCATTTGGGCAATCGGCGGGTCCGGTCCGTCGGCGAATTGCTGGAAAATCAGTTCAGGCTCGGATTGGTCCGCATGGAGCGCAGCATCAAGGAGCGCATGAACCTCCTGGATATGGAGACGGTGCTGCCGCACGACCTGATCAACGCCAAGCCGGTCGTGGCCGCGGTGAAGGAATTTTTCAGCAGCAGCCAGTTGTCGCAGTTCATGGACCAGACGAATCCGCTGGCGGAGATCACCCACAAGCGGCGTCTGTCGGCGCTGGGTCCGGGCGGTTTGACGCGGGAACGGGCGGGCTTCGAGGTCCGCGACGTGCACCCGTCGCACTACAGCCGTATCTGTCCGATCGAAACCCCGGAAGGACCGAACATCGGCTTGATCACGTCGCTGGCCACCTATGCCCGGATCAATCAATTCGGGTTCATTGAAGCTCCGTATCGGAGGGTCGAGAAAGGCCGCGTCACCGATCAGATCGAGTTTTTGTCGGCCATCGAGGGTGACAAGTACGTCATCGCTCAGGCCAATTCGAGGGTGGACGGGGGAGGCCGGCTGGTTTCGGAAACGGTGTCCGCCCGGTCCGCGGGAGATTTCGTGACGGCCACTCCCGACAAGATCGAGTATATGGACGTCTCGCCCAAACAGGTGGTCAGCGTGGCGACCGCGCTCGTGCCGTTCCTCGAGCATGACGACGCGAACCGCGCGTTGATGGGTTCCAACATGCAGCGCCAAGCGGTGCCGTTGCTGAAGGCGGAATCTCCGCTGGTAGGGACCGGCATGGAAGCGGTGGTGGCGCGCGATTCGGGCTATGTGGTGCAAGCCAGACGGTCCGGCGTCGTCGAAAGCGTCGACGCCACCCGCGTCGTCGTCCGCGCCGATGCCAAAGAGGGGCGGAAGCGGAACGATTCGGGACTTGACGTCTACGATATGATCAAGTTCCAGCGGTCCAATCAAAATACCTGCATCACCCAAACGCCGGTGGTGCGGATCGGGCAACCGGTGAAGAAGGGTCAAGTGCTGGCCGACGGCCCGGCTATCGATCAGGGGGAACTGGCGCTCGGGAAGAACGTACTGGTCGCGTTCATGCCCTGGGGCGGATACAACTTCGAAGACGCCATTCTCCTGAGCGAGAAACTGGTACGCGAGGATGCGTTCACCTCGATTCACATCGAGGAATTCGAAGTCGAGGCCCGCGACACCAAGTTGGGGAAGGAAGACATCACGCGCGACATTCCGAACGTCGGCGAAGAGGCGCTGCGCAATCTCGACGAGAGCGGCATCATCCGGATCGGCGCGGAAGTGAAGCCCGGCGATATTCTGGTCGGCAAGGTGACGCCGAAGGGCGAGACGCAGCTGACCCCGGAAGAGAAGCTCCTTCGCGCCATCTTCGGCGAGAAGGCCGGAGACGTGAAAGACACGTCGTTGACCGTGCCTCCCGGCGTCGAAGGCATCATCGTCGACGTGAAGATTTTCTCGCGCAAGGGGCTCGACAAGGACGAGCGGTCCAAGAGCATCGAGAGCGAGGACGCGATGAAGCTCCAGCGTGATCATCACGAGGAGCTGCGCATCATCGACGAGGAAAAGACCAAGAAAGTCAGGAAGCTGCTGCTGGGCAAGGTGGTCGGACGCGACCTCATGGATCCCGAGAGCGGCGACGTCATTTTGAAGAAGAAGGGCAAGCTGACCGCGGAGATCCTCAAGCGGCTGCCCGACGACACCGTTCGCTACATCATCCTGAGCGATCCGGACGAACAGAAGGAGCTTGAGGACGTCGAACGACGGGCCAAAGAGCAGATCGAGATCCTGCAGACGCTGTACGACGAGAAGGTCGGGCGCCTCAAGCGGGGTGATGAGCTGCCGCCGGGCGTCATCAAGCTCGTCAAAGTGTACATTTCGATGAAGCGCAAGATACAGGTCGGCGACAAGATGGCCGGCCGGCACGGCAATAAGGGCGTCGTATCCCGGGTCCTTCCCGAAGAAGACATGCCTTATTTGCCGGACGGGACGCCGGTGGAAATCGTGTTGAACCCGCTCGGCGTGCCCTCGCGTATGAACGTGGGGCAGATTCTGGAGACTCACCTCGGCTGGGCCGCGAAGGCCCTGGGCATCAAGGTGGCGAGTCCCGTGTTCGACGGCGCGTCAGAGAAGGAAATCAAGGACCTGCTGAAGAAGGCGAAGCTGCCGTCGAGCGGACAGACCGTGCTGATGGACGGCCGCACCGGCGAACCTTTCGGCAGCCCGGTCACCGTGGGTTACATGTATGTACTGAAGCTGCACCATCTGGTCGACGACAAGATTCACGCGCGGTCGATCGGACCCTATTCGCTCGTGACGCAGCAGCCGTTGGGCGGCAAGGCTCAGTTCGGCGGCCAGCGGCTCGGCGAAATGGAAGTCTGGGCGCTGCAGGCCTACGGCGCGGCCTCCACGCTGCAGGAATTCCTGACCGTCAAGTCCGATGACGTGCCGGGCCGGTCGCGGATGTACGAAGCGGTCGTCAAAGGGGAGCCGTTCCTGGAGCCGGGCTTGCCCGAGTCGTTCAACGTTCTGGTCAAGGAGCTGCAAAGCCTCGGCCTGGACGTCGAGTTGGTCAAGACGCAAGACTAACCACTTGTGTGCCGGGCGCGTCCCGGCATCAGAGGAGGTCACTACCTTGGAAGGCGTATACACATTATTTGAAAAGCCGCGGGACTCGGTGTCGTTCGACTCGATGCGGATCCGCATCGCCTCGCCCGAAAAGATCCGGTCCTGGTCGTACGGCGAAGTGAAGAAGCCCGAGACGATCAATTACCGGTCGTTCAAGCCGGAGAAAGACGGCCTGTTCTGCGCGAAGATTTTCGGGCCGATCAAGGATTGGGAGTGCAATTGCGGCAAGTACAAGCGCATGAAGCACCGGGGCATCGTCTGCGACAAGTGCGGCGTGGAAGTGATTCAGAGCAAGGTGCGCCGGGAACGCATGGGGCACATCGAGCTGGCGGCGCCCGTGGCGCACATCTGGTTCTTGAAGGGCGTGCCCAGCCGCATCGGCACCCTGCTGGACATGAGCCTCAAGCAACTGGAAAAAATCCTCTACTTCGAAAGCTACGTCTGTGTCGACGCCGGCCAGACGGATCTGACGGAGAAGGAGCTCGTGACGGAGGAGAAGCTCCGACAGCTGCAGTCGGAATTCGCCCCTAATTCCTACAAGGTCGGCATCGGCGCCGAGGCGATCCGCGACCTGTTGCGCAAGATCGACATCAACGCCAAATGGGACGAGATCAAGGCCAAGTCCAAGACCTCCACGTCGGCGGCGCTGAAAAAGAAGCACGCGAAGCAGCTCAAGGTCATCGAGGCGTTCCGCAAGTCTGGGAACAAGCCCGAGTGGATGATCATGGACGTGATCCCCGTGCTGCCTCCCGAATTGCGCCCGCTCGTGCCGCTGGACGGCGGACGTTTCGCCACGTCGGATCTGAACGATCTTTATCGCCGCGTGATCAACCGGAACAACCGGCTGAAGCGGTTGATGGAGTTGAAGGCGCCCGGGGTCATCATCCGCAACGAAATGCGCATGCTGCAGGAGGCGGTGGATGCCTTGTTCGATAACGGACGTCGTGGCCGCGCGATTCGCGGACCCAATAAACGCCCGCTCAAGTCGCTGAGCGACATGCTGAAGGGCAAGCAAGGGCGTTTCCGGCAGAATCTGCTCGGCAAGCGTGTCGATTATTCGGGCCGGACGGTCATCGTCGTCGGTCCGGAACTGCGGCTGCATCAATGCGGCCTCCCGAAGAAAATGGCCTTGGAGCTGTTCAAGCCGTTCATCTTCCACAAGCTGGAGGAGCGGGGTGCCGCCACGACGATCAAGAGCGCAAAGCGCCTGGTGGAAAAGGAGCGTCCAGAAGTCTGGGACGTGCTCGACGAAGTCATCAGGGAGCATCCGGTGCTCTTGAACCGAGCCCCGACGCTCCACCGGCTGGGCATCCAGGCCTTCGATCCGGTATTGGTCGAAGGCAAGGCGATTCGGCTGCATCCGCTCGTCTGCGCCGCGTTCAACGCGGACTTCGACGGCGACCAGATGGCCGTCCACGTGCCGTTGTCCGTCGAGGCCCAAGTAGAAGCGCGCGTATTGATGATGTCCATCAACAACATTCTCTCGCCGGCCAACGGCAAGCCGATCGCCGTACCGTCGCAAGACATGGTGCTCGGGTGCTACTGGCTGACGAAGGAACGGGTCGGTGCGAAGGGTGAAGGCAAGGTCTTCGGGTCGCCCGAAGAAGTGCGCATCGCGTTCGACGCGCGTGAAGTGGAAGAGCACGCGCGGGTCAAGGTGCGTATCGAAGGCAACCTGGTGCAAACCACGGTGGGCCGGGTGATCCTGTCCGAAGTGCTGCCTGCCGGCATGCCCTTCGCCTACGCCAACAAGCTGATGACGAAGAAAGAGGTGACCAAGCTGATCGATTCGGTCTACCGGCAGTCGGGACACCGTGAGACCGTCATGTTCCTCGACAAGATCAAGGATACCGGATTCCAGTATGCGACCAGGGCCGGGGTCTCGATCTGCATCGACAACATGCACATTCCCAGCAAGAAGGAAGAGTTGATCGGAAGAGCGCAGCGCGAAGTCAACGAGATCGAGCGGCAGTATGCCGAAGGCTTGATCACGAACGGCGAGCGTTACAACAAGGTCATCGATATTTGGGCCCATGTCACCGAACAGGTGGCGGGTGAAATGATGAAAGAGTTGGGCGCCGGCGGCGATGCGGCCAAACAGGAAGCGTTCAACCCGATCTTCATGATGGCCGACTCGGGGGCCCGGGGCAGTTCGCAGCAGATCCGCCAGTTGGGCGGCATGCGCGGACTGATGGCGAAGCCGTCCGGAGAAATCATCGAAACGCCGATCACCGCGAATTTCCGCGAAGGCCTGACGGTGCTGCAGTACTTCATTTCGACCCACGGCGCGCGCAAGGGCTTGGCGGATACGGCGTTGAAGACCGCGAACTCCGGGTATCTCACGCGCCGTCTCGTGGATATCGCGCAGGACGTCATCATCAGTGAAATCGATTGCGGCACAACCGACGGGATCTTCGTGAGCGCGCTGGTCGAAGGCGGCGAGATCATTCAGCCGATCGAAGAGCGCATCCTGGGACGTCTGGCGGCCGAGGACATCCGCGATCCCGTGACGGGCGAGATCATCGTGTCGTTCAACGAAGAGATCACCGAGGAACGGACGAAGGACGTCGTGGAAGCGGCCGTCGACCGGGTGAAGATCCGGTCCGTCCTGACCTGCCAGTCGCGTCGCGGCGTCTGCCGCGCCTGCTATGGGCGGGATCTGGCGCGCGGCCGTTTGGTCGAAAAGGGAGAGCCGGTCGGCGTGATCGCGGCCCAGTCCATCGGCGAGCCGGGAACTCAGCTGACGATGCGCACGTTCCATATCGGCGGCACCGCGAGCAAGGTCGTGGAGCAAACGGTGCTTGAAGCGAAGCATGCCGGCTACATGAAGTTCATGAGCTTTGACGCCAAGAAGAACGCCGATGTGCACAACGCCGGCATCGCCGTCCGCAACAAGGACGGCGAATGGGTCGTGATGAACCGGAACGCAAAGATCGCGATCGTCGATGAGAACGGTCGGGAGCGCGAGAAGTATCCGGTCGTCTACGGCGCCAAGATCAAGATCAAGGACGGCGACCGTGTCGCCCTGGCCCAAAAGCTGGTGGAATGGGATCCGTACTCGCTGACGATCCTGACCGAGGTCGGCGGGAAGGTCGCGTACGGCGATATCGTCGAAGGCGTGACGATGAAGGAAGAATTCGACGAGGTGACCGGTCTGTCGAGAAAGGTCATCATCGAGCACACGGGAGCGACGCTTCGTCCCCGGGTGTCGATCAAGGACGAAGGCGGAAAAACCGCAAAGGTGTCCGGCGGGGCCAATATGGTCGCCCGGTATCTGTTGCCCGTCGGCGCGCACATCTTCGTGGAGAAGGGCGCCATGGTCCATCCGGGCGATGTGCTCGCGAAGATCCCGCGCGAAACCACGAAGACGAAGGACATCACCGGCGGTCTGCCCCGAGTGGCCGAGCTCTTCGAAGCCCGGAAGCCGAAGGAGCAGGCCGTCATCAGCGAGATCGACGGAGAAGTGTCCTACGGGGGGTTCGTCAAGGGCCAGCGCAAAGTGCTGGTGGACAACAAGATGGGCGATACCAAAGAGTACTTCATTCCGAAGGGCAAGCACGTCAACGTGCACGAAGGGGATTGGGTGCGTGCGGGAGAGCCGTTGATGGACGGATCGGCCAATCCCCACGACATTCTCGACGTGTTGGGTCCCAATGAATTGCAGAAGTATCTGGTCGACGAGGTGCAGGACGTCTATCGTCTGCAAGGCGTGTCGATCAATGACAAGCATATCGAGATCATCGTGCGGCAAATGCTGCGCAAGGTCCGAATCGAAGATCCGGGGGACACGGAATTTCTCCCCGGAAGCCAGGTCAGCAAGCTGATCTTCGAAGAAGAAAACGACCGGGTGCTGAAAAAGGACGGCAAACCCGCGCTCGGCAAGCCCGTGCTGCTGGGGATTACCAAGGCGGCGCTGACGACCGACAGCTTCATTTCCGCCGCGTCTTTCCAGGAGACGACGCGAGTCCTGACCGAAGCGGCCATCAATGGACGAGAGGACAATCTGTTGGGCCTGAAGGAAAACGTCATCGTCGGACGGTTGATTCCGGCCGGCAGCGGGTTTGAGGAGTATCGTGACACGTTCGTGATCAGTCCTAAGCCTGAACCAGTGGCCGTCGGTACGGGTGAGGCGCCCGTGCTGCCGCACGAAGGCGTGGTCGCGGCCTCCGGGGAGCCGACCGGGTCGTGACCGCCCGCAGGCGGTTCGACCGTGGCTTGACAGCGTAAGGGTTGATCATTATAATCCTCCGGCTTTGCCCATGAAGTTCAGGGTTGAGCGGGAAATCAGCGGTTCAGATCAAGAGAGAGAGCAATGCCGACGATCAATCAACTCGTGAGAAAGGGCCGGCAGCTGGCCCATGCCAAAACCAAGAGTCCTGCGCTCAAGGCCTGTCCGCAGAAACGCGGCGTGTGCCTTCGCGTCTACACGTCGACGCCGAAGAAGCCGAACTCCGCGCTTCGGAAAGTCGCCCGTGTTCGACTGACGAACGGGATGGAAGTGACGACATACATTCCCGGAGTCGGTCACAATCTGCAAGAGCACTCGATCGTGCTCGTGCGAGGCGGACGCGTGAAAGACCTGCCGGGCGTGCGGTATCACATCGTGCGCGGCGCGCTCGACGCCGTCGGAGTCGCCGACCGAAAGCAGGGTCGCTCCAAGTACGGAGCCAAGCGCCCGAAGTAATTTGATTCACGGAATCTGAGCAGAGAGAACTGAACGTATGCCACGAAGCAGATTTTTAGGCCAGCGAGAGCCGCTCCCGGACGTTCGATATCGCGACAAGATCGTCGGGAAGTTTCTCAATATTTTGATGGAAAACGGCAAGAAGAGTACGGCGGAACGGATTTGTTACGGCGCATTCGATGCGATCCAGGAGAAAACGGGTGGAGATCCGCTCAAGGTCTTCAAGGCGGCGATCGATAACGTGAAGCCGATCGTCGAGGTGAAGTCCCGACGGGTCGGCGGCGCCTCGTATCAGGTGCCGGTCGAAATCCGCCCCGCCCGCCGGATGTCGTTGGCGCTACGTTGGTTGTCGGAGTATGCGCGGACGCGCGGCGGCAAGAGCATGCGGGAGAAGCTCGCGGCCGAACTGCTGGACGCATCCAACAATACAGGGGCCGCGGTAAAGAAGCGGGAAGACGTGCATCGCATGGCGGAGGCCAACAAGGCCTTCGCGCACTATCGCTGGTAACGTCATTCTGTGCTGCAGTTGGGCCGTGCTGCGATCCGCAGACGCGGGGTGCCCCTGAATCGCAGCTTTCATCGGCTCAGTCTGCAGCACGTGTATTTTTAGGGGATAAACGTGGCTAGGCAAGCACCATTAGAACGCACGCGCAACATCGGAATCATGGCGCATATCGACGCCGGGAAAACCACGACCACCGAGCGGATTCTCTATTACACCGGCATGACGCACAAGATGGGCGAAGTGCACGAGGGCGCCGCGACGATGGACTGGATGGAGCAGGAGCGCGAGCGGGGGATTACGATCACCGCCGCGGCCACGACCTGTTTCTGGAAGGATCATCGCATCAACATCATCGATACCCCCGGGCACGTGGATTTTACCATCGAAGTCGAGCGGTCCTTGCGCGTATTGGACGGGGCAGTCGCAGTTTTCGATTCGGTGCAGGGCGTCGAGCCGCAGTCCGAAACCGTGTGGCGGCAGGCCGACAAGTATCAGGTGCCGCGCATCGCGTTTATGAACAAAATGGATCGTATCGGTGCTGATTTCTACTTCAGCGTGCAGACCATCATTGACCGGCTGGGCGCGAATCCCATTCCGATTCAGATTCCCATCGGAAAGGAGTCGGAGTATCGCGGTTCGATCGATCTGATCACGATGAAAGCGTACGTGTACGACGATGAAACGCTGGGCGCCAAGTATAAGGTCGAGGAAATCCCCGCCGATTTGTTGGATAAGGCCAAGGAGTATCGCGAAAAGATGCTCGAAGCGGTGGCGGAATTCGACGATCAGGTGATTGAGAAATATCTCAATGGACAGCCGTTGACCGAGGAAGAGATTCGACGTGCGGTCCGCGCCAGTGCCATCGCGATGAAAGTGACTCCGGTGCTCTGCGGGTCGGCGTTCAAGAACAAAGGGGTGCAACAGCTGCTCGACGGCGTCGTCGATTTCCTGCCGTCTCCGCTCGATATCCCGTCCGTCAAGGGCATCGATCCGAACACCAACAAAGAAGTCGAGCGCAAGGCGGCCGACTCCGAGCCGTTTGCCGCACTGGCCTTCAAGATCATGTCCGACCCGTTTGCCGGTCAGTTGACGTACTTCCGTGTCTATTCCGGCACGCTTAAAACCGGCACGCCCGTGCTCAACGTGACCAAGGGGACAAGGGACCGCATCGGACGCCTGCTCAAAATGCACGCGAACAAGCGGGAAGAGATCGATGCGGTCTATGCAGGCGACATCGTGGCTGCCGTCGGACTCAAGGGTGCGACGACCGGCGATACCCTGGCCGACGAAAAACAGCCGGTGTTGCTGGAAGTCATGAAGTTTCCGGAGCCGGTCATTGCGATGGCCATCGAGCCGAAGACGAAGCAGGACCAGGAAAAGATGGGGTTCGCGCTTCAGAAGTTAGCTCAGGAGGATCCGTCCTTCCGTGTCCGGACCGACGAAGAGACGGCCCAGACCATCATCGCCGGCATGGGCGAGTTGCATTTGGAAATCATCGTCGATCGCCTGTTGCGGGAGTTCAAGGTTGAGGCGAACGTCGGCAAGCCGGAGGTGGCCTTCAGGGAAACGATCAGGCGCAAGGCCGAGGCGGAATCCAAGTACATCAAGCAAACCGGCGGGCGCGGGCAGTACGGCCATGTGGTGCTCACGGTCGAGCCGTCCGAGCCCGGTAAGGGACTTGAGTTCGTCAATAAGATCGTCGGCGGTGCGATTCCGAAAGAATACATTCCCGCAATCGAGAAGGGTGTAAAGGAGCGGATGGAGAACGGCGTGATCGCCGGCTATCCGTTGCGGGATATCAAAGTGACCGTGATCGACGGGTCGTATCACGAAGTGGATTCCAATGAAATGGCGTTCAAGATCGCCGGCTCCATGGGATTCTCCGACGCCTGCAAGAAAGCAGACGCCGTGCTGCTCGAGCCGATCATGAAAGTGGAAGTGCTCGTGCCGCAAGAGTTCATGGGCGACGTCATCGGTAACTTGAACGGTCGTCGGGGCAAGGTGCAGGGCATGAAGGTACGCGCCGGTGCACAGGCCATCGAAGCTTCGGTGCCGCTTATGGAGATGTTCGGCTATGCCACGGATCTCCGGTCCCGCACGCAGGGCAGGGCGACGTACAGCATGGAATTCGATCGATACGATCAGGTGCCGCGGCAGATTGCAGAGGCAATCATCGCGAAGTATCGCGGCGAGTAATTCGGCGGTCACAGAAGTCGTAGGAGGGATTCGGTATGGCGAAGGCGAAATTTGAGCGGAAGAAGCCGCACGTGAACATAGGGACGAT